>JASHRF010000033.1 GCA_030037545.1 Acidobacteriaceae bacterium | reverse complement strand
GTAAGCGTCTCTTTCTGGCCGTCTAGCGTTGATGGCTAAGCTCAGCGAAGCTTATTTGTGGAGCGGTGCAGAACCGTATCCGCGGAGGAGCGCGTATGGAATTGGCGATTGAGCCGGTAGAGGAGAGCAACGGCAAACGGCGGTATCGGACCGTGGAGGAGAGACGCCGCATCGTCGAAGAGACCTTGGCGGAGGGTGTTTCGGTCGCCGTTGTGGCGCGTCGGCATGGCGTGAACGCCAACCAGGTGTTTCAGTGGCGCAAGTTGTATCGGTCGGGTTTGCTCGAACCATCCTCGCAGCAGCGGCAGCATAACACGGCACGGCTTCTGCCGGTGACGGTGGTGGACGAGGTCGAGTCCGGAGAAGAGCAAAGCGCTTCCGTTGCTGCACCGTCGCGTGGAGCGATTCATATCGAGTTTCCCGGCCGGGCGCTGGTCAGCGTGGAAGGCCGCGTCGATGCCGTTCTGGTGCGCGCCGTGCTGGAGAGTCTGCGCGGATGATTCCGGCGGGAACACAGATCTGGATTGTAGCGGGATTCACGGACATGCGCTACGGCTTCACTGGCTTGAGCGCCAAGGTGCAGAACGTTCTCCACGAGAGCCCTCTTTCCGGGCAAGTGTTCATTTTTCGCGGGCGCCGAGGCGACCGGATCAAGATTTTGTGGCATGACAGCGACGTTTTTTGTCTTTTTCAGAAACTGCTTGACCGCGGGCATTTTGTCTGACCACAAGCTGAGAGCGGCACGGTGTCGCTGACGCGGGCGCAGCTTTCGATGTTATGCGAGGGGATCGATTGGAGGCGCCCGGTGCGCAGCGCACCGTTGACCATGGCAGTGTGATCCTGCGCTGTGGAGTTAGATAACTATTCGATAAGTTACTGCGCTTTTCATCTAATTTAGACGCGGGTTATGGCATAGTTAGATCATGTTCGACGCGCCTGCGACTCCGCCCGATGTAGACGCGCTGGATCGAGCGGCCGTGAAGGCGCTGGTGGCGAGCCTGTACGCCGAGATCGAGCATCTGAAGCTGATCGTGGCCAAGCTGCGGCGCATGCACTTCGGACGCAAGTCGGAGAAGCTCGATCGCCACATCGAACAACTTGAACTCCAGTTGGAAGGACTCCAGGCCGCGGCTGCGCAGCCGATGCGACCCGCAGAGAAGGTGCAGCCCAGGCCCGCGCCGCAGCAGCAGCGCAAAGATCGCGCACTACCCAAGCATCTGCCGCGCGAAGTTCACAACCATCCTCCCAAGGAAAAGTGCTGCCCGGAGTGCGGCGGTGCGCTGCGCAAGCTGGGCGAGGATGTTTCCGAAGTGTTGGAGTATATCCCGGCGAGCTTCTTCGTGATCCGTCATGTGCGTCCCAAGCTGAACTGTGCGCGGTGCTCGTGCGTGGTGCAGGCTCCGGCGCCGCCACGCCCCGTGGACCGCGGCATGGCCGGACCCGGCTTGCTGTCGCATGTGGTGACGGCGAAATATGCGGACCACCTGCCTTTGTACAGGCAATCGCAGATCTACGCCCGAGTCGGCGTCGGCCTCAACCGTTCCACGCTGGCCAAGTGGGTGGGCGAAGCCAGCGCGCTGATGGAACCATTGGTCGAAGCGCTGCGCCGCTATGTGATGAACACCGACAAGCTGCACGGCGACGACACGCCGCTGCCGGTGCTGGCTCCCGGCAACGGAAAAACCAAGAAGGCCCGCTTCTGGACTTACGTGCGCGACAACCGCCCGGCCGGTGACAAGTCGCCGCCGGCGGTGTGGTTCACTTACTCGCGCGATTGCAAAGGCGAACATCCACAGCGCCACCTGGTTAAATTCCGCGGCATCCTGCAAGCGGACGCCTTCGCCGGTTTCGACAAGCTTTACCAGAGCGGAGCGATTCAGCAAGCGCCGTGTATGGCCCACATTCGGCGCAAATTTTACGATCTGATGGAGGCTCACCAATCGCCCATCGCCACCGAAGCCGTGGAGCGCATCGCCGCGCTCTACCGGATCGAAGCCGAGATTCGCAGCCGTCCCGCCGAAGAGCGTCGGCAAGTGCGACAGGCGCGCGCCAGGCCGCTGATGGAAGAGATGCACGAGTGGCTGAAAACCTCTTTGTCGCAACTGACGCCGAAGTCCGAGACCGCCGCGGCCATCCGCTATGCGCTCGGCCTGTGGGACGCGCTCATGCGCTATCTCGACGATGGCCGCATCGAGATCGATAATCTGATCGCGGAAAGAGCCCTCCGCCTGGTCGCTTTGGGACGCCGTAACTATCTCTTCGTCGGTTCAGATCACGGAGGGCAGCGGGCCGCTGTCCTGTATAGTCTCATCCAGACGGCGAAGATGAATGGACTGGATCCGGAAGCCCTACCTGCGCCATGTGCTCGGCCGCATCGCTACACATCCCATCAACCGCATCGAGGAGTTGCTGCCGTGGAACGCCGCCGCAAAGCTGACGCAAGCAAACCAAGCCGCCGCGTAAAGCAAAACTCAGCCGATCATCACGATGCGGCCGTCCTGCCTCTCCCGCACATCGCCGAGTTCATCGACGAGGGCGAAATCACGCTCGGACAGATGTACCCGGTCGGCTGCGTGGCCATCGCCAACGACGGCCATAACACCCTGGCTATGCTCGTGCGCAACGACGGCGAGACCCTGGCCCAACTGCTCACCCGGCTCGACCAGGCCATCGCCAAAGCCGTCGACGAAGACATCTACGCCGACGAGATCAATCCCCGTTCCTGACCCATCTCATCCACACAACCAGTCGTGTCCACTTCGAAAACTCGTGGACACAACCGGTCATTCAATCACAACCACCTCCGGCCTTACCAGACGGCCACAAGTACACGCTTACACCACGTTTGAACGCTGACATTTTCGTTCCCTCCGAACGTCAGAATTCTACAACAGGGGGTACACTTTGGGGGTACAGTTTTCTTTCAATATGTCATTTTTCTGCATTTTTACTGAGGCTTTTAGTACCAGCGACACTGCTGTACCAGCGGTTTCTCGCGGTTTACAGTGTCAACAGGGCTGGCAACAGTCGAGAGCAGCGGCTACAGTGCCAGAGGCGTTACAGCAAGTCACAATAGGGAGAAAGAACCATCGGACTGCGGGCGAATCTACGCGGCGCTTTGCCCTACCAGCGGCGCTATGAGCCTTTGCAGTCGCTCCCGGAGGGGTTATCCCTCACCCGATGGTCAGCGATGCGCCAGCGGGCCGTGTAGCGCGATCTGTGCCGGTCTAAGGCCAGAACGTTGACCATCCATCCGGGTTAGGAACTGGCGCGTCAACAGACTTGCGTTTGCGGCTCGCCCAACTACGCTTTACCAATTTGCTCTTTCGTTCCCTGTCACAAAGTCGCGCTAACACTTCTTGCTCTTGCATCCATTCCTGTTGGTCACGTTCTCTGGCCGTGTTCAAGTCTGCAATCGCACTAGCTATAACTTCTCTAGCGATAGCTTTCGGGGCAAGGATTGGAGTGTCAATTTCTATACTCATGTCAGTACCCACATAGAGAACTGCTGATTAGGAAAGCAACATTTTAATGCGTTGCCTGATTGCTTGTTTGCTGAAAGGCGCACTGAGAGCGCCGAAAATATCGCAGAATGCTTGTTGCAATCCAGCAACATCCCAACTGCCAACTTTCTGTTGAATCTGTTGTACCCACATATCAATGTCAGCTTGCGTTCTGATAGTTTCAAGGTTGAACCAGTAGTACCCGCGAGTGTGAAGCGAGTAAAAGCCTGTTGTTTGTAGATGCCACTCTCCCCAAAGTTTCCAATTCCGCTTTGTCATTCCTATCCCCTCTCTGCTGTTGCCTCACGGCATTCCGCTACTAACTTCTCAAGATCAAGCATCGGTGAACCGCAAGGCTGTCTTTGAAGTATGTCCTCTAACACTCGCGCTACGCTGGTAAGTATCCACCGGCAAAGCCGGTAGCCTTATGATGTGAGCCGCTCAAAGCGGCTTGAGCGGGGTCGCTAGCGCGGCCCCGGTTGATGTTGAGCCACCTTACGGTGGCCGCCTACTTCCACATTTCCAGTTGCTCCAATCGCTTGTCTTCCTCTTCCTGGGTGCGGATGTACTCCCCGATCACGCTCTCGTTTCGGCCCACTGTGGACACCAAGAATCCGCGCGCCCAAAAGTGCTGCCCGACAAAGTTTTTCTTGCGCTCCCCGTACACTCGCGCCAGATGGATCGCGCTCTTGCCCTGGATAAACCCGATCACCTGACTGACCGAGTACCTGGGCGGAATGGAGATCCATATGTGCACGTGGTCTGACATCAGGTGGCCTTCTTCGATGCGGCTCTCCTTTTGCTCGGCCAACCGTTTCATCACCTCGCCCAAATGCGGCCGCAGTTGCGTGTACAGCGTCTTGCGGCGGCACTTGGGAATGAATATCACATGGTATTTGCGCTCCCACTTCGTGTGGCTTAAACTTTCGTATTCGTCCATCCGAGATCTCCTCCTCGTGTGCTTTGCCGGCTCACGTCGAGAAGTTTTCTGGATGGACTCCGTCGAAAATCAACTCCCTAGGATTGGTATTCCGTTTTGACTTGTCGGGTTGATTGGAGAGATTGCGACCTCGTACCCGAGCCGACGGAGAGCTCTTGCCAGATCCTTGGCGCGTCTCTTCTGTTTTGCGGGATCCGGTTGGTTGCCTTGCTCAATAAATGACACTCCTTCATGAAGAATCTTCCAGACCACCCGACAGAGCCGATGGGCGATCGCCCAGATGGCACTTTGATAGCCCAAGCGCGGTAATAGACGCCGAAACACTGTCTGAAAATGGCTGCCTTTCTTCCTGACCGCAGCGTGGGCCGCCTGGTTCAGTACCCGGCGCAGATATCTGTTGCCCTTGGCGGAACGGCTGTTGTGGTTTTCTCCGGCGCTTTCGTCCTTCCCCGAACAGACACCCACCCAGGAGGTCAATTCCGCCGCCGAGGAAAACGTGCTGGCTTCGGCTCCTACTTCCGAGATCACCTGCTGCGCCGAATCCACTCCGAAACCGGGCACTTCCGCCAGTCGCATCACTGCTTCCTGATGTGGCTTCATGGCTTGTGCGATCATGTGACTGAGCTTCTCCATTTGCGTATCGATCAGTTCGAGATGTTCCAGTTGAAGAGCCAGCATTTCCCGATGCATCGGCTGCGAGCTTCCCGTCAGCGCATCTACCAATTGCGCCTCAGTGCATTTCAAACGGTCATCCCTCAACGCTGCCAGTTCCCTCGGATCTGTTTCCCCTTTAGCCAGAGCACGCAAAATGCGAAGACCACTGGCACCGAGCAGGTCGCTGACCACACTGGACAGCTTGATTCGCATCTCTTCCAGCAGACACTCCATCTGACTCTGCAGTCGCACCCGGTTGCGAGTGAGTTGCGTCCTCGACCGCGTCAGGTTGCGCCAAATACGCTGCTCCCCATCCGGGACAAAGCTCAAGATCAACTCATCGGCGATCAGACGTCGGACCAGGCGCTCGGCATCCCGGAAGTCATGCTTGCGCCCCCGCGGGGCACGGTTGGAGAACGCCTGGGCCAGGTGCAAAAGCATATGCGGCTCCAATTCCAGCCACACTGACCGCCAATATTGCGCAGTCGATTCCATTACCGCTTCTTTTACATCCCGCTCTCGCAACCAGATTGCCAAGCGGCGCAGGTCGCTCGGCATCGTCGCAAATCGTCGCCGTTCCGGCGTCTCATCCGGAGTAATCGCATCGATCACGACCACCATCAGCACCTTCTTGTGTACGTCAATTCCTGCTATCTTGTAGGACATCGCTTCCTCCTGGCGTGGAAGCGGTAGAATGCGCGCTAAGAGATGCTAGACACCGTCACGTGCTGCCACCCTTCCCGCCAGGATGGATGGCACGACAAAGATTGGTTCAGAACGCGCCTTCCAGATCAAACTCCCGGACGGTCTCAACGTATCCAGAGTCCATGCAACCTTCACCGTCCCACGCGCTGCCTATCCTACACTGCCTCGGCTCAAACCGATTTTCATTCATATGGGTGCGCCGCAGGCCCATGAAAACTCCCGGAAATGTCAAACCCCGACTGCCTCCCCGGCAAAGCCAGGGGACCTCCCTTTTGGGTTAG
>JASHRF010000002.1 GCA_030037545.1 Acidobacteriaceae bacterium | reverse complement strand
ATGGGAGTGCGGATTTCGCCGAAGTTGTAGCGCGCGAAGACCCGGCGCGCGGTGGCCTCGATGCGGTTCCACAGCGCCGTTTCCGGCGGCAGCAGGTCGCGCGTGCCGCGCACGGCTTTGAGGGTGGTCATAACTGATCAGTTTATATGGGAAGCGTCAGACTCCTCTTTTGGGGCCCGTTTGCGGCCGCGCTTAGCGCGGCTGATCGCTTCCCCGTTGCAAATCAGAGTGGCTTTCTCAACGAATGCGCGCGATGACCGCGATTCACTAGAATTCCGGAATGGGGAAGCGCAGCGCGGGGATTTTGCTCTATCGGCGCGGGGAGGGTGGGTTGGAGGTGTTTCTGGTCCATCCCGGCGGGCCGTTCTGGACAAAAAAGGACCTGGGAGCGTGGTCGATTCCCAAGGGCGAATACGGCGCGGACGAGAATCCTCTGACCGCGGCTCTGCGGGAGTTTGCTGAAGAAACCGGCTTTGCCGTCTCCGGGCAGTTGATGGAGTTGGGCACGGTCCGGCAGGCCGGCGGCAAGTTAGTTGCGGTCTTTGCGCTGGAGGGGGACTGCGATCCGGCCGCGCTCAGGAGCAACCTGTGCGAGATCGAGTGGCCGCCGCGCTCCGGCCGGCGCATGGAAATTCCGGAAGTAGACCGCGGGGCGTGGTTCTCGCTCGAAGAGGCGGGAGAGCGGATCCTGGCCAGCCAGCGGCCGGTGCTCGCACTGCTGGCGCGCGCGGCCAGCGGAGGGCAGAGTTAAGAAGCATTCCGCCGCTGGCGCGGCCGATGCGCTGAAAGAGCGAAAACCGCCGGCGGTTCTCCAATTCGCATGACGTTTCGCAAATGTGGCGTTTTCCCCATAAAAACTCCACTTAAGGATTGGGCTTCGCGCCAGGCGAATTGCGGAAAGACTGCTTCTCTGCCTTGGCGCTATGGAAGAAGCTAAAAGCCACGCCATTTGAAACATTTACCACCAAAGTGTGATTGATTCCTTCTTGCGATTCCTTTAAGTTACCTCTGTACCCGCAACTATGGGTACTTGTTGTGGACCAAACAAAGCGGGATTAAAAGGCTGCCGATCCTGGTGAGCCCTATTGTCACGCTTAGGGGAAGCAATGATGTTTGCACTGGCAATTCCGATAGCCTTGGCGGCGCTTGCGGTTGTGTTTCTGGTGCACGCCCGGGCCGCAGCCCGGCGGCGCGATGCGCAAACCTGGAGCGAGCTGGTGGGGAGGTTGGAGCCGGGTTGGGGCGCGCAGCAACTGGGCGATTGTCTGGGCGGCCAGGACTGCGCTCCGGAAAAGCGCTGGGAGCGGTTCCATGGCGCGCGCGGGCTTTACGCGATGTACCGGAACGCGGGCGTGATGCTGGAGATAGCCGGCTACGCGGCGCGCAACACCGACTCCATCGATCATGCCCTGCTGACGGAGCTGCGCAGCGATGCCATGCAGATCCGGGTGAGCGTGGTCCTGGCGCTGTCGCAGTACGCGTTTCACGAGGTCAATGAACGCATTTGCGCAAATGCGCAGTGCGCTGCGTCGACCTATCAGGAAATGATCTTGCGGATGAGTCAGGTGCTGGAGGTGAGCGGCAGCCGACTGGCGCCGGCTTTCGTGGCCGCAATGTAATCGTCCTTGCGCCGGCGGCCATACTTCCGAGACAATTTTCCAAAAGCCGCAAACCCCGCCGTGAGGGCGGGGTTTGTGCTGTCTTTGGGGGTTGGCTGGCATTTCTCACACGGATCGATCTGTTGTGTATCCTTCGTGTCTGACGAGGGCGGCAAGGCCGCTATACGGTTTGCTTACGCGGACGGCATTTGGAGAATCGGGGCCGGATTTTTGGCATGGCTCCGCCGGGCTTCTTGCATAGTCGGTGCAGCAAGGACGGTTTGGGTCGTCAGAGAGCTTCAGCAGCGCACGGCGTCGAAGGCTATTGCGTAAATCTGCTTCCACAAATAGGTGGAGCTGAGTTCCAGCCCCACGCGGCGGGCGCTGATGCGCGCCAGGGCGCCGATCTCGAACAGCTTGAGGCGGATCGTATCCACCTGCGCCTCGGCTCAATCGGTGTCTTTCAGCGCCAGCCGTCTGAGCGCTTCGACCGGCGTGTAGGCCAGCGCCGACAGGTACAGCCGCAACTGGTTGCCGGCCAGCCCTATTAAGGCAGAAGAGCAGCAGATCAGGAATGACAGGTCACTGGCGGTTGCGCCTGCCGCTGCGCAGCGCTCAAGTCCGGGAGGGGTTGAACACGCGCGGAAACCGGTGCCACCGGCGTGCGCGCCGGCACGGCTGCCGGACGCAAGCAACTGAGGAAAGTCCGGGCCACCATGCGCAGGTCGGAGATGGGAGTGGCACGGCACATATAACAGGCGTCGATCCGCGCTTTGACGGGCTTGATGTGGCGCGCATAGAAATCGTCCAGCTCGGCCTGGCCCACTTCGCGCATGAGCTCCTCCTCATGGCGGAAAGCCAGGGTTGCCTCTCCGGTGATGCCGGGCCGGTAGCCCATTTTGAACAGGGTGGCATACCGGGGCAGCTTGGGCCGTGGGCCGATCACGCTCATGTCGCCGCGCAAAACGTTCCAGAACTGCGGCAGCTCGTCGATCTTGAACCTGCGCATGAAACGCCCCAGCGTAGTCACTCTGCCGTCGCCTGCACGGGTCAGTCCAGAACTGCGATCACGACCGGGGGTTTCACTCATGCTGCGGAACTTGTAAAGCTTAAAGAGACGTCCGCGCAAGCCTACGCGTTGCTGCGCAAACAGCGAGCGGCCCGGCGAGGTGAGACGTATGCAGACTGCAAGCAGCAGCATGGGCGCGGCCAAAACCAGCAATACCGACAGCGCGAAAGCTATGTCGATCAATCGCCGCACAGGTGAGCGAATCCACGGACTCGCGGGAGGGTTGGCGAGGCACTCGACAAGGTCCTGACAACGATCACCTGGATCAATGGAGGAACATACTTTGCTGAAGGCGGCACATTCTGAAAACCCTGCAACCTGTCCCACAGAGCCCCCAATCCTCGACGTTGGTCCAAACCAGCATCGATCGCCGCAGTGGATGATGGATTGGCAATTTCTCCTGTGATTCAATTCCGAGGCTCGTGGACCGCAGCGTGCAAGCCTTCGCCGCTGGGGGCGGTGAAGGCTTGCGCGCCCAGCGGCGCCCAAGATTGCGCCGGATCGCCAGCCTGACCACCTGATCGGAGAAAGCTTAGCGATATGGTAGCGAGATTGATTGTGACGCGAGTCACAGCCATATTGGACCGGAATCCCGGCGGAGGGCTTTGTAAGCAGGTGCGGCTACCGTGCCATTGCCCCTGTCACAGTGCTCGATCCGGCACCGGCCGGCCCTCCAGGCGCACCCATGCACCCGCCGGCAAGCCTGAAAAAATCGCCAACATCGACAATCTGCGCCCTATCGCGGCCACCGATTACCGCCTCATCGGCTTGGCTTCCGGCGATCTGCCCATGGGTCACGGCCGCCATCCCGGCCGTGAATCTCTACGATGTCGATCTGGCCGCAAAATAAATAGTCGGATCTCGTAGCGGATGCGAACCAGTTCCGGCGAGCTTATGCGGCTGTTGCCGGCAACGCCACCAGGTGGGCGATGATCGGCCCCCAGTAGGAAAGGCGGGGGCGGAAGTAAGGCTCGTTGTGGGCAACACCGGGAACGACGACCAGCTCGGCGCGGGAGTCGCAGGCGTTTTTCAAGTTCGAGGCCATGGCCACGGGGAAAAGCCGATCTTTTCCGCCGTGAACAATCTGCACGGGAACCCTGCATGAGCGTAACGCACCCACGGAATTCCAGATCTCGGGCGTGGCCAGGCTTAAGATCCCGAAGACGCCCACGCTGCGCGCCGCGTCGCGCAGCGAGGTAAACGCCGCGCAAAGCAGCAGTGAATGAGCGGGCACGCGCGGCAGAATGGCGGCGCCAATCCCGCTGCCGAGGGAAAATCCGAGAAGCGAGACCGGCAGCGGCGCGGTCAACCGCGCCAGAGTGCAGAAAGCCGTCTCCGCATCCAGCTCGCTTTGGCGCGCACCAAAGGCACCGGAGCTCTTTCCGTATCCGGAGTAATCGAATACCAGCGAAGCTACGCCATGGGCCGCAAGCAGTTGCTGAACGGCGAACCAATGTTGAACCGTTTCACCAATTCCATGGCAGATGAGCACGCTGGCCCGCGCCGCTTTCGCGGTGGGGACGACCACCACCGCGTCGAGGACGTTTTTGCCGCTCTCAATCCTGAGCCGCGCGGCTCCAGGTTCTGAGCGATCCTGAATCGTCCAATTACGTTCGACTCGACCCAGAACCAAGTCGCGCGCAAGGAGAACCCGGCCTGCGCACTGTACGGCAAAATCGAAAAGCGGTTGTCGCATTGCGGTTACAGACTAAATTCGTTATACCACCTCCGGCGAGGTCGATAGACAGCGAGATTCCGGTGACGGACGTGCGCACCATGCGGGACCTGCTGTCACTCGAACTGGCGCAGCCGCGGTTCGCCGCGGTTCTGGTGGGCACGTTTGCGGGGCTGGCGCTGCTGCTCACGGTGGTGGGACTGTACGGCGTGATGATGTATTCGGTAACGCGGCGGACGCGCGAGATCGGCGTGCGGCTGGCGCCGAACGCAAGACGGTGCTGGCGATGATACTGCGCGAAGCCGCAGTGTTACTGGCTACCGGGATGGCGATTGGGCTGGCGGCAACGCTGGTGTCGGCGCCGGTGCTGCAGTCCATGTTGTACGGCGCGAGCGGGAGGAATCCGGCGGTGCTGGCGCCGGTGTGCGGAGTGGTGGCGCTGGCTGGACTGGTGGCAGCGTGGCTGCCCGCGATGCGGGCTTCAGGGATCGAGCCGATGCAGGCGCTGCGGGCCGAGTGACTGAGAGCCTGTTTACGATTTGTTGGAGGACGGTGTTTTTTCGCCTGCTGAAGCGGGCTGGGCTACGAAATCAGCCTTCTGTTCCCCCCCGGCTGGGGCCTGGGGTTACCGTCTATCGCCTGCCAGTGGCGGACTTGGCGAGTCGAAAACCACCCTTCTTGCCGATTGGGAACAGATTCTTACATCGTGTTTCAAAAATGCTGCCGGGACAATCAAGGAACCTTCCCTCAGCGGCTAAAGCCGCATCAACGGCGGATTTTGCACGGCACGGCTTGCCCAGAGGGCGCCCACCGTGCCCTTTCAAAGCCTATTTTTGAAACACGCTCCAGGAGATCGTAAACAGGCTCTTAGACGTGATCGGGGCTTTCCCTGATGGAAGGCCGAAATCGCTACACATCCAACCGCGTAACCAGAATTGAAATTCGGAGACGGCCGGCGGTCAGGCCTGGCCTGGGGGTTGCGTGGAGCGCTGGGAAACTCCCGGCACGAAAGCCGCGTCCAAACGAGTATTCGGCACGACGCGAATCCATAGATTTTTCAGGAGTAAATTGTGACCGACGCATCGGATGTACTCGTGGAACGGTTGCTGACCTGGGGAGTGGACACGGTGTTCGGCCTTCCTGGCGATGGTATCAACGGCGTATTCGAAGCGCTTCGGAAACAGAAAGACCGGATTCGCTTTATTCATGTGCGGCACGAAGAAGCGGCAGCGTTCATGGCCTGCGCTTACGCGAAGTTCACCGGCCGGCTGGGTGTCTGTATTGCTACCTCGGGTCCAGGCGGTATTCATCTGCTGAACGGGCTTTATGACGCCAAGATGGATCATGCGCCGGTATTGGCGATTACGGGCCTTCAGCATAGCGACCTGATCGGAACTTTCACACAACAGGATGTGGCGCTCGACAAGCTCTTCATTGACGTGGCGGAATACAATGAGCGCGTCATGAGCGGCGCCCACATGGAAAGCGTTGCCGACCTGGCCATCCGCACCGCACTTATCTCGAGGGGAGTCGCGCACATCACAATTCCTGTTGACGTGCAGGTTCAGGAGGCGAAGAAAGGGCGGTCGGAGCGCAACCCCGTGCATCACACTTCCGCCGTTCCAACCTATTTTGAACAATCTCCGTGCAAGGTGGAGATTGAACATGCAGCCGACATTCTGAATCGCGGGAAAAAAATTGCGATCCTTGCCGGCCAGGGCGCGTTGCACGCCACGGAGGAGCTGGAAGAGGCCGCCGAAAAGCTCGGCGCTCCGGTGATCAAGGCGCTTCTCGGTAAAGCATCGGTTCCCGACGATAGTCCTTACACCACCGGAGGTATCGGGCTGCTCGGGACAGAGCCCTCCCAGGATGCTTTGGAAGGCTGCGATACGCTGCTTATGTCTGGCACATCGTTTCCGTACGTTGAGTTTCTGCCTGAGCCCGGCTCCATCAAGTGCGTGCAAATCGATATCGATCCACAGCGCATCAGCCTGAGGCACCCGGCGGATGTGGGACTTGTGGGAGATTCGAAGGCCTGTCTGCGCGCGCTGCTGCCGCTTCTCAAACAGCACCATAAGGGCTTTCTTGAAAAAGCACAGAAGTCGAAAGCCGAGTGGCAGCGGCTGATGGAGAAGCGCGGCACGCTCGGCGACAAGCCGATGAAACCCCAGGCGGTGGGGTGGGAGCTCGGCAAGCGCATCCCGTCAAACGCCATCGTCACCTCGGATTCCGGCACCATCACAACCTGGTGGGCACGTTACGTTCCCGCGTTGCGCGGGCAGAAACATAGCTGTTCGGGAAATCTGGCGACCATGGCCTGCGGCTTGCCCTACGCGATCGCGGCGGCGGTCGCGTATCCAGATCGACCCGTCTACTGCATCATCGGCGACGGAGGGTTGAGTATGTTGCTCGGAGAACTCATCACCGTTGCCGCATACAAGCTCAATATCAAGATCATCGTGATCAAGAACGACACGCTCGGACAAATCAAGTGGGAGCAGATGGTGTTCCTGGGAAATCCCGAGTACGCATGCGATCTTTATCCCGCGGATTTTGTGGCCATCGCCAGGGGCGCGGGGATCGACGCCATCAAGATCGACGACGCGGCATCGTGTGGAGCACAACTGGATACAGTGTTGACCCGACGCGAACCGGTCCTCATCGAGGCGATTGTCGATCAGTTCACTCCGCCCATGCCGGCAAAGATCAAGGCCTCTCAGGCCGTGAAGCTGGCAGAAGCGTTGGTGCGTGGAGAACCGAACCGGACCAAGATTGTACTCACGAACGCGCACGATAAGGTTCGCGAGCTGGTTTGATCGCCAACGATTTGGCGCGTAGAAGGACGGTGCTCATGCGGTCGTTCGAGGCATCGATCGAAGAGGCAAATGTATCGTCCTATACCATTCCGACCGACGTTCCCGAGGCAGATGGAACATTGAGCTGGGATTCGACGACGCTGATCGTGATCGAAATCCGCGCCGGCGGCGAGATGGGTCTTGGATTTACCTATGGGCACAAAGCCACTGCCGTAGTTGCCCATCATCTTGCGGAGAAAGTCATTCACAAGCAATCTCCCCTGGAGATTCCCAAGCTGCACGCAGCCATGCAGAGGCAGGTTCGCAACAGCGGGAACCAGGGAATCACGTCGATGGCGATTTCGGCTCTCGACGTGGCTCTATGGGATTTGAAGGCGAAGTTGATGGGATGTTCCGTGCTCGATCTTCTGGGAGCGGCTCAGGAGAGTGTTCCCGCTTATGGAAGCGGAGGGTTCACCTCGTATGCAAACGAGAAGCTTGCGGAGCAGTTGTCCGGCTGGACGCAAGACGGACTGAAGAGCGTGAAGATGAAGATCGGTTCCCATCCCGAGGCCGACGTGGAACGGGTGAGGGTCGCCCGCAAGGCCATCGGGCCGGACGCCAATCTGTTCGTGGACGCCAACGGAGCCTTCAGCGCCAAGCAGGCGATTGCATTCGCGGCCCGTTTTCGCGAGAGCGGCGTGAGCTGGTTTGAGGAGCCGGTGAGTTCCGATCATCTTGCCGGCCTGCACATGGTCCGGGATGCGGCGCCGGCAGAAATGGAAATTGCCGCCGGCGAATACGGCTACGATTCGTTCTACTTCCGGCGCATGCTTGAGGCCGGAGCGGTGGACGTGCTGCAGCTCGATGCCACGCGGTGCAAAGGATTCACAGGTTTCCTTGAGGGCGCGGCGCTAGCCGCGAGTTTCGGCTGCCCGCTTTCCGCGCATTGCGCTCCATCTCTTCATATGCACGTGGCCTGCACGGTGCCGGACTTCCGGAATGTGGAGTATTTTCAAGATCACGTGCGCATTGAAGAAATGCTTTTCGATGGATTCATCCCCGCTACCAATGGAGAACTGCGGCCGGATCGATCGCGGCCGGGACTGGGCCTGGTCTTCAAACGGAAGGATGCCGAACGCTACACGGATTGAACGCTACACGAGTTGAAGGAGAGATTGCATGAGCTTCGCGCTCACCACCGCGCTGGAGCAAAACGCAGAGCGCGCGCTGCCCAAGCCGATCGGAATCGCTACCACCAGCATCCTGGAACACATCCGCCACGGATGCTTTCAGCGCAGCCTCTGTTTGATCGTCTCCGCCACCAGCGTGGCCAGCGGTCTGGAAGTCGGCTATGAGCACTATAAGGGAAGCTACAGCAATCCCATCATGTATACGCCGGTGCTTCTCAGCGGAGCGCTTGCAGGTTCCAGCCTGCTGGGCGTGTTCAGCCGATGGGGCGCGCAGGTTCTGCTGCGCTGCGTGAGTGCAGCGACGCTGGCGGACGGCGTCATTGGATTCTTTTTTCACGTTCGCGGCGTGGCGCGCAAGCCGGGCGGCTGGAGCCTGCCGGTAACCAATATCGTCATGGGGCCGCCCATCTTTGCTCCGCTGCTCTTCGGCACCAGCGCCTACCTGGGATGGATGGCTTCTTATCTTCGCCGCGAGGAGGAGCTTCATAGCGTTGGGGCCAAGGTGCAAGAGATTACCAGCACCCTTCCGGGAAGTTCCGATTGGCGCAGGGATCTGCGTCACGGCCGATTCCAAAAGCATCTCTCGGCAATCACCATTCTCTGGGCCTTCTTCAGCGGATTCGAAGCACTTTATTCCCACTACAAATCGAATTTCCGTTACAAGGCGCAGTGGACGCCGGTATTGCTCACGCCGCTTCTCATGGCTGCTGCCGCGGGAGCGATCAAAAGCCCCAGGATAGCCAATACCGCACTTCCCGCGGTTTCCGCGCTGGCCCTGGCGGATGGCGCCGCCGGATTCTACTATCACGCGCGTGGTATTGCGAAACGGCCCGGCGGTTTGAAGAAGCCGCTCTACAACATACTCTACGGGCCCCCGATCTTTGCACCGTTGCTCTTTGCAGCTTGCGGGTTTCTGGGACTGTTGGCGAGCCTTCTTCGCCGGGAGCGAGAGAAATGAAACAGAAGTCTTATCCGCTGCGGCCGACGGGCGGCGAAATTCGCGATCTGGCCCAACCCGGATACTATTCCGGCTTCAGCACCCTGGCGCAAAAGAAGAAATGGGACGAGACGACGCGTCAAGTCGTAACGGAACGCGTGGAGAAGGTTCCGCCCCTCCGCTTCTTTTCTTCCGGAGAGGCGGAATTGCTCACTGCAATCGTCAGTCGCGTCATTCCGCAGGACGATCGGGCCGCAGACCGGATGATTCCCGTCCATCCCGCGATCGACGAGAGACTCTTCAAGAACGAGCTCAACGGATTTCGCTATGAGGACATGCCTCCCGACCGGGAAGCATATCGCCTGGGGTTAAAGGCCATTGACGAGATGGCGCAAAAGCGCTTTCATGAGCCGTTTGTTTCGCTGACCGTTCATCGGCAGGAACTGATTCTGAAGTCGCTGCATGACGGCAAGCCCGATCCGGCCCATCGCATCTGGCAGCGCATGCCGGTCCATCGCTTCTGGACGTTGCTGGCGGAGGATTGTGTTACGGCTTACTATTCGCACCCCTGGGCATGGGATGAGATCGGTTTTGGCGGCCCAGCTTATCCGCGCGGATATATGCGGCTCGAAAATGGTCTGCCTGAGCCGTGGGAGGTCGACGAGCAGCGCTACGACTGGAACGCGCCGGTGGACTCGCTCTCGGAATTGGACGAACAGGGCGCTCCACCTGAGCAGGTTTTACCGCAAGCTCACGGGAGCAGCAGCTGATGTCGATGCTGAATCATCATGGCCATCGCCTCGGCTCCATGCAAACGCTCCCGGCGCCCATGCGAAAGTATGCCGACAGGGAAACAGTCGACTACTGCATCGTCGGCGCAGGCTCGGCGGGGGGAGTTCTTGCGCAGCGGCTGGCACGTGCTGGGTTTCGTATTGTCGCTTTGGAAGCAGGCCCCTTCTGGGATACGGAAAAGGATTGGGTCAGCGACGAAAGGGGCTCGCATGAACTCTATTGGAATGACCTCCGCATCACAGGCGGGAAAGACCCTCTCGCGCTCGGCGCCAACAACAGCGGCAAAGGCGTGGGCGGCGGATCGGTGCACTGGGCCGCATTCGCGCCGCGATTTCATCCCTCTGACTTTCGCGTGTATAGCGAAGACAGCGTCGGCGCAGATTGGCCAATCTCTTACTGGGATTTGAAACCGTACTACGAATTGCTGGAGCAGGAAATTCCCGTTGCCGGCCCGGCCTGGTTTCCCTGGGGCGACCCGCATGGTTATCCTTATGGGCCTCATCCGCTGGGCGGCGTAGGGGACGTGCTGGTGCGTGGATGCGCGAAGCTGGGCCTTCGCAGCGTGGCGGGCGGTCCGGTGGCGATTCTCTCCGCTTCGCACGGAGACCGGCCACACTGCATCTACCGCGGATTTTGCATTCAGGGCTGCAAAGTCGGAGCCAAGGCGAGCACGCTCATCACCCACGTCCCCGACGCCATCGACCATGGCGCGGAGATTCGCGCGCTCTCCATGGCCGCGCGCATTAGCCTGCACGACGACGGGCGCGTGGACGGGGTGCTTTACATCGACCGCGACGGAAACGAGCATTTCCAGCGCGCGCGTGCCGTCATCGTCAGCGGCTACGCCATCGAAACGCCTCGACTGCTCTTGAATTCCGCCTGCTCCGGTCACCGTCATGGATTGGCGAACTCGAGTGGCACGCTGGGCCAATACCTCATGGCGCAGGCGGGGAATGTTGTGGCAGGGCGATTCGACGAACTGATCCGGCTCTACAAAGCGCCCCCGGCACATGCCCTGTCAGAGGAGTTTTACGAGACCGACAAGCGGCGCGATTTTGCTCGAGGCTTCGCGATCCAGACTGTCGGCCCGCTTCCGGCCGCGTTTGCCAAGCAGATGATGAACGCCATGGGAGCGTGGGGATGGGGACTGCGCCGCGTGATGATGGATATGAATCACTGGGCCACGATCGGCGTGCTGGGCGAGATTCTTCCCTGGGAAGATAACCGGGTCGAGCTTGCCGAAGAGAAAGATCAGTATGGGCTTCGCGTAGCAAAGGTTACTTTCAATCTGCACGACAACGACAAGAAGCTGATTGAATTCGGAAAGAAAAGGGTGATGGAAGTGATGTGGGCGGCCGGTGCAGAGCAGGTTGTTCAGGAGTCGCGCTATGCGCATCTGGTGGGGGCCGCGCGCATGGGCAGCGATCCTGCCACGTCGGTGGTCGATAAATTCGGCCGCACCCACGACATTCCGAACCTGTTCGTCTGCGACGGCAGCATTTTGCCCACGCAGGGGTCGGCGAATCCGGGGTTGACGATTCAGGCGCTGGCCGCGCGCACGGCCGATTATCTGATCAAGCAGGGCGACGCCATCTTTTTTTCCAATCGCCGCGATCAGTGCGAGCCTGGAATCCGTTATGATCTGAGCCCGCCCTACACAAACTTCAAAGGGAACCCAAGAGTCGCTTAGCAGGGCAAGGGAACAAGAAGACTGGAGGCAGTTCAGCGGCATCTGAAGATGCGATGCCGCTTGACGAGCTTAACAAGCGGAGGATTCCTGAATGAAAACGGCAGTTCGAAAATCCGATGGTTCCGGGGCTTGCATGACGAGACAGGTGGTGATCGAAACGCCGCGCGGCTGCCGTAACAAATATAAGTTCGATGAGGAGAGCGGGCGCATGAAGCTTTCCAAAGTGATGCCCGAAGGGATGGTCTTTCCTTACGATTTCGGCTTTTTCCCCGGAACGCAGAGCGACGACGGCGATCCACTCGATGTTCTGGTCCTGAACGACGAGCCGACGTTTCCAGGCTTTCAGATTGACTGTCGCCCGATCGGCGCGATTCTCGCTCGACAGCACGATAAGGGAGGAGAGGAAGTGGAAAACGACCGCATCATTGCAGTTGCCGAGGCATCCTTCCTTTACGCAGGGGTTCATGAACTAGCGGAACTTGAGCCCAAGGTCCTCAAGCAGGTCGAAGATTTCTTTGTCAATTACCAGAAAGTGCGGGAAGTTCAGGTTTTTGTAAAAGGGCACGCGGAGGCAAAGGAGGCAAACCGGTTTGTGGAGCACGCCTCTATCCGTCATCGGAGATCCGGACCGTCTAAATCCGCTGCGGCCTAAAGCCTGTTATTAACCTTGTGGCAAGTCGCGTAGAATCAACAGTTTACAGCGATTAGGCTGAACTCTATTTTGGTTCGCAAGTGCTTTTGAATCAGTAGATTGCAAAAAAGTTAATAACAGGCTCTAGGCGCGAGGTGAGGGTGAAGCGGGCGAAGAGCGGCAGGGAGCGGCGGTAGGTAACCCACACTGCGCCCACCAGCGGCTGTAGTCCATGGCGCTCAGGTAGCGGGCGTTGTTCATGTGCAGGTTGAAGTCGATGCCGTTGGGCCAGACGCGCATGGCGAGCGTGTCCTCGGCGAGCACGTGGATGCGCGGCAGGGGGCGGATGTGCTGGCGAAGAGCCAAGGCCGGAATGCGCACGAAGCTGATGAAGTGGGACACGGAGAATCCTGCATCAAGTG
>JASHRF010000032.1 GCA_030037545.1 Acidobacteriaceae bacterium | reverse complement strand
CTGTGGAAGACTCGGCAGAAACCCGAAGAAACACCGCGAAATCACGGGAATTGACGGAGGATTTCAGACGAATGAAAAGCGAATACTGGACCCCGAAAAGGCTCCTGGGCATTTTGTTAAATTATTGAATAAAAACAAGTTATTTTCCAGAACATTTCCCTTGACACCGCTTCCCCCCGCCCCTAACATGCAGCCAGAAAGTTCTGATGGGTTTGCCTCCGTTGGAACTATTCTCCCTGAGGAGAGAGCTACCCAGTTGCCGGGTGGCTCTTTCCGTCTTTTAACACCTTTCTAAACACCGCTTTCGGTTCCCTCGCCCGCCTCCCGCGGCGCATCTGACCATTCCGCGCCGCAGACCTCGCACTTCCACGCGTTTACCGGGTCAATATCTTCGAGAATCGGATCGGCGGCGCCGCATTTTGGGCACGCTGGCGGCTCGTATTCAGGTGGGCCGACCTTGGATTGCTCGACGATCTCCTGCGGAATCGGCTGCGCCGCTATCTCCAGCGCCTGGTCGAGCTGATCGGCTGCCACCAGCACGCGACGGTTGCCTTCATCGACAGCGATGTGCTGAGAGCCTGAGGAATTTGCATAAGTGCTGGCGCTCTCGATCCAGCTTTCAATCCCGGCCCGCTTAAGCACCTCGGAGATTTGCCATGCCTGCTCGTCGCTTTCACAATTGCACAGCGGCGTCTTCCAGGTGTACTCGACCGGACCCGCAGACGGTGATTGGGATGCCGGCGTATTCGGAACCGGCTCGGGCCGCCTGGTTCCGAGAGCCATTGCGGCTCGACCGAGAAATGAATCGGCGCTCTGCGCTTGCTTGGCCGCGTGGGGAACTTGGGCGGCCGGCCGTTCCCACTGCGGATCGCCCAGCTTGCGCAGCCGCATCTCGTCGCGCAGAATCTGCTGGGCCGTCGGCGTCAAGTCGCTGAAGTCGGCCGCGAGCTCTTGCAGCTCCTCATCGCCCATGGAGCGATAGTGCTCAGTGAGCGCGCGCCAGTCGTCTGCAGGATTTCCATACATGGGTAGAAGTTTAGCGGCGCGCCGCAGTGTCTCTCAGTGCATTTGCCGCAGGCCGAAGTCCACCAGCATGGCCCGGATCACCACCAGCGCCGTCACTGTGACCGCAGCCAGCAGGCAGGTCCAAAAACCGATGCGGCTGTAGGGCACGAAGACCGCGCCGCCGCTGCCATAAAAGTTGAGCCCGATCTTGTCGGGGAGCAGCGCCCGCACCGCAACCGCCAACACGAATCCTCCTGCCCACACCAGTGCGACTTTGAAAGCAAGCTGCAACGTCTGTGCCATGATCGACATGGTTCACCTGCTGGCGCGGCGAAAGCATAGCGCCCTAGCGCACATAGCTCTAAGGGCGGCGCAAGTGCCACACCGCTTAACTTTACCTTCCACACCCCGAAAGATACAATCGACAGGGGTAGGCCGACGTAGCTCAGCTGGTAGAGCAGCTGATTCGTAATCAGCAGGTCGTCAGTTCAAGTCTGACCGTCGGCTCCATTCTTTTCCCTACCTCCGCCTCCGGCGCCCTTTCAATTCAAGCTGGTCAACCGTTCGGCGAACTCCTGTCCGAGCCCGTGCAGAGCACCCAGGCGCGCCAGCCCGTTGGAGTTGTGTCCGTTGGCCTGCGAAGCCAGAATCTCCGCGGCCAATGAATGCAATTGATTGTGCAGGGTTTCGATGGCGGCAAATGTATCGGGATCGATGCGCCCGGCCAGCCGCTCACCGTCCAGCCAGGCTCCGAACCGGCACGCGGCGGGATCAAGAGGCGGCGGAGCATGGCGCCTGCCTTGAAGATAGGATTCGAAGGCGCCCAGCCAGGCGCGGTGTTCCACGCACGCAAACAGCAGGGTGCGGTTTTCGGGATGTACGGCCGGCGACTGAGTCCAGCGCGGATCGGGACGCCACCGCTCGATCCATCCGGGCAGCTCGCCTGCCGGCATGGGCCGGGCAATGCCGTACCCCTGTGCGGCCTCGCAGCCCAACTGCAGCAGCATCACTCCCAGTTCAACTGTTTCCACGCCCTCGGCTACAGTATTGCGGCGGAACGCGTTGGCCAGACCCAGTACGCCCTCCAGAATCGTGGGGTTCTCCGGATCGTCGAGCATGTCGCGCACAAAGCTTTGATCGATCTTGAGCGTCTGCGCGGGCAAGCGCTTGAGGTAGGTGAGTGAAGCATAGCCGGTGCCAAAATCGTCGATGGCGAAGGAAACTCCGATGGCGTGGCAAGCTTCAAGCACGTTCGAAGCCTGCACCAGGTCCTGCAGCGCGCTGGTTTCGAGCACTTCAAGCTCCAGCCGCGACGGCCTCACGTCGGGATGCGCGGCCAGCAACTGCCGCAGCCGCTCGGGAAAGTCCTTCTGCTGTAACTGTAGAGCGCCCACATTCACGCTGACGGGAATCTCGAGGCCGTCTCTCTGCCAGACTTCCATCTGCGTGAGCGCGGCGTCGATTACCCATTCGCCCAATTTGATGGAGAACATGTCGTTTTCGATCAGCGGCAGGAAAGCGCCGGGCAGGAGCAATCCGCGCTCGGGATGGTCCCAGCGAATCAAGGCCTCCGCGCCCAGGATTGCGCCGCTGCGCATGTTCACCTTGGGCTGATAGTACAGCACCAGCTCATTGCGGCTGAGAGCGCTGCGGACGTGCTCCAGTTCCTGATTGTGCCCCCGCACACTGAGGTCCCGGCTGGAATTGAAGACAGCGTACCGATCCCGCCCCCCGACTTTGGCTTCATAGAGCGCCTGGCCGGCCTGGCGCAGCAACTGCTCCGCGTCTGTCTCTTCTCCCTGCGGGTAGAGCGCCACGCCGATGCTGGCGGTCACACACAGGTTCAGGCGCCCGATCCGCACCTTGTCGGATGCGGCTTTGAGGAGCCGGTCGAGGGCCGGACCCGCATCGTCGGCAGATTGCAGATCCATCAGCACCGCCGCAAACTCGTCGCCGCCCAGCCGCGCCAGCGTATCGCCTTCGCGCAACGCCAAGTGCATCCGCCGGGACAACGCGGTCAGCAGCCGGTCTCCGATCTCGTGTCCGTATTGGTCGTTGATTGCCTTGAAGCCATCGAGATCGAGGGAGACGACGGCCAGGAGCTGACTGCGGCGGTGAGCCTGGGCCATGCCCTGGCGCAGGCGATCGGCCAGCAACGACCGGTTCGGCAACCCGGTGAGGGCATCGAAATGCGCCACGTGCTCAAGTTGCCGCTCCCGTTCCTTGAGCTGGGTCACGTCAGAGAAAAGCGCCACATATTGCACGACCTTGCCTTCGGCGTCGCGAATAGCGTTGATAGCCAGTTCTTCGGCAAAGATTTCGCCATTCTTGTTGCGATTCCAGATTTCGCCTTTCCACTGGCCATTCTTCACGAGCGACTGCCACATATTTTCGTAAAACTCCCGGCTTTGTATGCCGGACTGCAGAATGCTCGGGTTTTTGCCCAGCACCTCCTCGCGCGAGTAGCCGGTGATGCGCGTGAAAGCCTCGTTGACTTCAAGAATGTTGCCGGCGGGGTCGGTGATGGTGATGCCTTCGGCGGCATGTGTAAAGACGGTCGCAGCCAGGCGCAAGCGTTCTTTGACCTGCTTCTGCTCGGTGATGTCGTCTGCGAACAAGACGATGCCGCCCACCGAGCCGTCGGCGGCCCTCCAGGGCAAAACCTCCCAGCGAACCCACTGCACGGTTCCGTCGGCGCGCTCAAACCGCTCCTCTTCGGCCTTCAGTGTTTCCCCGGCCAGCCCGCGGCGATGCGCCTCCCGCCACCGCTCCGGAAGGTCGGGAACCATCTCGTAGTGAGAGCGCCCAATAAGGTCGCCTTCCCCTTGCAGATACTCCTCGCGCCAGCGACGGCTCACCGCCAGGTAGCGCATCTCACGATCAAACATGGCCAGCGCCGCCGGGGCGCGGTCAATAAAGAGCTGCAAGAGGTCTTTGCCTTCGCGTACCGCCGCCTCGGCCATTCTGCGCGCGGTAATGTCCTCGTAGAACATGACAATGCCGCCCACCGAACCGTCATCTGCCCGCCAAGGCACGATCTGCCATCGGATCCACTGCATGGCGCCGTCGGCGCGATCATAGCGATCCTCCTCGACGGCCTGAAATTCGCCTGCCAGCCCGCGGCGATGTGTCTCCTTCCAGCGCTCGGGCACAACAGGATTAATCTCGTAGTGCGAGAGTCCCACGATCTCGCGCTCGTCGATGCCGTGATCCTGGGCCCATCGCCGGCTGAGCGCCAGGTAGCGCATCTCGCGATCGAACATGGCTAACGCGACCGGCGCATGTTCCACGAACAGTTGCAGCTTGTGCTGGCTTTCCTGAAGAGCGCATTCGGCCTGCTTCCGTGCGGTGATCTCTTCGGCGAAAATCACGATACCGCCGATCTGGCCTTCGCCGGTAAACCATGGCCGAATCTCGCGCCGCGCCCACCGCTTTCCTCCGCCCCGAAAGGGAAGGGGCGATTCACCAAGAAGAATTGCCTCTCCCGCCAAAGCGCGCCGATGCTCATCCTTCCATTCTTCCGGTAGATCGGGGAAGATTTCGTAATGGGAGCGGCCTACGATTTCCTGCCCTGTGAGCTGGTGCATTTCCAGCCACCGCCTGCTGACAGCCAGATAGCGCATCTCGCGGTCGAGCATGGCCAATGCTGCCGGAGCGTGCTCGATAAACAGTTGCAGCAGCTCTTTGCTCTCGCGCAGCGCCGTTTCCACCTGTTTGCGGTCAGTGATGTCCTGGAGTGTAGCCCGCAGCGCCATCAGATTGCCTTGCGCGTCAAACTCTTTTCGGCCCGCGGAGTAGATCCAGCGCACGGCGTGGTCGCTGGGCCGTATGATCCTGTATTCCGCGCTGAATGACTCGTTCGGGCTCTGAATGGTTCGGAGCGGCTCACGCGCCATTCTTTTCCGGTCATCGGGATGCACGAGGGAGAGCCAGCCAGCTAGAGAACAGTCGAATGTCCGTTCGATTCCCAGCACTTCAAAGAGCGAATCCGAACCGCCCCATTTCCAGGTTTTGCAATCGAACACATAGCTTCCCAGCCCGGCCATCCGCTGCGCTTCCCGGAGCGACTCTTCGCTCTCCCGGACCTTCAATTCGGCGTCAATGTACTCTGTAATCTCCGGCGCAATACCGAGAATGCCGGCAGTTTCTCCCTGCGCGTCCCCGATCGGATATTTTCGGTCGTCGATCCAGTGCCGGGCTCCGTCCTGCGCGGTCCGCTCCTGAAGCTGATGTGTACCCCGGCCTTCTGCAATTGCCTGTTCTTCCAGACGGTAAGAGACATCGGCGATTCCTTCGGCAAACAGATCGTAATCGGTTTTGCGTTTGAGCTCGGCCGCGCTTTGAGCCGAATGGGTCAGGCTGGTCAGTGCGCGGCTGGCAGCCACATAGACGTGGTTGAGGTTCTTGACATACACAATGTCGCGCGTGTGCTGGATCAGGGTGCTGAAGTTGGCTTCCAGTGCCGCGTCTTCGGGTCCGGTCAGGGAGCGGGCATCTTCGAGCAGCAGTACGAGGCCGGGCTTTTCGCCGGCAGAATTTTTTGTGTAATTTGCGCGGATGCAGCGGATGCGGCCGCCGGCATGGCGCAGCCGCAGATTGCATGAGCCCGACTCCTGGCCGGAAGCGGGCGAGAACAGGCGCTGGGCCAGACCGCTGTCGCCGGGGTGAATCCTGTCCTGCAGCCGTACCTGATTGCGAAGAAGCTCGTCAACACTATAGCCGAGCAGGCCCTCCACGTCGCCGCCGGCCGAGATCAGTCGCGGCGGTTCCTCCAGTGCGAAGCAGAGTTTGACTTCGTGCAAGGGCCCGGCTTTCTCTGCGCCGATTCCAGGTGAATGGGCGCAGCGCTCCCCGTTATTTTTCGGCAAAAGGTAAGAAAATTATAGGCCGCCGAAAAAGTGAAGCAAAATGGGACTTTGCGAAAAGCGATCTTATAACCTTCCGCTAGCAAACCAGAAGAGGCGCCCGGGTTATCCACGGTTTTTTTGTTGCCGCTTGTGGTTCCGGTCCGGTTATCCACGCTCAGTCTTGGCATAATCGTGAGCAGAACGATTCTCTCCTTCATGCATCACCGGGTTAACGGACAAACTGCGGGAGCTTCGGGAGTGGGTACCTATAGCCGTCACGATGTCTTACGCATCTTGCAGATCAGTTCCCATCAGTTGCAGGGCTGGGAACGTGCCGGATTGATTCCCCAACAGCAGAGCTACACGTTCCAGGACCTGGGACAATTGCGCACGGTACGCGCGCTGCGCGAGGAATCCGTCCCCGCCGCGTCCATCCGCGACTCGATCGTGGCCATGAGGGCCGTGGCCGGCATGGCCAACCCGCTGCTCGAAGCGCGCGTCGTGCGCACTGGAACCCGGATTGCGTTCCGGCATTCGGGTGCCATGGTCGATCCCATCCGCCGCCAGTTGCTCTTCGATTTCGATCGCGCCGGCGATGGCGGTCTGGCGGCTTCGGCGCCGGCGCCGCTTCGCTGCTGCCGTCCTTCGCTCCCCAGTAGTTTTCCGGCGCGAATTCAGGCCAGTTTCCAGGCCGCGGTACAGGCCGAGGAATCCGGCGACAAGGAGCGTGCCATCGCTCTCTACGAGGAGATTCTGGTCCTTGATCCGCAGTACGCCCCTGCCGCCATCAACGTGGGCACCCTCCACTTTCATCTGCGCCAGTTCGAGCGGGCCGAGGAGTACTACCGCAACGCCGCCCAAGCCGATCCCGGCTATGTGCTGGCCTATTTCGACCTGGGCAATGTTCTGGATGAGCTCGGCCGGCTCGATGAATCCATTGCCGCCTACGCCCAAGCCATCGCGCTCTCGCCCCGCTACGCCGACGCCCATTACAATCTGGCGCTGGCTTACGAGCGCAAGGGCCAGCCCCGCGCCGCGCTGCGCCACTGGCGCGCTTACGCCAAGCTCGACCGCCAGGGACCATGGGCCGAGCACGCCCGCATCCAGATGGGCGCCATCCTGAGCCGTGAAAAGCTGGCCATCGTCTCCCGCGCCGATCGTTTCATCCCGTTGCGCAAGGGGACGGCTGCGCTGGAGCTCATTCTGGGCAGCGCCACGCAGGGACATAACATCACGCAGCGATGAGATCGGGCATCTGCTATTTCCACCGCTTACTTGCCGACCCGCTAACCTGCTGACTGGCTGCGTTCAAGGCCCATGCTACGCTAGCTCATGCAACCGGCGAGGTGCGCGCCCACGACCAGAGAAGCCCCTTCGGGCGCGCGCGAGCGGCCCTGGCTCTTCGGCTTGCTTATTGCGCCTGAGGCGGTCGTCGCCATCGGCCTGGTGAATGGCGCACTTTCGTTTTTGTTGCGCAACGAGGGCGTGGACCCCGGCCGCGCGGCCAGCATCGTCGCGCTTCTCTCGATTCCTCACGCCATCTACTTTCTGTGGAGCCCGGTCACGGACTTCTGGATGCGCCGCCGCACCTGGCTCATCGCTTCATCCGCATCCGCCGCACTGGTCTTCCTGATCGCCTTCAACCTGCCACGCCTGTCCTCGCCGAGCGCTGTGTGGACGCTGTTCGTGGGCGCGTGCCTGGGAGTGGTTGTGGCGGCAACATGCGGCGGCATGATGGGCATGCTGCGCAGCGAGACCAACCGCCGCCGCGCCAGCAGCTTCTACCAGACCGGCTCGCTGGGCTTCGGCGCTCTTGCTGTGTTTCTGCTCGTCTCGCTGGCCGGCCAGCTCAGCCTCGGGGAGCTGGGCTGGATCGTGGCCGCATTGATCGTGCTGCCGTCGTTGGCCGTTCTGGCCGCGCCCGCTCAGCCCACCTTGAGCGAGCAGAGCGCCCACGCCACGGCGGCGCGCATCTGGAGCGAATTCAAATCCACGTTTCTGCGCTGGAAGGCGATTCCATACACCCTGCTCATCACGGCTCCGTTTTGCAGCGGGGCTATGATCGGCCTGCTCCCCGGCTTGGCTCGCGACTACGGCGTGAATGCTACGCAGGTGGCCTGGATGAATGGCGCCGGCGGCGCGCTGCTGACCGCGGCCGGAGCGCTTGTGGCCGCGCTCATTCCCATCCGCGTGCGCGCGCCCATCGCGTTTTTGCTGGCAGGGTTGGTGAATGCGGCCACGCTGGCCATTCTGGCGCTCGGCCCGCTGCGGCCGGCCGTCTACTTCACCGGCACCGTGCTTTTCCTCTTCACCATTGGCATCTGCTACGCGCTGTTCACCGCCGTGGCGCTCGAGTTTCTGGGGAGCTCCGGCAAGAGCGGCAGCTCGCGTTACGCCATCATCAACTCGCTCGGCAACCTTCCCGTGGCGTACATGGCATACATCGACGGCCGCGGTTACGCGCATTGGGGACCGCGTGGCATGCCCGGCATAGATGCAATCCTGAGCGCCGCCGTGGCCGCGGTACTGCTTACGCATTTCCTGGTCGGCGGGCGCCGGAAAAGAGCTGTAGCGGAGACCGGATCAGGTGCTTAGCAGTCCCGTCCGGAAACGGACGCGGCTTTGCGAAAGTGGACGCCCCCGCTATTTGCACCAGGGATGCCGTCGCACCGATCTCATTGCAACTTATTACCTTGATCGCTTGTTCTGTTACAGGCAATTCGGCAACTGAATTGCTTCAGTTTTGCCGTGTAGCACCCATGGAGGTGGCCCATAGCGTACTTTGAGCGCATGAAGGATACGATCTCCGCGCCGTTCAGCGCGGAGCTGATCCGGCAGCGGACGGCAGCCGGGTGGCAGATGGTCTCCATCGAGTGGCGGCGCGAGCTGCCCGACGCGGAGGCGCCCACGGAAGGCGCTTTCGACGAGCAAATCCCTTACGGCCTGCGCATCTCCGCGGACTGCAAGCGCCTGGAAGTCGAACCCGGCGAGCACCAGGCGCTGATGGAGATAATGGAGGGCCTGGCACAGGACTTTCCCTACTCCGCAATTGTGAGCGCGCTCAACGAGAAGGGATTTCGCATGAGGGATGGGCGCACGTGGAACCGGGTGGCCGTCTTCAATATGATTCCCCGGCTGATCGAGGTGGGGCCGCGTTTCTTTTCGTCCGAGGAGTGGCAGAAGCGCCGCCAGCGCTTTGAGAGCGCCCGGCCGCCGGAGATCTCCTGATCGGCCGCCATCTACCGCGAGTCTACCGGCGCCAGGATGGGCGAGATGGAGCCGGGGTTGTCGCCTTTAGTCGGGTCCACGCGGAAATCCCACACCGTGGGGCTGATCTCAGTGGGCGACAGAATCTCCACCAGCGCGTATTCGCCGATCTCCAGCGGCTGGTCGGGCTTGATCAGCAGCCAGTGCTTGCCGGCCAGCACCTGGCCCTTGGCGGCAATCACGTTTTCGTTTTGCGTTACGCTGCCGTCGCGGTTCACGTGCACTGAACCGACGATTCGCACCGCGTTGCGCTCATCCACCTTCACGATGGCAAAGTTCGACTGCGCCGACTGCGCGCCCTGCGGACCGTTCACGGCCTTGGCGGTGGTCGTGTTCACGATGATGGCGTGGCCCAGCATGGCCTGGTGATCGTCCTGGGCATTGAGCGAGAGATAGATGGAGGGATCGTTTACGTGGAGATGAATGCGCGAATGCGCGCCTTCGAGCTCCATGTCGGCGGTTTCGCCGGCCAGGGGGTTTAGGACGCCCAATCCGTGAGCGGTGCGCCGATTGAGGCTCATATCGGTTGCGGGCAGTTGCACCAGCTCCGGGGTGCCGTGATAGGTATCGAGCACGAAGACGCCGCTCTGGTCAGGCAGATCGAGTCCCGGCGCCACGGCGGGCATGCGCCCCCGTTGATCGTCGCGTATCTCGGTTTCTTCCTTGTCCACCTCCGCGGCTTCCGCCATGCCCGGCGAATTATCGTAATCCTCGGAGTGGACCTGCTCCCATTTGCGGGTTGCGTCCCAGTCCACCAGGCTCACCGGCAGCTCTTCCCAGTCGGAGCGCTCCTCGGAGAGGTACTTCACGCGGTCGCCGACAATCTGGTACTCGCGCACCAGTTGATAGGTGCCGTCCTTAAGGATGAGGCGATGATTGCGCTGCATACCGGGCAGATCGGGCTTGAGTGGCAGCGGCGTGCCGTTTTGCTGCGGAATGGTTTCGCTCGATTGGGCAGGTTGGGATTGGCTGTTCGGCGCAGGCTGGGCGCCCTGGGAAGTCTGATCGCTTTGCACTGACGTGGTTTGGGCATTGCCGGTCAACGGCAGCGTCGCGCCCAGCAGCAGAAACACCGGCCAGCCGGCCGCCAAATGCCGTATCTTCATGACCAGTTCACCTCCGGCGCCACAGGTTAGACGAAGCTGGTCCTGCGGGGGTTGGCGATAACCGCCGGGTAAATTCAGCCGCCGATGCAACTTTCCCGCTCCCTGAAACGTCCATTTTGATTAAGGTTTATCCTACTCGCTGGGCCACTCGACCATTCCATGACCTTCCAGACGCATCTTCGCGAAGTACGCAAGCTGGGTTCGTCCCGCTCGGGGCTGGTGGTATGCCTGGTCCTGACGGCTCTGCTTGCGGTCATGCAGGTGCCGCACCTGCATAAGAACGCTAGCGATGCGGATCACTGCGCGCTTTGCGTCGTCATGCACACGGCGGCCCCGGTCGCCCCGCCGGTCGTGGCCGTAGTCATGGTTCCGCTGGGAATCTCCACCCCGATCGTCAAGCCGAAGTCGATCGTCCGCTACTGGCATCCCCAGCTTTTCACGCGCCCACCGCCTTCTCTTCTCGCGGCGTAGCCCAGCTTTCCATTTCGGCCCATTCGCGCTCTCCTCGTCTCCCATGGGAACGAGGCTGCGCGTATTTCCCAGGGCTGATCTCGGAATCGGACTGTCACGCCATGCAGAACGCTGCCGCCGGTCATCTTCAGATCGTTCCCCGCTTACCGAGCGGCCAACATTCCGCATTTTTCAGCCGTTCTTCATAGGAGAGTTAGCCATGACGTTCCATCGCGGCGCGATTACGCGCTTGATCCCCCTCCTGGCCCTGGCCTTTATGGTGCTCACCGCGCCAGCCCAACAAGCCGGTACCATACAGGGCACCGTGAAGGATTCCAGCGGCGCCGTAGTCTCCGGTGCGACTGTAAGTATCAGCGATGCAGTCAGCGGATACAAGCGGACCACTACCACTGACGCCGCCGGTGAATTCAAATTTCCCAACGTGCCCTTCAACCCCTACCGCATCGAAGCGGCCGCCAACGGTTTTGCGCCGCTGAGCCAGACCACGAATATCGATTCGGTGGTAGGAACCACCTTGAGCCTGATTCTGAACGTTGCCGGCGCCACCCAGACGGTGACGGTGGAGTCGCAGGGTCCGATGGTGGAAGATACATCAACCTATCACACCGATGTGGACCGCGACCTGTTCATCACTGTGCCGCTGGAGAGCCAGTCCTCAGGCCTGAGCGCGTTGGTAACGGAGACGACGCCCGGCGTGGCGGCGGACTCGAACGGGCTTTTTCATGGTCTCGGCGATCACGCTTCCAACTCGTTTTCCATTGACGGCGAACCCATTACCGACCAGCAGAGCAAAGTCTTTTCGAACCAACTGCCGACCAACGCCGTGCAATCGCTGGAAGTGGTTGAGGGCGCGCCGCCGGCCGAATACGGCGACAAAACCAGCCTGGTGATTGTGGCTACGACGCGGTCCGGCCAGGGCGTAACCACGCCTACTGGCAACATCTACGCCTCCTACGGTGCCTTCGGCTCGGCGACGGGAGGATTCATCCTTTCCTACGGAGGCCAGAACTGGGGCAATTTTGTTGAGGTGGACGGGCTCAATACCGGCCGCTTCCTCGATCCGCCGGAATTCACCGTTTTTCACGACAAAGGCAACGAGGAGAATGTCTTTGATCGAATCGATTACTCGTTCAACCCGGCAAATTCCATTCATCTGGACCTGAATTACAGCCGTTCCTGGTTTCAGACACCGAATGCCTTCCAGAACGTGAATGTGACGAACGTGACCGCTGGCGGAACCGATACCAACCCGGCGCTGGTCACGCTGGGCAACGTGGGTAGCACGGATCAGCGCTCCAAAATCGGGACCTACAACATTGCTCCCACCTATACGCGCATCATCAGCCAGAACGCGGTTTTGAATTGGTTCGTGTATGTGCGCCGGGATGGCTACAACTACTATCCGAGCGGGAACCCACTGGCCGATCTGGGTCCCAGCAACCTGCAAACCTCGTCCATTTCGCAGAACCGGACCCTGACCAATGCCGGCACTCACCTGGACTTTTCGTGGGTGCACAAGAGCCAGAACCTGCTGGCCGGGGCGCAGTACGAGCAGTTCTTCCTGCGCGAGCACGACATGCTCGGCATTGTGGACAACCTCTACAACGCGCCCTGTGTGGACCCCACGACAGGGAACCCGGTTTATGGCTTCTCCGACCCGTCGCAGTGCGCGGCAGCAGGGGAATTGTCCAACGCCCCCGCCACGCCTGCTGAACTGGCAATCAACCCATCAGCCGGCGGAACGTTCAACCCGGTCCTTTTGCCTTACGATCTGACCCGCGGCGGCACCTTCTACCCGTTCTTCGGGCACGCGGACGTCAAGGAGCTGGCGCTCTACATCGAGGACAAGGTCAAGGTAGGCCAGTGGAACCTGAACCTGGGCATTCGCGGCGACAAGTACAATGGGCTGGCGGATCAAAGCCAGGCCGAGCCGCGGCTGGGCGTGTCATATAACGTGAAACCAACCGCTACCGTGTTGGCCATCTCTTACGCGCGCACGCTGGAAACGCCATTCAACGAAAACCTGGTGCTATCGAGCGACGGATGCTCCAACCCAGTGCTTGCGCCCCTGCTTGTCTGCGCGCCAAACGCATCGGGATTCGTGAACAAACAACTCCAGCCTGGATTCCGCAACGAGTTCCACGCCGACATCCAGCAGGCTTTCGGCAAGCACCTGGTAACCAGCGGCGAATACATTTGGAAATACACGCACAACGCCTTCGACTTCAGCGTGCTGGGCAACACGCCCATTACGTTCCCCATTGACTGGCATAACTCCAAAATCCCCGGTTATGCGCTGCACGCCGAGGTTCCCGTAGTGCATAACTTCAGCGCCTACTTCGATGCATCGTCGGTAGCAGCTCGCTTCTTCCCGCCGCAAATCGCCGGCGCCGGCTCTGCCGGCGGGCTGACTCCCGGTCAGGTTTATTATCCCTTCCGCATCGACCACGACGAGAGGTTCAATTCGAACACGCATGTTCAATACGCGTTGCCTGGCGGCAAGGTTCTGGGCGGAATCTGGGGCGGCATGAACTGGCGTTTCGACTCGGGTTTGGTAGCCGGATCGACACCGTGCTATGACCCCGGCAGCACCGATCCGAACACGGCCTGTCCGAACAGCACCGCCGTATCATCCACCGGCCAGCCTTTGGTGGCATTCGTAGACAACAACATACCCCCGCCGTCGCAAGTGAACCTTGTGACCGGGGCGCCTATCTATCTTCCGTTGACGGCGGACGAGGAGTTCCAGGCCGGATTGGCGTGCAACGGCCAGAAGGCAACGCCATTTGTTGCCCTGCCCGCGACCTGCCCGGCCAATGAGGTCTCTTCGTCGCTGCTCCACATTCCGGCGCCGGGGACCGGCAACAACGACAAGGCTCCGCCGCGCGTGGCCCCGCGCAACCTGTTCGACGTGACCCTGGGCAAGAACAACATCTTCAACGCCGACCATTACAAACTCGACTTGGACCTGACGGCCATCAACGTGACCAACAAGTACGCGCTGTATAACTTTCTATCCACGTTCAGCGGCACGCACTACGTGACGCCGCGGGCATTGACGGCGAAGGTTACGCTGAACTTCTAAAGACAGGGACCGAGGGAACAAGGAACCGAGGGACCGAGAAAGAGGGCGCGGCAGAAGTTGCCGCGCCCCCGTTTCATTTTTGCACCGGCGGGGCCTTCCACAACTCGCGATAGCGGCTTAGCGCAAAACCACAATTGGTGTATCCCGGCAGGGGCTAAAGCCCAACGTGCTTGTGGTTTTATCGGCCCGGCTTAAAACCGTGCCCTTGTTACAAAGCCCTTACCGGCATACAGCATCTCTGGTTTCGCTCTAGCGTTTTCTTGTTCCCTCGATCCCCCGTTCCCTGCCAGGGCAATCGCACTTGGAAAGGTGCGCCGGTAGTGTTGATTTCAGGGTTCATACGTACCCCCCGGGGGGGGTGCGTGGGATTCTGCCATAAAGCTCCTTGTTTTCTGATGGTTGGATGCGTTTTCGGATGCGATTTACAGGCGGTTTCACGCAAGTAAGCTTAACTTTCTTGCGCGTTTTTGCGCCTGCCGGCCCCGGATTCTCGAGCGGCCACGAGTGCCTGGGGAACCGTTTCTTCACAGCATAGCGGAACGGCGAAATTAACCCGCAACGAAGGGCGAAAATATATTTCCAGCCGAATGAGCGCGATGCGGGCGATGCGGCCTTGGCAATGGCTTGACTCTTGGCAAAGCGAAGAAGAGGGGTCCTTCAACAGGCTTGCCGGCTTTTTGAAGTGCGATTGCCCTGTTTTCCCTGCTTTTCCTCTTTTCCCGCATCCCGAACCCTGCCATACTTGATTGTGCACACCCAGTACGGCCAAACCCCATCCTCCAATCGAGAAGGTGTACCGATGTCGGCAAAGTATGTCTTTGTGACAGGCGGAGTTGTGTCCAGTTTAGGCAAGGGGCTGGCCGCGGCTTCGATCGGCTGTTTGCTTGAGAGCCGCGGCTTGCGCGTCAACCTGATGAAGTTCGATCCGTACCTCAATGTGGATCCCGGCACCATGTCGCCGTTTCAGCACGGCGAGGTCTTTGTGACCGACGACGGGGCAGAAACCGACCTCGACCTGGGCCATTACGAGCGCTTTACCCACGCGCCGCTCTCGCGCGACAACAACCTGACCACCGGCCGCATTTACGAACAGATCATTATGAAGGAGCGGCGCGGCGACTACCTGGGAAAGACCGTCCAGGTCATTCCCCATGTGACCAATGAAATCAAGAATGCCATGCGCAAGGTGGCCGCGAACGGCGCCGACGTGACCATTGTCGAGATCGGCGGCACGGTCGGCGACATCGAATCGCTGCCCTTTCTGGAAGCTATCCGCCAGATGCGCCAGGAGCTGGGCCGCGAGAATACGGTTTTTGTTCACCTCACGCTGGTGCCGTGGATCGTGGCCGCGCAGGAGCTCAAGACCAAGCCTACGCAGCACTCGGTCAAGGAACTGCTGTCGATCGGCATCCAGGCCGATGTGCTGATGTGCCGCAGCGACCGCCCGCTCAGCCGCGAGATCAAGCAGAAGATCGCCGCCTTCTGCAACGTGGAAGAGAGGGCCGTGATCGCCGCCACTACCGTCAGTTCCATTTACGAAGTGCCGCTGGGCTTTGCAAACGAGGGTGTCGACGAGCTGATTCTCAAATATCTGCGCAAGGACGCGCCGGAGGCCGATCTGGCGCGCTGGCGCGAGCTCGTGGAGCGGGTCCGCAACCCCAAGGACGATGTCTCCATCGCCATCGTGGGCAAATACGTGGAGTACGAAGACAGCTACAAGTCGCTCAAGGAAGCGCTGACCCATGGCGCCATCGCGCAAAATTTGAAACTCAAAATTACCTGGCTGGAGGCCGAGGGACTGGAGTCGCAGTCGCCAGAGGACCGCGCCTACGAGGCGCAACTCGAGGGATTCGACGGCATTCTCGTGCCCGGCGGCTTCGGCAAGCGCGGCATCGAGGGGATGCTCAATGCCATCCGCTATGCGCGCGAGAAAAACGTGCCCTACTTCGGGATTTGCTTAGGAATGCAGACGGCGTGCGTCGAGTTTGCGCGCAATGTGTGCGGGCTCCGCGACGCCAACTCCAGCGAGTTCGATCCCGCCGCGCAGCACCGCATCATTTACAAACTGCGCGAGCTGCTGGGCGTAGAAGAGATGGGCGGGACCATGCGCCTGGGCGCGTGGACCTGCAACCTGCAGCCTGATTCGCTGGCCTCGCGCGCTTACAGGGGCGCGACGGAGATCAGCGAGCGGCACCGGCATCGCTACGAGTTCAACCGCGAATACGAGGCCCTGCTCACCGGCGCCGGATTGCGCATCAGCGGCAGCACGCCGGACCTTACGTACGTGGAGATCGTCGAGATCCCTGGCCATCCGTATTTCCTGGGCTGCCAGTTCCATCCGGAGTTCAAGTCAAAACCGCTGGAGCCACATCCGCTGTTCTTCGAGTTCGTGAAGGCCAGCCACCAGAACCGCCTCAATCGCACTGCCGACGCGATCAAGCAATCGACCGAGGCCATGGCGTAGAGCTTCCGGCGGGTTTTACCATCACTGCACGCAAGCAGTCACGCTATCCTGGAGCGCACCCGCTCCGATCGCTGGAAGTCAGCAGAAATAGGTTCATGGTCTCTAACGGCACTCATAGTCCACCCTCGTGAACGCGGTTCGTTCAGCCACTCATCGCTATGTGCATCCTCGCACTTCCGATTCCGGCCGGTGCCGCCTATAGGTGCCTGCATAAGAGATTTCCTGAAGCGGACCGAAAGACAACCGCAGATCCTTCGACTCCGTTGGCGCAAAAAGCCGCGCCAACTGCGCTCAGGATGACAGTTCATGGCGGAATCGAGCCAGGGATGAACGCGGTCATTGCTTTTGCAGGAATCAATAAAGGGCGGCCTTGGCTTCCCGCTCTGCGCTCACAAAGCCCCTCGCGTGCGCCAGCTCCAGCCGCTTGCACTCCGCTCCGTTCCCGGTCGACTTGAGCAATGCGTCAAAATACTCCGCGGCAGCGGCCTTGTTGCCGGACTCTTCCGCCGCCAGTCCGGCGTGATAGAGCCCGTTGAACCGGTTGGGGCTCAGCTTGAGCGACGCGCGGTACTCGGCCAGCGCCTGCCGCGGCTCGTGCATTTCGAGCAGCATGTCGCCCAGCATCTCGCGCGCCGGAATATCCACCTCCTCCTGCCCCACCTTGTCCTGCAACTCCGCGGCCGCGCGCATATTCGCAAGCGCCTCGGCGTTCTTTCCCGCCGCGAAGCTGGCCCACGCCGCAATCTCATCGCGCTCGATCTGCGCGCCGGTCGATTCCGCCTCGTAAGCTTCAGGCCCTCTCTTGATCTCGGCTATCGTCGCGTCGTACTGCGCCAGGTCGGCGCTCGCCTGCTTCGCATTGCGCAAGTGCCCATCGCCGATGGCCCGCGCCCACCAGATCTGAGTCGCATCCACCGGCGCCGTGCCCGGCGCGCGCTCCAGCGCCGCCGCCGCGGGCCAGTCGCGCATCTCCAGCGCATAAAACACCGGGAACTTATTCCGGTAGTAGCCAATCATGCCGTGCCTGTAGCTCGAGCCCATGCCCGGCATCGTTGCCAGCCGGTCCAGAACCGCATTCACTTTGCCCATCACGGCCTTTGCCTTGGCGTCCTGCCCGCTTTGCAGGTAGGCGTACATCAGAAAGTCGTAGGAGTGCGGCCCGTCCATGATGCCGCTCTCCCCGCGCGCCTCGGCCGTCTCTGATGCGTGGATCGACGCCAATTGCGCGTCGATGTCCTGCGGCCACATGCCCAGCCGCGCAAAGATGTGCCCCGGCATGTGTGCGGCGTGCGGACCATCCGGCGCAATCCTGCCGTAGTTCTCGGCGGCCGCCAGCCCTTGCTTCGCCATCGGCGGATTGTCGCACGCATGAACGATGTAATGATCCACGCCTGGATTGCCGGGGTCGCGCGCGAAAAGCGGCCGCAGCACCGCCATGGCTTCCTGAGCGTGTGTCAGACTGGTGTCTTTCGGAGGCACCGACGCCAGCAGCGACAGCGCGTAGAATGCGCCCGCATCCACGTCGTCCGGGTATTTCTTGTAGAGCGCGCCCATCGCCGCCGAGTAGGCGGTCACCCGCTCCATGAATCCCTGGCTACCCGGCTTGTAGAAACCGGCGAGCGCCGCAATGTAATCGCGCTCGCGCTCCGTCTTCGCGCCCAGCGTCTGCGCTTTTTGCATCTCCGTCCAGCCCAGCTTCATGGCCGGCACATCGGGCCGGTCCCATATCTGGTGGAAGACGCTCATCGCGATTCCCCAATGCGCCATGGCGCACTGCGGGTCGGCCTTCGCGATGCGCTCAAACTGCGGCTGCGCCTCCGCGTACCAGAAGTCGTGCAGCAGCGCCACTCCGCGGTTGAACGACGCCTGCACCGAGGCCGCGCACGAAACCGGGAACGACACCGTGCCCAGCCGCTCGCCGGACGCCGGCTGCGATTTCATCGATCCCATGCGCATGGGCGCTGACGATTGGCCCGCGGCCACAGCAGCCGCAGCCGCGAGCAAGGCAATTGCAACGGTTTTCATGTCGGGGAATCTCCACATGGGGAATTCTGGAGGGACGCGATCAGTATACTGCGCGCGCTATTCGCTTGACACCGGCGGCCTACAATCAAAGTAATGACGCGCAAACTCCGGGTCGGCATTCTCTTTGGCGGGCGCAGCGGCGAGCACGAGGTCTCATTGCTTTCCGCAGCCTCCGTTCTACAGGCGATCGACCGCGACAAGTTCGACGTTACTCCGATTGGCATCACCAAGGAGGGCCGCTGGCTGGCCGCCGGCGACGCGCATGGGCTGCTCCTGGGTGAAAAGAGTGCCGTGGCGCGGCGGCTGCGGGCCGGCGATCCCGAGGCAACCCCCGGCGCCAAGCTTCTCCACGAGGGCATCCCCACGCTGCTCGTTCCCGAGCCGGCAGAATCCGCTGGCTCACCATCCGGCACGGGTTCCACGGCGCTCGATCAAAAGGCCGGCCTCAGCGGCCAGTCCCTCGACGTGGTTTTTCCGGTCCTGCACGGCACCTTCGGCGAGGACGGCACTATTCAAGGGCTCTTCGAGCTGGCCGGCATCGCATACGTCGGCTCGGGGGTGCTGGGTTCCTCGGCTGGCATGGACAAGGATGTGATGAAGCGGCTGTTCGCGCAGGCCGGGCTGCCCATTGTGAAGCACGTCACGCTGCTCCGCGCCAACTGGGAGAAATCACCTCGCAAAACCATCGCCCGCGTCGAGGGCGCGCTCAAGTACCCGGTGTTTGTGAAGCCCGCGAACCTCGGGTCTTCAGTAGGCATCACTAAAGTTCACGACCGCAGGGAGCTCGGTCCGGCGCTTTCGCTGGCCGCCCGGTACGACCGCAAGCTGGTGATTGAAGAAGGCGTGGGCGGTAAAAAATCCCGCGCCCGCGAGCTGGAAGTGGCTGTGCTGGGCAACGACGATGCCAAGGCCAGCGTGGTGGGCGAGATCGTTCCCGGCAAGGAGTTCTACGACTACGAGGCCAAGTATCTTTCGGAAGGGTCAGTGCCTGTTATTCCCGCCAGATTGACCCGCACCGAGACCAGAAAAATACGCGAGATGGCAGTGGCCGCCTTCAAGGCTTGCGAACTGTCCGGCCTGGCACGCGTGGATTTCCTGATGGAACCGTCGGGGCGCAAACGCATTTTCCTGAACGAGGTGAACTCGATGCCCGGCTTCACGCAGATCAGCATGTACCCCAAGCTGTGGGAGGCGACAGGAATCAGCTACAGAGACCTGATCACGCGGCTGATCGAACTGGCGCTGGAGCGCCACGCGGAGAAAGCGCGAACCGTTTACAGCCGGGATGAGTAAAAGCGGCAGGAGCGGGTCGAAGCAGGCTTAGGGTCTGTAGCGAAAGTCAAAAATTCGAGAAAAACCATTCCTCAGCGGCTAAAGCCGCATTGATTTGAGACCGCTTACGGCACGGCTGAAGCCGTGCTCTTTCAAAACTCGACTTTTACCACAGGCTGTCAGGGGTGCTGCTGTTGCTTATGCTGTTGCTGCTCGGCCGCCAACTCCTTGAAGGCCGGGTTGTCGCGCAGGCTGGCGAAGTCCGCGTCTTCAGTGACCTTCTTGATGGTGGTGTAGCCCTCATTGATGGCCATGCGCAGATATTCGAGCGCGCATGCAGTCTGGCCCATGCGCACGCAGCCGCGGGCCATAAAGTAGTTCATGGCGCCGCGTTCCTTGATCGAGGTGGGGTTCGCGACCGTGGGGCTGTCGTGGTCCTCGAAGATATGCGGATCGAGCTTCAGCGCCTCCTCGTAGGCTTTCCAGCCTTTGCTGTATTTGTGCTGAATCAGCAGATTGGTACCCAGGTTCTTGAGAATCAGGGGCGATTTCGGAGCGATTTTGAGGGCCTTGTGATACATGTGCTCGGCCGACGAATACTCCTTGAGCGAGTCGTAGACGGTGGCCAGATTGTTGAAAACCATCGAGTCCTTTGGATCCAGATGAAGAGATTCCTTGTAGCAGTGGGTGGCAGCGTGCAAATTAAACATCATCTGGTAGGCGATGCCCATCTTATTCCAGATGGCTGCCGTGGGATGGGGTTCGCTGGCGTAAGCGGCGATGGCGGCCTGATAGCGCTGCCGGGCCTCCAACGAGTCGCCCAGCTCCTCGGGAGTGGCGTTGCGCAGCGGGCTGTGCGGAGCGGCTTGCGCGGAGCCCGGCGCCGGAGCAGGCGCAGTAGCAGGCGTGATTGCGGGAGGGGCGGAATTGGCCGCGGGCTTTCCACTCGCCGGAGCCTGGGCCAAGGTTGGCAGGGCGGCAGCGAGGAGCAAAACGGGCAGCCAGCGGAATGGAGCTTGCCTGCTCATAAGCATCCCTGGGCAGAATCGAGGGGGCGTAAGCGCCAGACGAACCGTATGACTGGAATTAAACCATCAAAAGGATGGGGATGGGGCTGAAAAATACGCGAAATTTCATGCCGGGAACATGAGTTTACCGGACTTGGCCGCCGGGTCAGGGGTTAAACTTGATTTCCGGCGCGGGAAGGCCGTGGGCCGAGGAGGTCGATCCATGGAAAAGATGGTTGCGGAACGCGTGCAAGTCGAAGCAAGAGCGCGGATTGCGGATCGGTTTACACAGGTCCGGCGGCGCACGCTGGCGCTGTGCGAGCCGCTGTCGGCCGAGGACATGATGGTGCAGTCGTGTCCCGAAGCTTCGCCGGCCAAGTGGCACCTGGCCCATACGGCCTGGTTCTTCGAGTCCTTCGTGCTGCGGGAGTTTCTGTCCGGCTACCGGCTCTTCAATCCCGATTTTTCCTGGCTCTTTAACAGCTATTACGAAAGTTTCTCCGACTTCCCTGAGAAGCGGCTGCGCTCTTCGTTTTCGCGGCCTGCGCTCGATGAAGTGCTGCGCTATCGCGAGCACGTGGATGCCGGCATTGAACGTTTGCTGGAAAGCGATCCCGATCCCGAAGCGCTCAAGCGCATCGAGCTGGGCGCCAACCACGAAGAACAGCACCAGGAACTGTTGCTCACCGATATATTGAGTGCGTTTTTCACCAACCCGCTGCGGCCGACGTACAGGGAACAAGGGAACGAAGCAGTAAGGGGACGAGAAGGCAGAGACCAAGGGACGAAGGGACTAAGGAACCAAGGAAACCGGGCTGTCGCGATTGAGTTCCAGGACTATGAGGGCGGGCTGCGGGAGGTTGGGCACGTGGGCAACGGGTTTTGCTTCGATAACGAGCTGCCGCGGCATCGCGTCTGGCTGGAGCCGTATGCGCTCGCCCACCGTCTCGTTACCTGCGGCGAGTATGCCGCCTTCGTGGCCGACGGCGGTTACCGGCGTGGTGATCTTTGGCTCTCGGCGGGTTGGGATGCTGTGAAAAGCCACGGATGGCGCGCTCCACTCTACTGGACCGAGGAGGACGGCGCCAACGAAAACGGAAATTGGACCATCTTCACGTTGCGCGGTCCCCGGCGGCTGGAAGAGATTGCCGATGTGCCGGTGAGCCAGGTGAGCTTTTACGAGGCGGACGCCTACGCACGGTGGGCCGGCTACCGGCTGCCCACGGAATTTGAATGGGAGGCCGCAGCCGAAGGAAGGCTGATCGAAGGCAATCTGCTCGATTCCGAGTTGCTGGCACCCTGCCGCGTCACCGACCTCAACCCAAACCAGGACGGTGCGAAGCACTGCTACGGAGACTGCTGGCAGTGGACGTCCAGCGCCTACCTTGGCTACCCCGGGTTCCGGCCGCTTGAAGGCGCACTGGGCGAGTACAACGGCAAGTTCATGAGCGGGCAAATGGTGCTGCGCGGCGGCTCATGCGTAACGCCACAGGCGCACATAAGGTCGAGCTACCGCAACTTCTTTCCGGCGGAGACGCGCTGGCAGTTTTCCGGGATTCGGCTGGCGCGGGTGACGTGTTGAGCCCTCCAGCTCCCAGCTTTTAGCCCATCTCCGGCAAGGCTGGCGGTGCAACCGCAAAAGAAAACCATCGCACCACGGGCTTCTGCATCCAATCCAGAATCATGAGTATAGCGGCTTCCCCGGTTGCCGAACTCGAGATTCAGGAGCGCGTGGCCGCGGCGGCGCGCGAAGGCCTCACTTCCGATCCCAAACGCCTGCCCCCCTGGCTGTTCTACGACGAGGAAGGATCAGAGCTCTTCGAGGCCATCACCGAGCTGGATGAGTACTACCTGACGCGCACGGAGCGCAGCATTCTGGTGCGGCACGCCGATGAGATCGTCGCGGCCGCAGCCGACTCAGCCTTTGCCGGCCGGGCACGGCTGCGCATCGCCGAGCTGGGCGCAGGCTCGGCCGAAAAGTCGCGGCTGCTGCTGCGCGCCGCCGCCCATCGCCAGCGCTCCCTCATTTACGAGCCTATCGACGTTTCCGCCAGCGCGCTGGACGGGGCATGCGAGCGCATCGAGCGCGAAATCCCCGGTGTCCGGGTGATTCCGCAGGTTACGGACTACACCCGCAACTTTGAGCTCGCGGCCTGTCACGGCGAGCGGCGCCTGGTGCTTTACATCGGCTCCAGCATCGGCAACTTCGAGCCGGATGAGGCGCAGCAATTGTTGCGCGGTGTGCGCGCCGGTCTCGCGCCCGGCGATGGACTGCTGCTGGGTGTGGACCTGGTGAAAGACGAATCGCTGCTGCTGGCTGCTTACGACGACGCGGCCGGCATTACGGCTGCCTTCAATCGCAACCTTCTCAGCCGGCTCAACCGCGAGCTGGCCGGCGACTTCGCGCCGGAGGCCTTTGCGCACCGCGCGCTGTGGAACCGCGCTTTCTCGCGCATCGAAATGCATCTGGAGAGCCGAAGCGCGCAGCGGGTGCGGCTGGCGGCAGCCGATCTCGACGTCGCGTTTGCCGAAGGCGAAACCATCCACACCGAGAACAGCTACAAATTTGAGCCGGGCCAGGCGGAAGCACTGCTGGAGGCGGCGGGGTTTGCGCCCGCGGGACTGTGGACCGATGCGCGGGGGTGGTTTGCCGTGTGCCTGGGACGGGCGAGGTAGCTGCTCGGTTCAGCCGTTACGCATCGGCTTCATTTGCACGCCTCGATTTGGGCGTCAATTTTGCGCGGGCGTAGCCGAATCGTGGACTTCGGGCTCGCTTTCCTGGGCTGCCGGCGGAGTTCCGCGTTCATCCAGCCAGAGCCAGGCGATCCACCACACGATGGCGCAGAGAAGGACCACGTTCTCTCCGTGGTACATGCGCTCGCGCAGCGCCATGAAGCGATCGTACTGGGCGTGGCTGTGAACGGTGGTATGGGTAGCGATGAGCTGCCAGACAATGCGCACTGCAAGCTGCGCCATGGCGGCCGTGGAAAGGCCGATGGCGATCATCTGCGGGTGACAGCGCCAGCCGCCATGAAAGCGCCGGCCAAAGAGGAGGATGGCTACGGCGAGCTCGATGTCAAGAAGAGCGTAGAGTATTGAGCCTTTGTCGTCAAACATCTGCAGGTCGCGCATGATCGCGATCCGGGAGTGACCGGCGAAGGTACTCCAGGCCGGCCAGGGGCCCCAAAGCGCCAGGACCGTGCCGGCGATGACGAGCAGCACGAGAGCGCCGATGACCCAGGCGCGCGCAGAGGCTCCCGCGAAGGCGCGCCGCGCCAGCTCAATCACGACCAGCAGGCCCACCACCACGGCTACGCCGGAGATGGCGAGGAAGATCGTTTTGGCGGTTACGACCGCGATGCGGTCGAAGAGCAGTTTGCTGGCGAGCAGAAGCAGCGCCATAACGGCGATGTTGGCGGTGAACCAGGGAAAGCGGTGTGCGCGCTCGCGGCCCAACAGGACGACCAGAAGGACGAGCTCGGCCGCGAAAGTCAGCGTCCATAGGATTTCGGCGGCGGAAAATACAAAATGGAAGTGCATCGAACCCTTTTTGGGGCTGGGCCCGCATGGAGAGGCCAGCCCAACTTAAGTGTACTAAGTTCAGCCATTCGCTATTAGCCATTAGCCGTAAGCTGCTTTAATCGAGACATGCTGGTTCTAGCTTCCGCTTCGCCGCGCCGCCGCGAGCTGCTCGCACAGGCTGGATACACATTTCGCGTGCATCCGGCGCAGGTGAACGAGGATCCCAGGCCAAACGAAGAGCCGATTGCGTATGTCACGCGGCTGGCGCGGGAAAAGGCCGAGGCAGTCTTCCGGGAGCTGATGGCGAATCCGCCTGCCGCAAACGGCGCGAGCGCGAGCCTGCGCGGCGATAGCGAGCAGCGCGAGCCGCTGGCCGTGCTGGGTGCGGACACGACGGTTACCATTGACAAGCAGATCCTGGCCAAGCCGGAGAACGGTGCCGACGCGGCACGGATGTTGCGCCTGCTCTCCGGGCGCAGCCACCTCGTGATTACCGGCGTGGCGCTTGTGACGGCCGAGGCTACGGAGATTGCGGCGGAGGTGACGGCGGTGCGATTCCTCACCCTTTCGGACGAGGAGATTGCAGCTTACGTGGCCACCGGCGAGCCCATGGACAAGGCTGGCGCGTATGCCATTCAAGGACGTGCGGCGCGCTGGATTCCGCGCATCGAGGGCTGCTACTTCAATGTGATGGGACTGCCGCTGGCGCTCACCTGCCATCTGCTGGAGTCGCGGTTCCGTCCTAAATCGTAAAACAGGCGCCTTGCCGCCTGGGCTCTGTGTCTGACCTTAAAAAACTGAGGCGCAATTTCAACGATTTCGCGCTACACTGCTTCCGTTCTTCCAATTTAAGGGAAATCTTTCATGAAAATCACGGTAGTTTTGTGCGCGGCGACGCTGCTTCTGGCCGGAGCGTTGCCTGTTCTTGCCTCGGCCCAGTTTCAACAGCCCACCCCCGACGAGCTGAAGATGACCTCCGACCCCAAGGCACCGGGGGCGGCCGCCGTGTACCTGAATTACGAAGAGGTGGACGACGACAACCTGAACTACCACAGCGTTTACGCCCGGATCAAAGTGTTGACGGAAAAAGGCAAGGAGCTGGCCACCGTGACCGTACCCTACATGTCCGGATTCGACAAGGTGACGGACATCGAGGCGCGCACCATCCATTCCGACGGTACGGTGGTTCCGCTGGAGGGCAAGCCGGAAGACCTGCTGACGGCCAGGGTCGGCGACGTGAACGTGGGGCGCAAGGTGTTCACGCTGCCCAGCGTGGAGGTGGGCAGCATCCTGGAGTACAAATTCATTATCCGCTACCCCGACGATCACCTTCCCTCGATGCCGCGCTGGGATATTCAGGGGCCGTACTACGTCCACAAGGCGCATTACCTGTTCATCCCCTTCAAGGCGTTCCTGAAGGGCAGCCAGAATGCGACCAGCCGATATATCGAGGACAGCCAGGGCCATGTGCTGGACAACCTGATCTGGTGGGTGAACCTGCCCAAAGGCTCACCCGCCGTGACCAGCGACGCGGTAGGCCACTTTACTCTCGATGTTGCCGACATTCCCCCGGCGCCGGACGAAGAGTACATGCCGCCGATCGACAGCATTCTTTACAAGGTGGTCTTTTATTACAAAGGCTCCTACACCGCCGAGCAGTTCTGGGGCGACGAAGTCAAGCGCTGGTCGAAAGAGACGGACCATTTCGCAGATCCTTCGAAGGCCATCCATGCGGCGGTGGACGGAATTGTGGCTCCCACCGACAGCGAGATGGACAAGGCGAAGAAGCTGTATACCGCGGTGCAGGCGCTGGACAACAGCGACTACTCGCGCGAAAAGAGCCAGTCGGAGATGAAGCAATTGAAGATCAAGACGGCCAAGCGGGCCGAGGATACATGGGCGCAGAAGAGCGGCAACAGCCAGGACATTGCGCTGCTCTACCTGGCTATGCTGCGCGCCGCCGGTCTCCAGGCGTGGGCGCTCAAGGTGAAGGACCGCGACGATGGCCCCTTCGATCAGACCTACATGTACGCCGAGCAGTTCGACGATACGCTGGTGATCCTGGATAGCGGCGGCAAGACGATCCTGCTCGATCCGGGCGAGAAAATGTGCCCGTTCCAGTCCGTGAGCTGGCGCCACTCTGAAGTGGGAGGGATGCGCCAGAGCGCCGGCGGTCCAGGCTTCATCATCACGCCGGCCCAGGTCTACACCGACAACACGACGCTGCGCGAGGGCGATATTTACATTGGAGAGCACGGCGCAATTACTGGGCAATTCAGCTTTGTGATGACCGGCCAGACGGCGCTGCGCTGGCGTCAGATGGCGCTGCGCAATGACGATTCCGAAGTGAAGAAGCGGTTCGACCGCGAGCTCGAGGAGATGGTCCCGGACGGCATCGATGCGCATGTCGATCATTTTCTGGGCATGGATCAGCCGGATTCAAACTTGATGGCCATGGTGGCTGTGAAGGGAACGATGGGCGCGGCGACGGCGAAGCGTCTGCTGCTGCCCGGGTTTTTCTTCGAGAGCCGCGGCCACACGCCCTTTGTGAAGGAGGAAAAGCGGGTGACGCCGGTGGACATGCGCTATGGGGATCGGGTGACCGACCAGGTGACCTATCACCTGCCGGCGGGGGTGATGGTGGAAGGCGCGCCGCAGGACGCGAAAGTGGCATGGCAGGGCCACGCTGTCTATCTCACCAGGACCAAGTCCGATTCCGGCCAGATTATCGTGGCGCGCTCGCTGTTGCGCGGCTTCAGTGAGGCCAAGGCGGAGGAATACCAGGACCTGCGCGGCTTCTATCAGAAGGTGGCTGCCGCCGACGAGCAGGAGCTGGT
>JASHRF010000031.1 GCA_030037545.1 Acidobacteriaceae bacterium | reverse complement strand
GCGAGGTGGCAACGTTGCGTGGTGCATTTCTATCGCAACGTGTGGACGGCGGTGCCTACCGGCAAGGTGAAGGAAGTAGCTGCGATGCTGAAGGCCATCCATGCGCAGGAAGACGCCGAGGCGGCTAAGGAAAAGGCTCGCCTGGTAGTGGCCAAGCTGCGCGAGATGCGGCTGGGCAAGGCCGCGGAGATCGTCGAAGCCAGCGTCGACGAAACGCTGAGCTACTACGCAATGCCGGCCGAGCACTGGCGCTGTCTTCGCACCAACAACCCGCTGGAACGGCTCAACCGGGAGATCCGGCGACGAACGCGCGTGGTGGGCGCCTTTCCTGACGGCCATTCGGCGTTGATGCTGGTGGCAGCCCGACTCAGGCACGTAGCCGCAACCAGGTGGGGAACAAAACGCTATCTGCAGATGAACCGGCTGGCCGAGGTTCGCGCCATCGCCTGAGTCGCTTTGCCACTGGCCCCCATGGGGGCCAGTGGCAAACAACCTCAACCCAACAACCTTCCTGAGCTCCAAGGAAGATCGAAAGTGCGAAAAAAACTGGACACTACCTTGTTGGCTGCTGCGGTTGCTGCTGCTAGTTATAATCAATTCTGTCACTGACTATTGTCCGATCCTACCAGCGAATAGAGTCCTTTGCTGCCACTCATTACACTCCAATCCTGCCACCTTTCGTTTTCCACGCGCCCTCATTCACCGCGAGGAAGGCCACACGGTTCGTCACAAGCCTTTTCGCGGCGGAACGCAAGTCTACTTCGCGGCTGGATAGATGTGAAACAAGCGGCGGTCATATTTGATTCGTCGACATGCTTTGATCGAGATTCTTCTCGCATCAGGATGTTTGGGATTCAGAAGGACATTCAAGGAATAGGGAGACGGGAAAGACGGAACGCCAGCGAGCGCAGACACGTTGCCATCAAGCCAGTTATTCCCCTTTTTGCGGGACAATGACTGTGGCAATGTTTTGTAAAAAGCCTTCGATGCCGGTGAGCCACCGGAAGGAAACGCCATCGAAGCATAAACATCATCGGGAACACTTACTTCGAGGAGTTGATATTTCTCTGGGAACAGCGCCGGATTGCCTTTGAGGTTTGCGAGCGATTCCAGTAACGCGCCGGCAGGGGATTCAGACAGGTAGACAATCCGTTTCCCTCTCGCGGCGGTGTGCCAACGTCCGTCCGATTTTTCCCCTCCCAGTCCGTCAAGTTCACAGTGGTTGCTGATTCTCCAGAGGGTCTTCACGTGTAGATTCCCTCATCGATCTGCCAGAGCATGCTTTCTACCAGACGGCCGCCACTTTCGTTAACCAGCATTTGCATGGGAGTTCGATGATCGAGCCGGTCATCCGTGGAGCGAAGCCAAAGCAGCGCCTTCGTGCGCGAGCCAAACACCCTGTCTGCCAAGTCGACAATGCGCGCCATGCGCAGAGCCCTGTCAGTTTCCACGCTGGAGAGTTTTTCTTTGCGTGACTTGCGGTGCTTGAGTGTGCGCGGAGAGATTACAATCTCAGAAATCTCCGTAAACGTAAGGCCTTGGTCTTTGAGGGATTGTATTGCCTTCAAGGGGAGGCCTTTTTCTGGTAACAAAGCAAGTTCAAGGTCCGACACAGCTTTGAGGCCGACAAAAGAGAAAACGTTGGGATCGGTAGCCATAGAAAATCTCCGTTGACATTATGCCACAATATGGGGTGGCATAATGTCCATGATAACATGGCCGGCGTGTTATCAGGCCTCTCGGCGCACAAAAAGCACGAGGGGCATCTGCGCTATGCAGATGCCCCTCGTTGGGGATTTGGTTCCAGGAGAGACGGTTAGAAGGTGAACTTCGCCTCAAACTGGATGAGTCGTGGATCGGCGTCGCCGCCCAGGAACGATCCAAGAATCGAGGTCGGCGAGTTGACGTCGGTAGTGATGGTGCCCAGGCTTGACCCAGCGGAAAGATTATTGAGAGGCTGGCCGAAGTTGGGGTGGTTGAACAGGTTGAAGAACTGCGCCCCGACCTTCAACTGACCCTCGTCCCAGTGGGGCATCGTGAAGCCCTTGGTGACTGCAAAATCGGTGTCGGTGTAGTTGGGGCCAAAGATCTGGTTGCGCCCCGACTGGCCGAAGTCCGTCGCCGACGTGTAGTCCGCCGCGAATGCACACGGAGTCGGAGTCGCGCTGGCGGCTGCGGTACCGCCGCAGTGGGTGTGGCCGGCGATGGACGCGGTTTGTTGCGCGAAGAGCGGTCCGCCGTAACCGCTGAGCTCGTCAGCCGTTAGACCGTCAATCACCGAGAAGGGCAAGCCGAGGCTGTGGAACACCGTTCCGGAGAACACCCAGTTGTCCACCAGCAGCTTGGGCCCGCCGTAGTGCGGCAGCGTGTACACATAATTGCCGCTCACGTACTGAGGGGTGTCGTAGTCCGCGTTGCCGTAGTTCGAGGCGAGGTTAAACGGATTATCGGGATTCACGCTATTGCCGGAAAATCCGTCGAATCCGCCATTGGAGATCTCGTCGAGGGCGTGGCTCCAATCGTAGTTAACGGACACCGTCAGGCTGCGCGAGCGGTGCTGCGCGCTCACGATCAGGCCGTTATAGTTTCCTGAAGCTTCGCTCGAAATCTGGTTCACGGAAGCGAAATTCGGATTTGGAGGTCCGCTGGTCGATAGCTCGGGGAAACCGAGCGCGCCACCGCTGTTCCAGGCGTTCAAGCTGTTGTTCTGCACCGGCTCGAGGTAGCTGTGATTTCCTACGTACATCACCTGGATGCTGTCGCGGGTCGTGAGCTCGCGCTCGACCGCGAAACTCCACTCTTCGTACGTCGGGTTGCTGATGTGACTGACTGCACTAGTCACGTTCGGCACGGAAAAACCGGGCAGCGACGACAGCGTGGTGTTGGTGGCGCCGTTCGCAAAGCCGCTCGCAAAGGCCTTGTCGGAGGCCGCAGCGACGGACTCGGCGCTACCCGGGGCGCTGGGCACCAAGGCGATGTCGGTGCCTCCGAACGCGGGTCCGTAAAGGGTAAACCCAACGTTGGTGGGGGCGTTGTCGAAGAGGTCGTCTGCGATCTGGCCTGGGAAGCTGTCGTCGAACATGCCAAAGCCGCCGCGCAGGGTGGTTCTGCTGTTGGCGCCGGCGGGCAGGTAATCGAATCCAACGCGCGGCTCAAACCCGATCTTCTGAAGGCTGGGCAACGCCTGAGTAAGACCGGACGTGATCATCGTGTTGTAGGGCGTCGTGGTGCTGGTGCTCACGCTGGCAAAGCTGCCGCTCAAGCGGGCAAAGCAATTGGTGCGGCAGAGGGGGTTGGAGTTGTGCTCCATGCGCAGGCCGTAGGTGATGGTGAGGTTGGGTAAGGCCTTCCACTGGTCCTGCGCGTACCAGCCCATGGTGTAGAGCGCGATCGGCTCCGAGGAGCGCGTGGGGAACTGCTGATACCACTCGTCAACATAGCCTTCCTCGAAGCTGCCCGGGAGAGTTGGACCCGAGGGTAAACCTGTCGCGGGGTCGATTGCCGGCGCCGCCGCGGTGGCCACCGCTTCAGGGGAAGTGGAGTATACAGCGATGTCGTAATCGGTAAGGTCGTCGCGGCGCATCACCCAGCCCACGCTGAGCGTGTGCTCACCCTTGGTCCAGCTCAGGTCGTCCTGGAACTGGTAGCCGAATACGTCGCGGCCCTGCGGCCAGACGATGTTTTCGCCGCCCGGCCACGCCCCACCGCCATTGCTCGCCATGTTGCCATTGGCGAAGATCAAGCTGAACGGCACTATCGCCTCCGAGGCCGCCAGGTTAGTGTTTGTAAAGAAAGCATCGTAGTGAATCGCGGAAAAGAGGGCGGTGTTGACGAGGGAGGGTGTGAAGGTGTGCGTCTCGCTCAGTTGTCCCTCCCACGCAGGCTGCGGGCTGAACGCGTCGAAGATCGGATTCAGCACGTTGGTGTAGGTAGCCTGCACGCCGTGGTCGGAGGTCATGTGGCCGAACAAATGGTCGTTGGTGCCCAGGTCCTGGTCGATGCGGCCGTTGAACAGCCATTCGTGGGTGTAATTCCCAGCCGTGGCGTTAAAGTTGACCGTGCAATAGGGGGTGCAGGTCACGCCCGCTGGTACAGGTGTTTCTTCCGCGCTCGAGTAGCCTTTGGCGTTGTTGAAGAGGTTGAAGATATTCGTATAGATCGGTATTTCGGAAGAAAGCCCGTTCGCGGTGAGGTTCGCCAGAACCGTCGATTGATAGGTGGCGTCGGGGGCATAGACAATTGCGCGCGCAGGCAGCACCACGTCGAGGCCTTCGTAGTTGGCAAAAAAGAAGGTCTTGTTGCGCTTGATCGGGCCACCGACCGCAGCTGCCCATTGGTTCACGTTGTCGAAGTTGCGCGGTTCGTTGTATTCCTTGTTGAAATAATCGTTGGCGTTCATCACCCGGCCGTTCCACCAGTAGTTCGCGTTGCCGTGGAACTGGTTGGTGCCCGAACGCGAGATTTCCGACACCTGCGCGCCGCCGAGACCGCCGAAAGACGCGTTATAGGCATTCGAAGTTACAGTGACCGATTCAATGTCGTTATTTCCAAGGGTGAGGTTGGTGGCGCCGGAATTGTTAACGTTAAGAAATGGGTCGTTATAGTAGCCACCGTTCACAGTAAACGTATTGGACGTAGCGGGCAGACCAAATGACGAGAAATTTCCGTATCCGCCCTGCGTGTTCATCACGCTGCCCGGAGCCGTCTGCGCCTGGAAAGTGAGGTCGTTGCCGGGGTTCGGAAGAAGCTGAACCTGCTGCTCTGTGAACGTGGTCGAGATTTGCGCGTCGTCCACGTGGATCAGGGGTACCTCGCTGCTGGTGACCTCGACGGTGGTGTTGGCCTGCCCGACGCTGAGGATGAAATTGCCTTGCAAAACTGCGGCAAGACTTACGTCGATGGTCTGGCTCGATTTCTCGAAACCGCCGGCTGCCGCAGTGACCGTATAGCGTCCCGGAGAAAGCTGCGAGAGACGGTACGAGCCGGAAGCGTCGGTGGTAGTGGTCCGAATTTCACCGGTCCCCGTGTTAATGGCTTTCACAATGGCACCGGGAACAACCGCGCCAGTCGAATCGGTGACGACTCCGGCGATCGCGCTGGTGGTGTTCGTTTGGGCGTGGGCTGATGGAGCCGTCGAAGTCGCCACCAATGCGGCAACGGCCACCAAGCTGGACGCCAGGGTCAGGATTTGCAACCGGAAAGATCGCATCGAAATTCCTCCACACTTGGAACCGGAAACCTTTTTACTGCTGAGGCTACTCGGTCCAGCTATTGATCTATTGACACTTCCGCAAACCGGGGCCCGGCTCGCAATTTTCAGGCAAGAACGAACAAAACGTATAAAAGGAAAGAGAAGCGGTCGGCTTGGTACGGGCCCTTCTGCTTCCGCCCAAAATAAAGGGATAGTTTTCCACCACGAATATATGCATGAGGCCTGCCAATCTACGCTTGCTCGATTTTCTTAGCTTAACCATTGAAAACAAAAATGGTTAGCTGGCACGCCTGGCTTCGTTACGATACAGGAACTATGAATAGGCATAGAAGACTGTATAAATATACCAAAACCGGTAGATAGCTCTGCGGGATTTGGAAGATTCTCTCAACACCTGCGGGTCCAGGCCGCGGAAATTGCCAGCTGGTCCGGCGAGTCTCCGGCTTTCCCCGCGCTCATGCCGTATCCTCCTTTTCATGCAGTTGACTCTCGCGTACATCGGCGGACCGGCAGCGGCCGGGGATCGCTTCGACGCGCTCACGCGCATGTACATGCAACGCTGCTCGGCCTATGCGCGCTGCGGCGTCGAGGCCTTCCGCAGCGAGCCGGTGCTGTTGGAATGGCAGGCGCGGCAGGCGCGGCGCACGCCGGCGGTTGCCGTGCTGCTCGACAGCCGCGGCCGGGCCATGACGTCGGAAGCCTTTGCCGCGTGGCTCGGCGCACGCCGCGACCAGGGCGCGCAGCATCTGGTTTTTGCCGTAGGGCCGGCCAGCGGATGGTCGGACGAAGCGCGCGCGCAGGCTCAGCTTCTGCTCTCGCTGGGCCCCATGACGCTGGCCCATGCGCTGGCCCGGGTTGTGCTTGCCGAACAGATTTATCGCGCCTTCACGATTCTCGCCGGGCATCCGTATCATTGCGGGCATTAAGCACAGCTCACAATTCTTAATTCACGGTTCATAGCATGGCTAGCTGCGGCTATTACACTGTGAACTGCGAACTATGAACTCTGAACTGCCTTCCCGACGCGGACTTCTCCTCATCAATACCGGGCCCGGCAAGGGCAAGACCACTGCGGCGCTGGGCACGGCGCTGCGCGCTGTGGGCAATGGCATGAAGGTGCTCATGCTGCAGTTCCTCAAGGGCTCGTGGCACTACGGCGAGCTCGATGCCGCAGAGGCCTTTGGCGGCAACTTTGTGCTCAGGCAAATGGGCCGCGGATTCGTGAAAGTAGGCGGGGCGGAAACCGATCCCGAGGACATTCGCCTGGTGGAAGCAGCGTGGGCCGAGGCGCGCGAGGCCATCTACTCCGGCGAGTGGGATATGGTGATCCTGGACGAGATCAACTACGCCATCGGCTACAAAATGCTCGATCCCGCCATGGTCGCGGACGCGCTGCGCAATCGGCCGGAGATGGTGCACGTGATCCTTACCGGCCGCAACGCGCACCCGCTGCTGGTGGAGATCGCAGACACGGTGACGGAAATGCGCGAAGTAAAACACGCTTACCAAAAGGGCATCCTGGCGCAGCGCGGAATTGAATATTGAGGCCAGTCGCTCCGTCCACCGTTCACCGACTACGTTCACCATTCACGAATCGCGAGGTTTCCCATGCCCTCTGCCGCACATCATCGTTGGTCCGAGATTCCGCCCGAGCAATTGAATCCGCTCGTAACACGCCAGTATGTGGTGGGGACGAACACCATGCTCGCTCGCATCGGGCTGAAGAAGGGCGCGGTGGTGCCCGAACACAACCATTTTCACGAACAGATCAGCCACGTGGTGGAAGGCACGCTGCTGTTTCGCATCGAGGGCAAGGAGGTGACGGTGCAGGCCGGCGAGATTCTGTGCATTCCGCCTGGCCTTCCGCACGCCGTCGAGGCGTTGGAAGACTCGGTGGCTCTGGACATCTTCAATCCCCCGCGTCAGGACTGGATCAGCGGCGACGACGCGTATCTCCGCAAGTAGGGATCAGGGGGCAGGGAACAGAAAAGCAGGATCTGGGGCCACACACTGCTCACCGTCCGCCAACCACGGATCACGAATCACGGGCCCCGAGCCCCGAACCACCATTTACAATCAACCTCGGTATGTCCTGGTTCAAGCGTGAGAACGGCGATTTTCCCGGCCCGCCCAATGGCCCTAACGGCCCCGACGGCGAAAACGCCGGCGATGGCGAACGCAACGTGCGCACCGAGGGCCTGTGGATCAAGTGCATTGGCTGCCGCCAGACCATCTGGAAGGCAGATCTCGAACAGAATCTGAGCGTCTGTCCCAAATGC
>JASHRF010000030.1 GCA_030037545.1 Acidobacteriaceae bacterium | reverse complement strand
GGAAGAACACGAGGGTATCTTTGCGGGCTTTGCGGAGCAGAGCGAGGGCGGCGCGGGCGGCGCCGAACGAGTCTTCGTTGGGCAATGGGTGACCGCCTTCGAAGTAGCGGAAGCGCCAGTTGCGTTTGCGGGGCACCTGGTTACTGCAACATATGCCGCGCAGGCCCTTGCGCCGTTTCATGCGATCGAGCAAGGTGTCGAGCATGGGAACGGCCGCCTTGCCGAGCGCGACGACAAAGATGCGCTTGTAAGCGGCAAGGTCAATGACATCGGGACCGCTGCCGTCGGGCAGGAGCCGCACCAGTTTTTGCCCGTCGAAGCGGGCGCGGCGGTCGAAGGCGGAGGTGATATTGCAGGCCTGGAGAGCGCCGGTGAAGATGCTGGTTGCCGTGGTGTGCAGACTCTCGAAGACTGCGTCGCTTGCCGGGGTCATTGCAATTGCTCCTTCATCCAGCCGGCGAGCGCTTGCCGCATGAGATCCAACTTACCGGTGAAGAAATGATCGGAATCAGGTATGAGAACTAGTTTTTTGGGGTCCGCGGCGGCCGCGACAACTTCCCGGAGCTGCGCGGAGGGACCAAAGTCATCGCGATCGCCGCTGATAAACAATTTCGGAACCGTGGCATCGTGCAGGAAGCGGTAATGGTAGTCGCGGCCGTCAGCGTGGGTGGGCAGGCCGAGGGCAATGAAGGCGCGGATGCTTTTGTCGGTTTTTTGCGGCCCACAACACGCCCAGAGCGCCATAGCCGAGCCAAAACTGAATCCGGAGACGACGAGAGGGCGGTGAAATTCGCTGTCGAGCCAGTCGAGCGCGGCCAGCACATCGCCGACTTCGGCTTTGCCATCGTGTCGCCCCTGGCTGAGACCCGTACCGCGGAAGTTGAAGCGCAGGACGGGGAAGCCGAATCCCCATTCGGGGTCGTTCAGAACTTTCATGGCGTGGTACACCACCTTGTGGTGCATTGTTCCGCCGTATGCCGGATTGGGATGGCAGACGAGAGCCGCGAAGGGAGCATTCGCGGCGCCGGTATTCAAGAGAGCTTCGAGCCGGCCGGCTGGTCCGGTCAGCTCCACAGTGCGCGACATGGGGACCGCGGGCGCACCAGGGAAGGATGAAGAATCAACTTTCATTCCAGCCTTCATTCTACGCGCGATGGGCTGAGGATTTCATGGGGCTTCCCGCGTCAATATTGATCGGAACAAACGCGCCGAAACTGAAAAGCGCGGTAGTTTTCCGCCGCCGAGTCACAGAAGTTGCATTAGGTTGTAGGGTATTCTTGCACCATCATGATCGAAGGCTCTCCTCTTGACGCCGTTGGGCTTGGCCCTATAGGTCTCAATCCCATCGGGTTGACGCGGCAGCTCTGCGAAATCGAATCTACGACTTACCATGAGGGCGAGGTGGGCGATTTTCTGGCCGGGCTTCTCGCCGGTCGCGGCTGGGAAGTGGAAAAGACGCCGGTGGAGCAGCCGCTGGAGAGCACGACAGCAGGGCCGCGATGGAACGTATATGCCGGCCCGGCAGGCGCGACCCCCGAACTGGTTTTCTCCACACACATGGATACCGTGCCGCCGTACATTCCGTTTCGCGAGGACGCGGAGTGGATGTACGGGCGCGGCGTGTCGGACGCCAAGGGAATTATTGCCGCGCAGGCGGCCGCGGCAGAGGCGCTGCGGACGGCGGGGTTTCGGGTGGGATTGTTGTTCGTCAGTGGCGAAGAGCGCGACTCGGCGGGCGCGAAAGCAGCGAACCTCAATCCCAAAGGCAGCCGATTTCTCATTAACGGCGAGCCTACCGACAACAAGCTGGCGCTAGCCTCAAAAGGCGCACTGCGCGCGGTGTTTCGCGCCAGCGGCAAGCTGGCGCACTCGGCGTATCCGGAGCTGGGTGAGTCGGCGGTGCACAAGCTGGTGGAGGTGATGGCGCGACTGCTCAAGCTGCAATTGCCGGTGACCGAAGACGTGGGGCCGAGCACACTCAACATAGGTCAGATCAGCGGCGGCCACGCACCCAACGTGATTGCAGACAAGGCCGAGGCGCAGGTCCTGGTGCGGCTGGTGGGTGATTCTGCGCCGGTGCGCGCGGCGCTGGTGGAAGCTGCGGCCGGTTTGGCGGAGGTGGACTTCACGCTGGAGATTCCATTTGTGCGGCTGCGCGCCGTACCCGGATTGCCGACCATGGTGGCCAAGTTTACCACCGACATTCCGCAGTTGAGTCATTGGGGCGAGCCGCTGCTGCTGGGGCCGGGATCGATTTTCGTGGCGCACACGCCACAGGAGCGGCTGGCGAAGAAAGAACTGCTGGAGGCAGTCGAGCTTTACATCCGGGTGGGAAAGCAACTGCTCGGCTGAGAGCATCCCGCCAAGAAGGAAAGGAGACGTCCTTCATGCCTGGTTTTTAAAGCCGCCGTATCTTTTCCTGATCCTTGGGGTCATTTCGCTTGCCATGGGTGTGATTTCGACGTGCTCCGGGGAATCGTGGGGACGCTTTGGTCGTGTGGTCTACCGCGCTAAAGAACCGAACGAGTTTTGGTGGGACATCGCAATTGCTTACAGCGTGTTTCAAAAATGCTGCTGGGACAATCAAGGAACCATCCCTCAGCGGCTAAAGCCGCATAAACGGCGGATTTTGCACGGCACGGCTTGCCCAGAGGGCGCCCACCGTGCCCTTTCAAAACGTATTTTTGAAACACGCTCAACTTAGTCGGCGTCTGTTTCATTGGATACTTCTTGTATAAGGTGAACTGGCCCAGTTTTTCCCCACATTAAAGGCAGAGATCGAATCTTAAAGGGCCAGGTGCTCACGACCCCTGCTATGCTGGCACCACGGCTTTCCCGAGCCTCAATTCCTTAAATGCGAGGTCACAATGGCAACTACAATCAGTCCTGCTTCCAACACTGCTCCCACTGCTTCGACCGGCGCACCTGTTACGCCGGAACGAATTTCGCAGCTTGCGTGGGGTTACGCGCCGCCGCTCATTCTGGAGGCCGCCCTGCGGCACGGCGTTTTCGATGCACTCGATCGGGGGGCGAAGTCTCTCGCCGAGCTTACCTTGGCCACGGGCGCGACGGAGCGTGGGCTGGCCGCGATTGTAAATGTGCTGGTGGGTCTCGATCTGCTGAAGAAAGGTGGAGACGGCAAATACTCGCTGGGGCCCGACAGTGCAGCGTTTCTGGTAAGCGGACGGCCGGGATACCTGGGCGGACTGATTCGACATACCAGCGAGGATCTGATTCCCCGATGGCTGCACCTGAGCGAAGTGGTTGCGAACGGCAGGCCGGTTGCGCCCGTCAACCAACAGAAATCCGGTGCGGGGTTCTTCGAGAGCTTTGTGAACGACATTTTTCCCATGAGCTATCCGGCGGCTCAGGATCTTGCCCGCCATCTGCGTCTCGATTTAATGAGCGATCCGGTTCATGTGCTGGACCTGGCGGCCGGTTCCGGCGTGTGGGGCATTGCGCTGGCCGAGAGCTCGCCGCAGGTGCATGTCTGCGCAGTCGATTGGCCGGGCGTGATCAAGGTGATGCACAAGAATTTTGAAAAGTTCGGATTGGCCGAGCGGCTCTCTTTCCGGGAGGGCGACCTACAGGAAGCAGATTTCGGATCGGGCTACCAGGTGGCCACGCTCGGACACATTCTCCACAGCGAAGGGCCAGAGCGCAGTCGTGCGCTGATTGCGAAGACATTCCATGCGCTCGCCTCCGGCGGGACGATCGCAATCGCGGAGTTCCTGGTGAATGCTGATCGTACCGGACCGGTAAACGGGTTGATCTTTGCGGTGAACATGCTGGTGAACACCGACAATGGCAACACCTATTGCTTCGAGGAGATTGCGGCATGGCTCGACGAGGCGGGGTTCGTGGAAGCGCGCACGCTGCCCAGCCGCGGACCTTCACCGCTGATTTTGGCCAACAAGCCGTAATCCCAGTTGCTGCTAAAGTGAGCGTAGACCCGGTCTCCGAAGCGGCTGTACCGGCTGCGCCCTCGCCGCAGGTCAGGAGATAGTTATGTCTGATTCAATCTATTCGATTCCAGTGGAGAAGATCAGCGGCCAGCCGGGCTCGCTGGAGGAGTTCAAGGGTCAGGTGCTACTGGTGGTTAACGTGGCCTCGAAGTGCGGGCTCACGCCGCAGTACGAAGGCCTGGAAAAGCTTTATGAGCTGTATCGCGGGCAGGGGCTGGTGATCGCTGGCTTTCCAGCCAACGATTTCAAGGCCCAGGAGCCGGGGACGAATGACGAAATCCAGTCGTTCTGCAGGATAAACTACGGGGTCACGTTTCCGCTCTTCAGCAAGATCACGGTGGTGGGTCCGGAGAAGCATCCGCTCTACAAGGCGCTGATTGCGGCGCAGCCGAAAGCCACCAGCACAGCCGAGACGCCGTTCCGCGAAAAGCTGAAGGGGTACGGCATCGACACGCTGCCGGAGCCCGAAATTTTGTGGAATTTTGAGAAGTTCCTGGTCAACCGCAAGGGCAAGGCGGTACAGCGGTTCTCGCCGGACACACAGCCGGACGCTCCGGAGTTGGTGGCGGCGATCAAGGCGGAGCTGGCGAAGTAATTGCCCTTGCCAGCGTATTCAGGCACGCGGCGCTGCGGGTGCGCTCGAATCCAATGGAAAGAAGATCCGGAAAACCGTGCCCTGGGCGGGTTTTCTGCGCGCAGTAATCAGTTGTTGCCCGGTATTGTGGATTTTTCCCGCCGCTGGAAATTCGCTGCCTGCTTCGCGTAATTTCCGGCCGTGATGGCCCCTCCCGCATTTCCGATCTATCCTGACTTTATGCCAGAGAATGCTTCCCCTGCGGCGACGACGAATCAGCTTGAACGTTCGGCATCTTCCTACCTGCGCTCGGCGCGTCATCAGCCGGTGGACTGGCATCCGTGGAGCGAGGCGGCCTTTGCGCGCGCGCAGGCTGAGGACAAGCCCATTCTGCTCGACATCGGCGCAGTATGGTGCCACTGGTGCCACGTCATGGATCGCGAGTCCTACGAGGACCCCGAGGTCGCCGCGGTCATCAACCGCGATTTCATTGCCGTAAAGGTGGATCGCGACGAGAGGCCCGATGTGGACGCCCGCTATCAGTCTGCGGTGTCAGCCATCAGCGGGCAGGGTGGATGGCCGCTGACGGCATTCTTGACGCCCGACGGGCGGCCGTACTTTGGCGGCACATATATTCCACGCGACGAGCGCTACGGGCGTCTGGGAATTGCGCGCGTGCTGACGGCCATGGCACAGGTGTGGCGGGAGCGGCGCGAGGAGGCGCTGGAGACGGCGGCCAGCGTGATGGCGGCCATCGAGCACAATGAAATGTTTTCGGCGCGCGGGACCGGGCTTTCGCCGGCGCTGGTGGACAAGATGGCCGTGTCGATTGTGGCCCAGTTCGATCCTCGGCACGGAGGGTTCGGCTCGCAGCCCAAATTTCCGCATCCCGCGGCGCTGGACCTGCTGCTGCAGGTCGCCGTCAGCCGCGGCAACGACGATACGCGCCGCGCCTTTACCGTGACCCTGGAAAAAATGGCGCGCGGCGGCGTGTATGACCAGCTTGCCGGAGGCTTCCATCGCTACTCGGTCGATGAACGCTGGGGGGTGCCGCACTTCGAGAAGATGCTCTACGACAATACAGAACTGCTCCGCAATTACGTGCATGGGTTCCAGAGTCCAGTACCCAAAATTGCCCGCGAGGATTTTTTGCGCACAGCGCAGGAGATTGTGGGCTGGCTCGACAGTACGATGACGGATCGCGAACGCGGCGGATTCTATGCTTCGCAGGATGCCGATGTAGGGTTGGACGACGACGGCGACTACTTTACCTGGACGCTCGATGAGGCACGCGTCGTGCTGGATGGCGAGGAGCTGGAGATTGCGGCCAGGTACTGGGATATCGGCGAACTGGGTGATATGCACCACAATCCGGCCAAGAACGTGCTGCACGTGAAGCAACCGCTCGAGGAGATTGCCGCCGAATCGGGACGGCAAGTGGAAGTGGTGCGCGCGCTGATCGAGTCGGCACGGCGCAAGTTGCTGGAGGGGCGGCTGAAGCGGCCCGCGCCATTTATCGATCGCACGCTGTACACCGGCTGGAATGCGATGGCGGTAACTGCGTACGTTGAAGCGGCGCGGGTACTGCGGATCGACGGGGAGCGGAAATTCGCGCTACGCACGCTGGATCGAATTCTCAGCGACGCGTGGGACGGCGAAGCAACGCTACGGCATGTGATGGCGTATCCCGATGGAGTGGAGCCTGCGGAGCAGGCGCCGGGCACGCTCGACGATTACGCATTCACGCTGCACGCGTGCATCGACGGCTGGCTGACGTGCGTGGAGGTGAAGTATTACCGAGCGGCGGTCAAACTGGCGGATGGAATGATTGCGAGATTCTACGATCGCGCCGGCGGCGCGTTTTACGATACGGCCGCGCCGGAGCAAGGGAGTGCACGGCTGGGCGCGCTGGCGGCGCGGCGCAAGCCGATGCAGGATGCGCCGACGCCGGCGGGCAATCCCACTGCGGCATCCGCGCTGCTGCGGTTGGAGGCGCTGAGCGGTCGCAGCGAGTATCGCCGCATTGCCGAAGACACGCTGGCTTCGTTTGCCTGCATTGTGGAGCACTATGGGCTCTACGCCGGCAGCTACGGGCTGGCGCTGGAGCGGCTGCTCGCCGATCCGGTACAAGTGGTGATAGTCGGCTCGGGAGCGGAGGCAGAGCGGCTGGAGGCGACGGCCATGAAGGGGTTCTCCGTGAACAAGACGGTGATGCGCATTGCGCCGGAGAAGCTGGTTGTGGGTGAACTGCCGGAGGCTCTGGCGGAAACCCTATTGGAGGCGCCTGCGCCGGCCGGTGCGGAAGCGTGTCACCCCCCAGACAAAGACAGGCCTGCGGGGATCCCGCCGTGGGCGCTGGTGTGCCGGGGCGGCACTTGCCTTCCGCCAGTAAGCGATGCAGAGGCGCTGGAAGAGGCTCTACTCGCCTGAAAATGGATTCGTCTCCTGCGGCTTGAGCGTGGTGGGATCGGGGGCCGTCGTTGGGGCCTCGTCGTGCGCCTGTACCGGAGAGGCGGCGCTGCCGTAGACGCGCAATGGGTCGCCGGGAAGCAAGTGGTGCTCTTCGAGGGCCAGGCGTACCCGTCGCTGAAACTCGCGGATCACTCCGTACTGCTGCGTGGGCAGAGTTTTGAAAACCACCGGAAAGATCAACTGCGAGCCCTTGACGGAATCCACGCCCAGCACTTGCGGGTCGCTCACGAAAACGTCCTTAAAGGCTTCGCTGGTGCGGAGGTCCATGGCGATTTTCTTGAGCAATTGCGTCACCTCGTCGGGATTGGCGGAGAAGTCCACGCTCACGTTCACGGTGGCCACTGAGAAATCGACACTCAGGTTGGCGACGGTGGTGATCTGCGAGTTGGGAATGAAGTAGAGGGTGCCGTCACCGCCGCGTACGGTAGTCTTGCGCAAGGACATGGACTCGACCGTGCCGGAGAGGCCGGCGAGCGTGACCGTATTGCCCACATTGAACTGGCCCTCCACCAGGATGAGGATGCCGTTGAAGACGTCTTTGACGATGGTCTGCGCGGCCAGGCCGATGGCTACGCCGGCGATGCCCGCCGAAGCCAGCAGCGGGGCCAGGTTCATGCCTACGGTGGCCAGAAACTGGAGGGCGACGATAGTGCCGATGACCGCCAGTCCGGTGGCACGGATAACGCTGGCCAGGGTCCTCACCTCGGCCATGCGGCCGGGGCCGGCGCCGTGGTGCTCCGCGATGCGCACCATGCGGCGGGTGCCCATGCGCAGCAACTTGTTCAGCACCAAAGCGATAATTGCGATGCCGGCCAGATGAGGGAGCTTGTGAACAAATTCCTGGCTGTCGGCGATCCACTCGTCGACGACCTTGCCCATAAACTGGTTTTCCCGGAAGAGGCCCCAGAGAGCCGCCAGCAGCATGTCGATCATGCCAAAACTCCTTAACAAAAATTCCATAACTAGACTAGACTGTGCGCAGGCGCATCCCACAAGTTTGAGCGCCTTCACCGGCATCTCCTTGATCGACCGGAGGTCTTCGATGCAAGCACCGGGCCTCAATCGAGCCAGGCACGAGGGCGCGCCGAGAATTCAAACTGCATGGAGATGTGCAGCCTTGGCAGTCGCCTGCGTCTTGGGCGCCGCGGGGCTGGCGTGTGCCCAGGCAAATCCAACTGCGCCACCGCCGAAGACTGCCCAGCAAAGCTCCAAGCCGGGAACTCAGGCGCCTGTCAGCCAGCCGTCGTCCGCGCCCATGGTGATGGGCGAAAACCCCGATTCCATGCAGGACACCGAGAGCACGCCTTCGCCCCCGGCCGGCAACCCGGCTCGGGCGCCGACCTCCATGCCCGCGTCCGAATCGAGCCAGCCCGCGGTAGTTTCTTCTGCGCCGGGTCAACCCTTGGCTGCACCGGAGCAACCTGTGGCTGCGTCCAGCCAGCCGGCGCCGATTCCTGTACCAGCCAATGCGGGAGGCGATAGGGCACGGCAGCAGATCAATAATGAATGCGCCGCCCTGCTCAAGATGGCTAACGACTTGAAGGCGCAAGTGGATAAAACCACCAAGGATATGCTTTCGGTGGGTGTGGTGCGGACGGCAGATCAAATCGAGCAACTGGCTCACCGCGTGAAGGACGAGATGAGGCCGGCGATAGCCAAAAACTGAGATTGCGGGCCGGGAACCGGCAGACGAGGAACATTCGATGAAGATGCGCGAAAACCGAGAGAGGGAACTCAAGCACACACCAGCCCGCTGGTTGGTACATGCCGGCATGGCGCTGGCGTTGCTGCTGGCGCTGATGGCGGCTCCGAGAGTTTCCGCGCAGAACAGCTCTTACTCGCACCCCACGTTCCAGCAACCCATAGGGCAGCCTGGCCTGGCGGCGTCGCCGGCTACGGGCGACGACAGCAATCCGCAGATGCAGGCGAAGCGATTTGAATTGCTCAATGCGAACCGTCAAAAATCCATGGTTTCCGACACCGACAAGCTGGTCAAACTGGCGGCCAAATTGAACGCTGAGATCAATGGTGCGCATCCCGTCAGGCTGACGGAGGAGCAGCTCCGCATGGTGGCGGAGATTGAGAAGCTGGCGCACAGCGTCCGGGAGAAGATGAGCACACCAGTCCGAGGGACTCCTGGCATGGCGCCGTCGACGGTGACGATTCCCGCGGCCCCCGGCTTGCAATGAGGGCCCCTGCCACTTCTTCGTGCCGCGAAAACCTGGTCTTCAGCCTGAGTCATCTTAGAGACAGATGAAAGATGGCGGGCCGGTAATAGGAGCGCGCCCGGCTGCGCCGGATTGTTACAATCAGGCAGGCTGCTGGTCGACGGAGGTCGTTTATCGAGCCCTTGGCTGAAACCGCCCGCCAACCCTGACGGACGGCGAACGGTCCTGGGCCGGGGGCATTACCACAACCGGTTCTCAAGTGATCACCCGCAGAAGGAGGTCGTGCCGCGTGACACCCGGCCTCTGACCGCGGAGGACGGGAGTAAAGGCAATGGAAGTGGCAGTCTCGAGCGAGCGCAGGCGCGAATCGGCCGGCCTGAGCGCTCCGCAACTGGTAGAGCTCTACCGGCTGATGTTTCTCTCCCGCCGCATCGACGATCGTGAGATTATGCTCAAGCGGCAGCAAAAGACCTTCTTCCAGGTTTCCGGCGCTGGGCATGAGGCACTGCAGGTGGGCGCGGCCAAGGCGCTGCGACCAGGCTACGACTGGTTTTTCCCGTATTATCGCGATCGCGCGTTGTGCCTGACTCTGGGCGTCACGCCCTACGAGATGTTTTTGCAGGCGGTGGGCTCGGGCCTTGACCAGGCCAGTGGCGGCCGGCAGATGCCGACCCACTGGAGCAGCCGTCCTCTGCACATCGTCAGCACATCGTCGTCCACGACTACGCAATTGCTTCATGCGGTGGGCTGCGCGGAAGCGGGCCGCTATTTCGCGCGGCATCCTGAAGCGGCGGCCAAAGCGGGGGGGGATTACCGCGCCTTCCACGATGTGGAATTCCACGGCGACGAGGTGGCGCTGGCCTGCGTGGGCGAAGGCTCCACTTCCCAGGGTGAATTCTGGGAGGCGTTGAATACCACGTCGAACAAAAAGCTGCCGGTAATCTTCTGCGTGGAGGATAACGGCTACGCCATCAGCGTGCCAGTGGAGGTGAACACACCGGGCGGCAACATTTCGCGGCTGGTGGCGAATTTCCCCAACTTCCATTTTGCCGAGGTGGACGGCACCGATCCGGTTGCCTGCCAGGCGGCGTTTCAGGAAGCAGCGGCGCACTGCCGCGCCAGCCGCGGGCCGGCATTTGTGCACGGGCACGTCATCCGGCCGTACTCGCATTCGCTTTCCGACGACGACAAGCTTTACCGTTCCGCTGCCGAGCGCGAAGCCGACGCGCTGCGGGATCCGATTGCGCGCATGAGACTGCGCCTGCTCGAAGGCGGGGTGATGACGGAAGAGCAGATCGGCGAGTTGGAGCAGAGGCTGGACCGCGAAGTTGCCGAAGCCGCGGAGCGTGCGCTCCGGGCGCCGTTGCCCGGGGTGGAGTCGATCCCGGAGCATGTTTATTCAGCGGATTTGGATCCGGCGAGTCCGCGGTTTGCCACCGAGCGGGTGGAAGTGGGTGCGAAATCGAAAGGGAAGAAGCTGCTCGATGGCGACAGGACGATGGCCGACCTCATTAACGCTTGCCTGCGCGACGAGATGAAGCGCGATCCGCGCATTGTGGTCTACGGCGAGGACGTAGCCGATGCCAGCCGCGAGCAAGCGCTCGGCGAGGTCAAGGGCAAAGGGGGTGTTTTCAAACTGACCGCCGGGTTGCAGACGGAGTTCGGTTCGGAGCGCGTCTTCAACTCGCCGCTGGCCGAGGCCAACATTGTGGGCCGCGCGGTGGGCATGGCGGTGCGGGGCATGAAGCCGGTGGTCGAGATTCAGTTCTTCGACTACATCTGGCCGGCCATGCACCAGCTTCACAACGAGCTGCCACTGATGCGCTGGCGCTCCAACGGGGGGTGGGCCGCGCCAGCGGTGGTGCGGGTGCCCATCGGCGGATATTTGACCGGCGGCGCCATTTATCACTCGCAGTCGGGCGAGAGCATCTTCACGCACATCCCGGGGCTGCGCGTGGTGTTCCCATCCAACGCGCTTGACGCAAATGGATTACTGCGCACGGCTATCCGCTGCGACGATCCGGTGCTGTTCCTCGAGCACAAGCGGCTGTATCGCGAGACTTACGGGCGCGCTGCTTATCCAGGGCCGGAGTTTGCCATACCGTTCGGCAAGGCAAAGATTGTGCGCGCGGGCTCAGACCTGACCCTGATTACCTATGGCGCCCTGGTGCCGCGCGCGCTTCAGGCAGCCGAACAGGCGCGGCGTAAGAACTCCATCGACGTGGAAATCCTCGACCTGCGCACGCTCAACCCCTATGACTGGGAGGCGATTGCGATTTCGGTGCGCAAAACCAGCCGTGTGCTGGTGGTGCACGAGGACATGCTGAGCTGGGGCTACGGGGCGGAGATCGCGGCGCGCATCGCCGATGAGCTGTTCGAAGATTTGGATGCGCCGGTCCGCCGCGTCGCGGGCATGGATACGTTCGTGGCCTATCAGCCGGTGCTGGAAGATGCGATTCTGCCCCAGCCGGAGACGATCCTCAAGGCGATTGTGAGCTTGAAGGGCTTCTGAGCAGGCGAAGCCGGAGGAGAAGTGGCTTCATTCGCGCTGTGTCTCATTCATTGAGTTCCGGCAAAGCGCGGGAGGAGAGCGATGGTGGAGAATGCAACGGCCGGCCTGCGCAAATGCGAGCTTTCGTTTCTCCTGAATGTCCGCGGCGGATCGCGGGCGATCGCTTTCTACCAGGCGGCGTTTGGGGCGACGGTTTCGATGCGCGTGGGAGACGATGGGGATGTGGTCGCTCAGCTCTCGGTGGAGGGCAACGAATTCTGGCTGGCCGACGAGTCGACGCAGCACCAGAACTTCAGCCCGGAGTCGCTGCATGGATCGACCGTGCGACTGATTCTCACCGTCGAGAACCCAGACGCTGTTTATGCCCGCGCCATCGCTGCGGGAGCCACGGCGGTCTGGCCGGTCGCCGACCAGGATTACGGCTGGCGCGTCGGACGTCTCCTCGATCCCTTCGGCCATCACTGGGAAATTGGCAAGCCGCTCCGGAAACATTCCTGATTTACTCATCTTCAGACGGAACGGGCAAACCGGAAACTGTTCTCCGATCTCTGACAACTGCTCTTCGCGCGCCGTCAAATCGGGGCTGAAATATTGGATATTTTCTTGACGGCGATTTGACGACTTTCATTTTGTGAACCGCTACTGTGCTTTCAGGCAGGAGGTTAACAGTATGCGGTTCACAGCTCACTCTCTTCGTTCCCTGATTCCGGCGCTGGCCATTGCGGCGCTGGCCGCCCTGACCGCCAACTCTGCTTCAGCTCAAAGCAGAATCGACGTTCCCTTCAACTTTGTCGCAGCCGGCGCACATTGCACCGCCGGAACCTACACCATTATGGAAAGCAACTGGGGCACCGTGGTTTCGCTTCGCGGCACCGACCACAGCTTCACGTGGCTGATCGGCAGCGGCGACCCGGCTCCGACTGACACCCGCGTCGTGCTCACCTTCGATCGCATGGGCAACAATTACGCGCTACGCACAGTGCAGTATGGACCGGAAATCACGACGCGGCTCGACAAAAATCTGAAGGAAAGCATTCCCACGGCTGAGCAGGTCGCGATGACTGCCCCACAGCAGATTGTGCTGATCGGCCGGTAACCAACCGGGACCGGCAGCTCGCTCAGGAGTAGCGGTATGGAGAAAGTGCGAAGCGGGATTCTCCGCGGCTGCATGAGCCTGGCGCCCATAAGGGCCGGACCTGAACCGAATGGGTCAGCACGTCGAATGCTGACCCCTGAACTTTGAAACCTGAGCCTTGTTCTTACCGGCGGCTACTGATCTTCGAGAGCAGGCGCAGCATTTCCAGATACAGCCACACCAGCGTGACCATGATGCCGAAAGCCGAGTACCACTCCATGAACTTGGGAGCGCCGTAGGCCACACCCTGTTCCACGAAGTTGAAGTCCAGCACCAGATTGAGCGCGGCGATGGCCACCACGAACAGGCTGAAGCCGATTCCGATGGCACCGTTGCCATTCACGCTTGCAAAGGCGTTGATGTGGAAGAAGCCGAGGATCATCTCGGCGAAGTAGAAGAGCATGATGCCGCCGGTGGCGGCGAAGACACCCAGCGCGAAGGTGCGCGTGACGCGAATGAGATGGGCGCGATAGGCGAGCAGCAGCGCAAACAGCGTGCCGAAGGTGCAGCCCACGGCCTGGATGGCGATGCCGGGGTAACGCGCTTCGAAAATGGCCGAGATGCCGCCAAGGACGAGACCTTCGAGCAGCGCGTACAAGGGCGCGGTGATAGGCGCCCACTGCTTCTTGAAAATGGTGACAAAGGCGACCACCAGGCCGCCGAAGGCGCCAATGGTGAGCAGCCCGGCGATGGAAGCCGGATTGTGCGTCTGCATAAACTGGCTCCAGGTGTAGGCCGCGGTCAGCAGCGCAAGGAGCAGCAGGATGCCGGTCTTGTTGACGGTGCCGTTCAGGGTCATGCGCGCGGTGGCATCAATGGCGCCGCCGTACTGCATGCGCGCAACGTCGCTGTAGGTGTTTTGGCCAAGGGCAGGATTCGAAGTCTTGATCAGCGCCATGATTTCTCCGTGCGAACCGGGATCTCCTGCAACGCGAGAGAAGGGAAGCCGGTCCGCTAGCTCTATTCTAAGAGACGCGGGAAACCCGTGCAGCGTTTCAAAACTGGCGGAGTGCTGGTGTCGATACCGACTTGTCAGCATGAGCGACCGAGCGCAACGAAGGGGGCCGAAAGGCTGCCTGAGCAAGGTCGAAGGGAACCTGCGGCTGCCTCTTCGGGACTTCAATCCAGCGATGGCACGCCATACGCGCTTTCGTAACGCGCGGCCGTCGCCATCAACTCCTCGATGGCGGCGACGGGCTGGATGCCGCCGCGAGCTCCCTTCGCCATACAGTTCATGGCTGCGGCGGCGCAGGAGAAGTCGAGCTGGCACTCCAGCGGCCAATCCTTAAGCAGGCCGTAGATGAACCCGGAGCGGAAGATGTCTCCCGCGCCGGTGGTGTCAGCTACGGGAACGCGGTAGGCGGCAGAGTGGAGCATCCGTTTACCGTCCCAGGCCAGCACGCCGTCTTCACCCAGAGTAGCCGCGGTGAGGCGCGAGCCGTAGCGCGATTGCATGAGGCGCAGAGCCCGCTCCAGGCTGGGCTCGCTCATCAGGCGGCAGGAGAAATCCTTGTTGACGATGAGGTAATCGATGTTCGCAACCAGATCTTGGATGCCGGGATAGGTATCGTCGAGATCGGCGACGGTGAGAACGCCGGCTTCCCGCGCCCAGCGCACGGCTTGCGTGGCGGCGGCAGTGTCGTGGCCGTCCACGTGAACGACACGCGCGTTCACCACCCATTCTCGCCGCAGCTCTTCAGGTTGCAGGGCCATGTGCTCGTCGCGCCGGCAAAGGACGGTGCGCTCGCCGCCTGCGTCAACCAGAATAAGCGACTGCGGACTCACGCCACCCGCGACGGTGACGATATGGGCCTCGACACCAGTGCGATCGAAGGCCTCGCGGTGCAGGCGGGCGGCGGCGTCGTCACCTAGCTTGCCCACGTAGCGCGTACTCAGGCCCCAGGTCTGGCAGGCGACGACGGTAGTGGCCACCTGGCCGCCGGGCATCACGCTGGCGTGGCTGTATTCGAGCTTTGAGCCGCGCGCGGGATACGCGGGCAGGGAAATGAGCGTGTCGGTAGCGTTGAGGCCGACGCCCACCAGGTCCACTTTGTGTAATTCCGCCGGTATTTCGATCGGCTCCTGCATCAATGACCAATTGTAATGGGCAAGTGGGTGATGAGGGCGCGCGGCCTGATACTCTCAACGTATTCCTTGTTCTTCGGGTTGGATTCGTGGCTGAACGACCATCGATTTCCGCACGGCCGTTTGTGGTTCCGGAGCGCGGTAGCGCGTTGCATTGCGGTAAAGTCTCGCTGGAAAAGCTGGCGCGGCGCTATGGCACGCCGCTCTACGTCTACTCCGCCGACCAGATTGTGGAGCGGCTCAAGTTGTTTCAGACGGCTCTGGCCGGGCGCGAGCACCTGGTGTGCTACGCGGTGAAGGCTAACTCCGCGCTGGCAATTCTGAAGCTGCTGGCAGGCCACGGCGCAGGCTTCGATATTGTCTCGGGCGGCGAGCTGGAGCGCGTGCTGGCCGCCGCGCCGGAGGCTGCGGGACGCGTGGTGTTTTCGGGAGTGGGTAAAACAGTGGCGGAGATCGATCGCGCGCTCCAAGTTGACATTCTCGAATTCAACGTGGAGAGCGAGGCCGAGCTGGAGCTGCTGGCTGCACGCGCACGCAAAATGAAACGCAAGGCGCGCTTTGCGCTGCGCGTCAACCCCGACGTGTTTGCCAATACGCACCCGTATATTTCCACCGGCCTGCGCGAGCACAAGTTTGGCGTGGACATCCGGCGCGCGCCGGCGATTTACAAGAGCGCGGCCGGCAATCGCCGCCGCAATTCGTGGATTGAGCCGCATGGCATCAGCGTGCACATCGGATCGCAGATTCGTTCTGCCGTTCCATTCGGCGCGGCTATGGAGCGGGTGAGCAAGCTGGTGCGGCAATTGGGCCGCGAAGGGATTGTGCTTAAATCGGTGGACGCGGGCGGGGGGTTGGGCATCGATTACCACGACGCGGAGTTCGACGCGGCGGCCAAGGTAGCGGAGTGGGCCGCGGCTGTGGAGCACGCATTGGGCGATTTTGAAGGCCGATTACTGCTCGAGCCGGGGAGGTTTCTGGTGGGGCAGGCGGGTGCGCTGGTGACGCGCGTGCTCTATGTAAAGCGAAACGGGAAAAAGACCTTCGTGGTAACGGATGCGGCCATGAATGACCTGATTCGGCCGGCCCTTTACCAGGCGTATCACGAGATTGTGTCGGTACGAAAGCGCGCCGGCAAAGGCCGCGTGGTAGATGTGGTAGGGCCGGTATGCGAATCGGGCGACTTCTTTGCGCGCGACCGCAAGCTTGCGCCCGTCGCCGCCGGCGACCTGGTAGCGTTGCTCGATGCCGGAGGGTACGGAATGGCCCAAGCTTCAAACTACAACACTCGGCCGCGCGCGGCGGAAGTGCTGGTGGAGGGCGCGCAGGCGCGGCTGATTCGCCGCCGCGAAACCATCGCCGACCTGTTGGCGCCGGAAAGCATCTAAACCGAACGGAGGAGTGCGTCTATGTTGTTGAGTCAGTTGGCCGAGCGCTTTCGGGTCGAGACCCTGGTCTACGAGTTCAAGGGGCCGCTGGAGCACCAATGGTTTGATGATCATTCGCCTGAGGAGACTCTGATTCCGGCCTGCGACTTATCGGTGCGGAGATTGTTTCGCGAAGACGAGGCGCGCTGCCGCAAGTTCCAAGGTTTTCTGCGCTCAGGCTACTTCGGATATTTTCTGGCGCGGCGCGGGCAATGGATCACGTACGGCTGGTGCACGCAGCCAGGCACCCCGGCTCCGCCGCATCTGCCGCGCTGGGCTGGAGAGCCGGGCGCTTATTGGGTTTTCTATTGCCACACGCACGAGGAGTTTCGTGGGCAGGGGCATTTCAAGCGGTTGCTGGTCCGGCTGGTGGCTGAGGCCTACCAGCGGAGGGAGAATCCCCTGGTGCTCTGCGATACGCTTCCCGGAAACTTTCCTTCACGCAGCGCTGCGCTGCAGGCGGGATTTGTGCCTGCGGGCGTGCTGACTGCGTATCGGCCCATGCGCGGCTTCATTGTGGGCGGTGCTTGGCGGCGCGACGAGGCTCATATTCCCCGCATGACGGCGAAACCGGCCGCGGTGCCCGAGCAGGCTGCCTGACGGAATTTCAATTTATCGAACCCCTCAAAATCAAATCAAAAGCAGTTCTCGATCAGCCGCCTCCCTCCGGCCTGCTATGGTAGTGCGCGAGGGCATTTTGCGATGCGGATAGGAGTTGGTGCGTTGTGTTCGGTTGCGATGGCTGGAATCCTGCTGGGAGTTGCCGGGCTTGCTCGTGCGGACGATCTGACGGTGAAGATCGCGCAGGGCAAGCTGCACGGCAAGGCAATCAATGACGGAAAGGTACATGCGTATCTTGGGCTGCCGTACGCAGCGCCGCCGGTGGGCCAACTGCGCTGGCGCCCACCGCAGCCGGCAACGCACTGGCGCGGCACGCGGGATGCTACGCGCTACGGCGCGCGGTGTATGCAGGGGCGCTTATTTTCCGACATGATATTTCAGGACAGCGAGCCCAGCGAGGACTGCCTGTACCTGAATATCTTTACGCCGGCCGACGCAAACGCGAAAAGCAAGCTGCCAGTGATGCTCTGGATTCACGGCGGAGGGTTTCAGGGTGGCTCGGCGTCGGAACCGCGCCACGATGGCGATTTTCTGCCCACCAAGGGCGTGGTGCTGGTGACCATCAATTACCGTCTCGGTGTATTCGGATTTCTGGTCACGCCAGCGCTCGCCGCTGAGCAGGGCGGCTCGGCAGGAAATTACGGCCTGATGGACATGGTGGCCGCGCTCCAATGGGTGAAGGCGAACATTGCGGCTTTCGGCGGCGATCCGGCCAATGTGACCATTTTTGGCGAGAGCGCGGGATCGATCGCCGTCTCGGCCCTGATGGCGGCTGCGCCGGCGCAGGGGTTGTTTGCGCAGGCCATTGGCGAGAGCGGTGGGGCGCTGGATATCGGTGGACCTCTCAAACCGAGCTTTCAGAAGATTGAGCAGCGCGACCAGGCGTGGGTCGACTCGCTGGGGATGGACCTGGCCCATTTGCGCGACCTGCCTGCGGAAGAAGTTCTCGAGACTTCGTTGCGCAAGGATGCGCCGCGATTTTGGCCGATAGTGGACGGGCGTCTGTTAACCGAGCCGGTGGCCGTAACTTATGCCGCAGGCAGGCAGGCGCATATACCGCTGCTGGCGGGGTGGAATCGCGACGAGGAGTCTGGGGCGGGGAAAGGCATGACCGCGGCGAAGTGGAAAGAATTCGCCGAGCGAACTTTCGGCGAGCACGCGGGGGAGTTTCTGCGGTACTTTCCCAGCGACACGGATGACGAGGCGGTGCGCTCGGCCATCGATTACAACAGCGATGCATTTATCGCCTTCGGAACCTGGCAATGGGTCGACGCGCAGGTGAAGACCGGCGATGCGCCGGTTTACCGGTATCACTTTGAGCTGGCTGCGCCGCCCAGCAAGTTTCATCCCGGCTCGTTTGCGTTTCATTCCGACGATATCGAGTATGTCTTCGGAACGCTGGATACGCGGCCGGGTGCGATATGGCGTCCGGAAGATCGCGAGCTAAGCAACGCCATGATGGACTACTGGACGAATTTCGCGCATCACGGCAATCCCAATGGAGACGGGCTGCCGGATTGGCCGCGATTCGACCAGGCCGGCGAGATCCTACACCTTGCAAATCCGATCACAGCGGGACCGGATACGACCCTGGGACGCTATGAGTTTCTGATGAAGTACATGCCCCGCCGGCGGCCGTGAAAGAAAATTCGTGCCGGCGAGGGCCAACCGTAGATGTTCCGATTCTAATTTGCGCTCAACCACCTCAGCGGACAAAGACCGTCCGCCGGGGACCTGCCAAACTTTGCTCGGCCATGCTCATCTCTGAGCAGGACTCGATCATTCGTTTTGCTTTACCCGCCCCAAGGTGAAAAGTGGGCGGGTGCGCGATGGTTTCATGTCGCGCGTCCTGCGTGTTCGCTACTGCACTTTGAGAGTGACGGCAGCCGCCTGCTGGACGCTGCCTGCTGTAGCCGTGACCGTGACGGTATAACTCTCCGAACCCTGTACGAAGGAGGCGCTGCAGCCGCTCAGGCCCGCGACCGCGAGGCCCGCACCGATGAGAGCCAGCGCGCAGACGAGGCCGCGCAGCATCATGCCGCGACGGCGCAGCATGCCTGCGCCGAGCAGCAACAGGAAGGCCAGCGCGAGTGGCGCCGAGCGTCCGCCCGATGAGGCGGGCCGTGACGGCGCGCGGTGCAGCAGGGCCGTGACCGCAGCGGTCGTGATCGTCACCGTGACGGTGTGTGCGCCGCCGCTGGCGGCAATCAACGAAGGCGAGAACGCAGCCGTTGCGCCCGCCGGCAAACCGGTCGCAGTAAAGCTGACGGTGCCCGGATAGCTGCCATACAGGGGCGCGATCGCCGCCTTATAGGTTGCGCTCTGGCCCGGAATCACGGTGGCGGTGGATGAGCCGGAGATGGCGAAGGTGAAGTTGAGCGCAGCGACGGCGATGGTGGTGGCCGTGGAACTGCTGGCGGCGAAATTCGCGCTGCCGGAGTAAGTTGCCGTAATCACATTCGAGGATCCCGGCGTGAGCGAGGCGATGGTGTAGCTGGCCGTGCCCGCGCTCAGCGCCGCCGCGTTGAGCAGCGTGCCATTGTCGTAGAAGTTGACCGTGCCTGTCGGCGTACCGGCGCTTCCGGCAGATGCATCGGCCACCGTCGCCGTCAGCGTCACGCTCTGTCCCGGCGTGATGGACGTGCTGCTCACTTGAACGGAAGTTGTGAGCTCGCAGCCTGGGTGACGGTCAGCGTGCCGTCGGTCACCGATTGCGTGTAGTCGGCCAGGTCCGCGCCCGTGACCGAAGGCACGATGGCGTACGAACCGACTGGCGACGAGACGGTCGCCGTGGTCGTAAAGCTCTCAGTGAACGAATCGCCGTTCTCGACGCCGGTCACTGTACCGGTGAACGCCGGGTTCACCGTGCCGTAAACTTTGGTGGAGTTATTGGCGGTAATGGTGAGCGTGGCCGTGTTGATGCTTAGTATGTAGTTCTGTGTGCCGGTGAAGCTCTGGCTGTCAGTGGCCTTGATGGTGAAGCCAAAAATACCCGTAACCGTCGGAACTCCGCTGATTGTTCCCGGCGCGCTCAATGTCAATCCCGCAGGCAACGAGCCGGTGCTGATGGCGTATGTATAGGGCGCCGTTCCGCCGGATGCCGTGATGGTGCTCGAATAGCTTGTGCCATATGTCGCGGCCGGGAGCGATGTAGGGGCCAACGTAATCTGGGCTCCCTTCCCCGTGCCGCTCAGGCCGATGGTCTGTGTGGCGTAGCCTGGCGCAGCGGCGTTCAGGTTGTTGTCGGTCAGCACCAGCGAGCCGGTAATCGGTCCTGGCGCGGTGGGAACAAAGTCCACTGCCAGCGCGCAGCTTGCGCTCGCGGCCAGCGTGCCGGCGGAAGACGATGCGGAAACCTGCGGGCAGGTGGTGGAGCTGTCCAACTGAAAACCCGTGGAGATGGAGGGATTGTTGCCGGAGCTGGGAACCGGGAACGTCAGCGCCGCGTTGCCGATGTTATCGAGCGTCGCCGTCTGCGGGCTGTCGCTGCTTTCTGTCCCCACGCTGGTCTCGGCAAAGCTCAGGCTGGGCGGCGTTGCGCGGTTGATCTCCTTCACCGCGTCGTTGCCGCTATCGGCGACATAGACATTGCCGCTGCCGTCCACCACCACGCCATAGGGGACGTTGAAGCCGCCGCCCAGCGCGGTGATGGTGCAAGTGCCGTTGTTGTAATTGGAGGCGGTGCAGCCCGGCGGCATCTCCTTCACCGCGCTGTTGCCCCAATCGGCGACATAGATGTTGCCGGCACCGTCCACCGCCGCGCCTTCGGGTTCGCTGAAGCCGCCGCCCAGCGCGCTTGCCGCGCCCGGATTGAATGCAACTTCCGGCGCGGTTCCCGTGCCGTAGACATAGACCGTCGCCAGCACATCGGAACCATTCTCGATGACTACAGCGCCCGAGCGCGCGCCCGGATACTTGGGCGCAAAGGTCACGCCGACCGTGCAGGTGGTCGCGCTCGAATAGGTCTCGGCCGCGCAGGTGGTCGTGCCGCTGTTTAGGGTGAAATCAAGATTCGCCGCGCCCTCGGTGAGTACATTGACCGAGCCAATGGTTGTTCCCGCATCTACGCTGAATGCAATCGTGGCCGATTGGCTGCACGGCGAGGGCGTGGCCACGCCCGCTGGGCACACGTAGGCCGTGCCCAGGGTCCAGGTGTCGTTCAAAAGGCCGACGGTTAGATCGCCTTCGCCGCCAAAGAGCACCACGTTTTGGGTCGCCGCGTCGTAGGCCATGGTGGCGGCAAATCTGGCCGGAGGGGAGTTGGTCAGGTTGAGCTCGGTCCACGTGCTCCCATTCCACGCCCAGGTGTCGTTCATACAGGTTTCGCACATATAGCTGGTTCCGGGCAGTCCACCAAAGAGCACCACGTTGCCTGTCGCTGCGTCGTAGGTCATCGTGGCGCCATCCCTAGCCGGAGGGCTCACCGCTGGAAACTCCTCGGTCCATGTGCTCCCATTCCACACCCATGTGTCGCCCAAAACGTTGTCGGGGCCGACGCCGCTATCCTGGCCGCCAAAGAGCACCACGTTGCTGGCCGCCGCGTCGTAGGCCATCGTGGCGAATGACCTGCCCGTCGGGCTGGCCGCCGGGCTCTGCTCTACCCATGAGGGCAACTGCGTTACCTGCGCAGTGGCAGGCGCGTATGTCGCACCCAGGCATAGAAGCGCCACGAAGGTCCAGAGACTCCACGATTGGCGCTGAATTTCCCTCATCGCTAAATAAAGAGCGGCTCTCCTAGAAGATCTACCCTCGAATCTGACTGAAGTATAGATTTGGACGGTTATTTTCCGCTCATGTCAACCGGAAATGCCGTGAACTCGGCTTCCATGCGCCGCGAAAAATGACACGCAAAGCAAAACGCTTCTTGATTACACTCAGCCAGTAAAGGCCGCTCCTCTCACGGCATTCAGCTACGCCGCCGGTGGCCGTGTTATCGATACCGGAAGTGTTGTTATAAAGCGCGGCCTCGCCAAACGCTGCGTTTGCGCTGCCGCCGATGTTGCTATAAAAGCGCGTAGGCGCCAGCGGCCGCGTTGGCGGTGCCGGTGGTGTTTTGGTTAAGCGCGTAGTTGCCGAGGGCCGAGTTATAGGTGCCGGTGGTGCCTCCCGGATTTTTATGCTGTCCACTCGCTGGCCCGCTCAAGGCAAATCGACCTCGCGCTGTGACAAAAGCGCGGAGTCAGGCACAGAAACGCTCCCGTTACCGCCAGGCAGGACACGTACAGGTTGCACACAAGCCTGGCCTAACAGCCTGTGGCGAAAGTCAAAAATTCGAGAAAAACTATTCCTCAGCGGCTATTGAATCCTGCATAAGTAATGTCCTATACTGCTCTGGTAGGTTCGGGGGTGATCTATCCGACCGCAGGGCAGTCCAGAAGAACTGGAGCGCAAACGGCAGCGCGCCGTTGACCTGCTCGGTCAGGGGTTGACGCAGGCTGAAGTGGCTCGCGCCGTGGGTGTTGATCCGCGCAGCGTGCGGCGCTGGAAGCG
>JASHRF010000029.1 GCA_030037545.1 Acidobacteriaceae bacterium | reverse complement strand
GATGTGGGCCATACCCGTGGTGAGGCCGGAGGTGACCAGTTTCTGAATGACGTGGAGATAACTGCGGTGCACCTTAAGCAGCGCCGCGCCGGCTTTTTCCTTGATGGCCGTGACGTATTGCTGCGGCTTGTAGCCGCCCACCTCGAACAACAGCTTGCGGGCCAGCGAATAGCCGTTGGTGTGCAGGCCGGTGGAGGGCAGACCGATAAGCACGTCGCCAGCCTTGATGGCCACGCCGGTGATCATTTTGTCGCGATCGACGGCGCCCACAATGAAGCCGGCCAGGTCGTACTCGCCGTCGGCGTAGAAGCCGGGCATCTGCGCGGTTTCGCCGCCAATGAGCACGCAGCCGTTGGCGCGGCAGGCATCGGCCAGGCCGGTGACCACGTCTTCGGTGACTTCGGCGTCGAGTTTGCCGGTAGCCAGGTAGTCGAGGAAAAAGAGCGGCGTGGCCCCCTGCACGGCGATGTCGTTGACGCAGTGGTTGACCAGGTCGGCACCCACCGTGTGGTGCAGGCCAAGCGCAAAGGCGATTTTGAGCTTGGTACCAACGCCGTCGGCTGAGCTGACCAGGACCGGCTGCTTCCAGCGTTGTAGATCGAGGCGGTAGAGCGAGCCGAAGGTGCCGATCCCTCCCAGCACGTTGCGGTTAAAGGTTTTCTGCGCCAGGAACTTGATGCGGTCCTTGGCGCGCTCGGCGGCGCGGAGGTCAACTCCGGCGTCGGCGTAGGTTACGGGCTGGGATTTAAGGTCTCCGGGCACGGTCAGGGCTTTCTCATTGGTGGGATAGAAGACCAGCGAAGCGATTGAAAGGTCGATTTTAGCAGGATTTGCGGTCGATAGGCACGAGGATTGGAGAGAGGAGCAGGGCAAACGCAGCATAAATTCCCCTCGACGAGCAGTTTGCGGAGGAAGGCGTCATCCCAGGCGGCTTGCAGCCGTTTTCCGCGGACACTGCCCTTGGTGGGCTTGTCTTTTCGGATCAGGTTCAAGGCGATGGGGTGGAGCAGGGAGAAGTTCTGGGCGGCGTGGCCGGCGCAGTCGGGGCAGGTTTGAGCGATGATTGATCAGTCTGATATTCGCGCGTCGAAGTTGCATAATCATGATCCGTTGAGAGCTGCCTCTGACTAGTAGCGCGAGTCCGGCTGAGCCTGTCGCATAGGTCTGTCGAGGATTCTCCTACGTGCTTGCTCCGGCTTCTGCTGACGCTGTGCTCGAATGGGGTGGCGTGACTCATTGCGGTTTTTGTTTTTTTCGTTCTCAGGAATGTTTTTGCTTTTGTCTTTGCTGTTCTTTTCCTCAGGCTGCCAGGCGCTGCCTGGCGGCCGCTTCCGCTTTGATTCCGATAGCCCAGATGAAACCCAATAACTCGCCTCCCACCGCCGTGACGATCTTTCCGCGGTCTTTGCCTGCCGCCGACAGCCTGGAGTAATAACGCTTATGCAACCGGTGTTGCGCCTTCCAGGCGATCTCCTTGATCGGTTCGGAAACCCCTTCCTGGCGTTTACGCAGGGCTGGCCCCACGCCGGGCCGGTGCCGGTAGCTCCACGCCGCCTCCACGACGATTCGCCGCAGGCGCGAGTTGCCGGTCTTGGTGATGCTCCCCTGTTGTTTCCGCTTGCCGGTGGAGTTCTCGCTGGGCACCGCGCCGCTATAGCCCATCAACTGGCGTGCGCCTTCAAAACGGGAGATATTGCCCAGCTCCGCCGCAATCGTCACCGCCGAAATTTCCGCAATGCCGCGCAACGCCTGCAACCCTTTCACCACTTCCTGCACTGCCGGTGAGGCCAGTTTCACCGCCTCCACAATCGCTCCAGCCGCGCCACCCGCTCGCTCATGTGCTCCACTTCCTGCAGATGATCCAACCGCGTCGCCTCTGAGCCATTTGCGCAAAGCGGATCTGCCGCACACGTTCATGCGATTGTCCTGCGGTGGCGGCGGCATTCTATCTAGCCGCCATTTCTCACACGGACGACGTTTGCAGTGATCCAAGGGGCCAGGCAAGCGTTGAGTGAGCCATTATTGTGCTTGGAGGCGTCTTCGCCTGGGTCGGTGATGATACGGATGTGCCATCGCGGCTAGAACGCGGATCGAAGCTGGATTTGCTGCATAGCTCCCGCCGTGCCGATGAGGCGGTTCCTGTGGAGAAGGCGATTGGGTAGCGGGCTTGCGCTTCAGCAGCGCAGCGCGTCGAAGGCCTTGGCGTAGATATCCTTGCAGGGATAGGTGGAGCTGAGTTCCAGCCACACGCGGCGGGTGCTGATGCGCACCAGGGCGCCGATTTTGAACAGCCTGAGCCGGATCGTATCCACCCGCGCCTGGGTCCACTCGGTGCCCTTCAGGGCCAGTTGCCTGAGCGCTTCGACCAGTGTGTAGGCCAGCGCCGACAGGTACAGCCGAAGCTGATTGCCCTTCATCTCTTCGGTCGACAGGCGATAGGCGAACCGGCACATTTGTTCCTTGATGCGGTTCTCCATCTCGCTGCGCTGGCAGTAGAACTGCTCGTACAACGGCCGCGCCGCCCACGCATCGGCGCCCAGGGAAGTAACCATGAAGCGCGGGTTCTCGCCTTTGTCCAGATATTCGGCCTTGGCACGACGCGCCGCGGACGGGCCCAGCTCTTGCGGGTCTGGTACTGGAACTCGGTCAACACGCGCGCCGCCTTGCCGGTTTCGGCATGGCCGAGCTTGGCCTCGCGCATCTGCCTGCCGATAATCTTCTGAAGCCGGCTGTTGCGCGCCAGTCCGAACAGGAAGTCCACCCGGTTCTCTTCGGTCTCGCACCAGGCCATCAGCTCCTCGCGGCAGAAGCCCGAGTCGCCGCGCAGCACGATGCGCACCTTGGGCCACTGGGCGCGCAGCTGAACCACGATGCGCTTGACTTCATCGAGCGCGCCTGCGGCCCCGTCAACGTTGCTGGGACGAAG
>JASHRF010000028.1 GCA_030037545.1 Acidobacteriaceae bacterium | reverse complement strand
ACGCGGCCACGCTCAACCCGCGGTCGGCGCAGAAAGCTTGCCGCTTCAGTCCACTGGCTTCAAACTCGCGGACCAATGCCTCGGCCTCGGCCCTGCTCCGCCGACAGCGCACTACCACTCTCGCTCCTGTTTCGCTCATGTTCCCAGCAAATCACGCATCCACCCCGCAAGAACAGGTGTATTGGTCTGACGGATACGGTGGAACGGGATGGGACGACCCACCAAGCTGTTGCGTCGCCATCCACGGCACCACCCGGTTTCTGCGCGCGAGCTGGCCGTGGAATTGCCCTCTTCGGATTGGAAGAAGGTGGCTTGGCGGGAAGGCACGCGTAAACCGCTACGCTCCCGTTTTGCGGCTCTGCGCGTTCGTCCTGCGCACCGCGATTACTGGATGAGCCAGCCACGCGCCGAAGAGTGGTTGCTGATCGAATGGCTTTGACCAAAATCCGGGGGATCATCGAGAAGAATAGATCGGCGACCCAGGAAAACCTGATTCTACGGCTCAACCCAGTCATTCGGGGATGGGCCAACTATCATCGGCACTGTGTTGCTCAACATGCGTTTGCACGCATGGACTTTGAGATATGGCGCAAACTATGGTGGTGGAGCCGCCGCAGGCACCCAAAGAAGAGCGCCGTTTGGGTGAAGAATCGTTACTATCACTCCATCGGCAAACGGACGTGGAGGTTTGCTGCGCGCACCGGCACAAACCCCTCTGGACAGCCTTCATGGAAATGGCTGATCTACGCGGGGAAGACGCCAATACAACGGCATTGGAAGATCAAAGGGGAAGCCAACCCCTTCGATCCTCGATGGCGGTCATATTTTGCGCTAAGGGCCAAGGGTTCGAAAGTTCGACACGCTGTTGCGGATGACCGGCTCTCAACTCCAGAGGGCTTACACATGGCTTGAGCCGGATGAAGGGAAACTTTCATGTCCGGTTCTTAGGGGAGGGAGCGTCAGCAATGACGCTCTCTTACCCGACTTCAACGGTCTCTATGCATTGGTGGTTGGCCAACTGAAGCAGGATCCGCAGAGCGGTCATCTGTTTTTGTTCGCGAACAAACGGCGAGACAGGATGCAGATTCTCTTTTTCGACAACTTCAGTCTCTGGGCCTGTGCGCGGCGCATGGAGAAGGGACGATTGCACTGGCCCAGTTCCGAGGAGGGCCGCGTGCAGTTGACGCGCGAAGAGTTTGCGCTTCTGGTGGGCGGCATCGATCTTACCCAGACACGGCCCCGTAAGTGGTACCGGCGGGTGCTGGGTAAGGAACCTCAAGAGTACCGGAAGCATGCATAAATACAGGCGATTTACGCACATATCCACGGCGCGATCTGTTATCAAAGAAGCATCGTGAGTGCGCCGCCACAACCAGTTCCGCCGCACCTAGATGCCGACATTGCTGCTACCATCGCCGCACTCCGGCAACAGGTGGATGCGCAGCAGAAGCAGCCGGCCACTCAGCGAAGCGAGCTCGATTATGCGCAGTTGAAGATTCGAGTTCTTGAAGAGCGACTTCGTCTGGAGCGCATCAAGAAGTACGGCAAGCCGAGCGAAAAGCTCAGCGATTTACAACTTGACTTACTCGATCACGAGCCCCGCGGTATCGAGCGATGAGATCGAGAGCGAGGCGGCCAGCGGTCCGCTGCCCGAGGCCGGCGAGGAGAGGTCTGCCGAGCGCGCGCTGCGGCGCAAGAACCGGCAACATCCCGGACGCAACGAACTGCCGGCGCATCTGGAACGTGTCGAAGAGATCGTGGCCTGCGCGGCCGGCGAGTGCCTATGTCGCAAATGCAGCAGCGAAACTCGCGTCATCGGCTACGAAGAGAGCGAAGTGCTGGGCATGAAGCCGGCTGAGTATTTCGTGCGCGTGATCAAGCGCGAGAAGCGCGCTTGCACGAGTAGCATCGAACATGGCGTGGTGACTGCGCCCACGCCCGAACGCATCGCGCCGAAATCGATCTTCGCTGACGAAACCATCATCGAATTCATTATTCGTAAATATGCCGATGGCGTTCCGCTTTATCGTCAACGGGCGATTCTGATGCGCGATCTGGGCGTCGATGTGGCGCTGACTACGATCAACGACGCCGTGTTGCGCGTGGGCGAGTTGCTGATCCCGGTGGTCGAACAGATGAAGCGCGATCTTCTTGCCGGCGGCTATATCCAGGCCGACGAGACCCACGTGGGGGTGCAGACGTCGGAGAAAAAAGGCGAGAACCATCGCGCCTTCTTCTGGCAATACTCGGCGCCTGCGAAGGGTGTGGTCTTCGACTTCGAGATGACGCGCAGCAAGAAGGTCGCCAAAGAGTTCTTCCGCGACTATGGCGGAATCCTCCACACGGATGGGTACGTCGCCTATGAAAAAGACATCGGCACCAAGGACCTGATCCACGCATGCTGCCTTGCCCATGCCAGGCGTGGATTCGTCGATGCCATCAAAGTGCAGAGCAAAAGCCAGGCGACCGACGCACGTCTCGAACGCGTTGTCGCACTCATGGATGACCTGTTTTCAATCGACCGCCAGGCACGCGAACAAAATCTGTCGCTCGCCGATCGCCATGTATTGCGGCAGGAGTGCGCTCCCGCGCTGCTCGGCAAGCTTCATGCCCTGCTATCCGCGATGCAAACATCGGGATCCATTCTGCCGCAGTCGGTTGCAGGCAAGGCCATCAACTACAGTGAGCGATATGCGAACCGCAGGTCTTAAAAAGCCGGAGCAGCATCTTGCCGGAGGACAGTCTTGGTCTTCTGATCGAGTTTCCAGCGGTTGGGCAACCATGAGGGTAGATCGCATTCGGGTGTGACGGGCAGGTTGACCAGCAACTGTGTGAAGTAGAGCTGCGGATCGATGTCGTGCCAGCGACAGGTGGAGGTCAGACTGGCTAAGATGGCTGCCGTTCGACCGCCACGCGCGTTGCCGACGAAAAGACAATTCTTCCTGTTTAACACCACACGCTTCATCTCGCGCTCTGAGACGTTGTAAAGCTCTGGGCGTTACCGGTAACCGCTGTGTCATCAGTGGTGGCTATGGCGCTCGCCGTCAGCGTGCAGGTGCCCACCCCCACGAAGCTCACCATATTCCCAGATACCATGCACACACCTGTTGTGCTCGATAAGACCGATTCCGTCGGCGATCCGTTCCCCGAGTAGCTGTACGTCACTGTAAAGCTACTGCCGTCGGTAGCATTTGACGGGATATCGCTGATCGAAATCGTAGGTGTCGCCTGGCTCACCGCGAAACTCTGTGCACTGCCTGTCACCGCCGTGTAGTCTGTAGTCGCAGCGGCACTCGCCGTCAGCGTGCATGTCCCAAGGCCCACGTAGTCCACCGTGTTTCCCGATACCGTGCACACGCCGGTTGTGCTCGACGATACCGACTCAGCCGGAGAGCCGGTCCCCGAATAGCTGTATGCCACCGCGAGGCTGCCCCCATACTGACTCTCGCATAATAGAGTGACAGATTGGCTGTTTGGCAGTAAGCTGGTAGGCATGACCCGAGTAAGTGTGGAGCGTCGGGACTTTGCCGCCATGGAAAAACGGCGCCGGACAGCAGCGCGACTGTTTGCCGCAGGTCGCCTGTCGCAGGCTGAGATCGCACGGGAACTGCATGTCAGCCGACAGAGTGTAAG
>JASHRF010000027.1 GCA_030037545.1 Acidobacteriaceae bacterium | reverse complement strand
TCTCGGCCTACTTTCCTTAGCCGCTGCCTTGATTTGCTGGAGGCAAACTATCACTATTTACGGATAAATTCTTAGGCTTCCGGCTCGGCTGGTTTTATGCGTAGATGCCGCGCTGCCGGATCGTGAACGCTACGCGGTCGATGGCCAGCATGTACGCCGCAATGCGGTTGTTCACGTTGTGTGCCTCCGCGTAGCGCACCACGTCGTCGAAACTGTCGCGTAGAATTGTCTCCAGTTGCTCGTTGACGATGGCTTCCTTCCAGAAGTAGCCCTGCCGGTCCTGCACCCACTCGAAATAGCTGGCCGTCACGCCCCCCGCATTGGCCAGAATGTCCGGCACAATGAAAATCCGTTTGTCGGCCAAAATCTCGTCGGCTACTGCAGTGGTCGGCCCGTTTGCGCCTTCCACCACGATGCGCGCCTTTACCTTGTCGGCGTTGCGGCTGGTAATCACGTTCTCGGTCGCCGCCGGAATCAAAATCTCGCAATCCGACAGCATCAGATCCTCGCTGGGCATACCCTCCGCCCCGCGGAAGCCGAGGATCGAGTCGTTACGATACTTGAACTCGGTCAGCGCGTGCATGTCGATGCCGTTGGCGTTGTACAGTCCGCCATCCTTCTCCGCGATGCCGATCACCTTGTAGCCGGCTTCCATCAGCAGTCGCGCCGCGTTCGAGCCCACGTTGCCGAATCCCTGAATGATCACCCGGCAGCCATCGATCGGCATATTCAGGTAGCGCAGGCTTTCGCCGCACACCACCATCACGCCGCGCCCTGTGGCTTCCACGCGCCCGCGCGAGCCGCCGATGTTGATCGGCTTACCCGTTACCACGCTGGTGACCGTCTGCCGCATGTGCATGGAGTAGGTATCCATGATCCATGCCATGGTCTGGTCGTTGGTGTTTACGTCCGGCGCCGGAACGTCCTTCTCCGGACCGATAAACTCGATGATCTCCGACGTGTACCGGCGCGTCATGCGCTCCAGCTCGCCCTTGCTCATGGCGTGCGGATCGCAGATCACTCCGCCCTTCGCGCCCCCAAACGGTATGTTGACGACCGCGCACTTCCAGGTCATCCAACTGGCCAGCGCCCGCACCTCGTCCAGCGTCAGGTCCGCGGCGTAACGAATGCCGCCCTTCGCCGGCCCGCGCGCGATCGAGTGCTGCACGCGGAAACCCGTAAACATCTCAATGCGCCCGTCGTCCATGGTTACCGGGAAATGTACGATGATCTCCCGCGATGGCGTGCGCAGCAGCTTCCAAAGCCCTTCATCCAGATTCAGCTTGCGCGCGGCAAAATCGAATCGCGCGCTTTGAGCCTCCCAGGGATTGATCTCCTGGTCCAACGTCATAGCAGGTGTCTGCGGCGCCATATTCTCTCCATTTCATTGTATTTGCGTGGGCTAGGCCGCGCATCCGGCGCCTGCCCGAACCCATAGACGCAGCCAACATTCTCCCGGTTAGCCGGCGAAATCTCAGCGGCCAGGCGCACCACGCCATGGCCCGCAAAGTCGAGTCCGGATAGATCGTCTAGCAGGCCCAAACCCCTGTGAGTCTAGGCTTCGCCGGAAGCTCCCGTCAAGCGTCCCCAATCCGCATGTTCCCAATGTGGAAACCCCTCCCAACCTTACTGGATCGCCATCAAATCCCGCTCGCCTATGATCCCGCTAACTTGCTGACTGGCCAACGTAGCGAAGCGGTGCTAACCTGGCCCGCCCTTTAACGTCCGCCGATCTGGGTACCCCCATCCTTCCGCAGCCTCATTGCGGAAGGGTTGAACGCTCCAATTGCTGGTGTGCAATATTCATTCATGGCTTTTCTGGTCGGAGATCATGGCTGGCCGATGACTCGCTAGCCTGCTGACTCGCTGCCCTTAAAAGTTACACTGGTCTCTGTGAAAGCCTCATCGCGCTTAGTCCAGCCCAGCCGCAAAGAGTTTCTGGCTCTGGCCCGGAACCATACCCTCGTGCCCGTCTGCCGCACCTTGGCGGCCGACCTCGAAACGCCAGTTTCGGCTTTCCTGCGCGCGGCCTGGAGCGAACGCGAATGCTTCCTGCTCGAATCTGTCGAGGGCGGCGAGCAGCTCGGCCGCTATACTTTCATCGGCCTTTCGCCCTTCAAGCGCATCGTAGCCCGTGGACGCGCCATCACCATCGCCGAAGGCCGCAGAGCCGTCCAATTCGAGGGCGACATCTTCACCGTCCTGCGCGACGCCCTCTGCGGCCACAAGCCGGCCCGGCTGGCGGGCCTGCCACCCTTCACCGCTGGCGCGGTCGGCTACTTCGCGTACGACGCCGTGCGTCAGATCGAGCGCCTGCCCACCTTGGCCAAAGACGAGTTGGGCATCCCCGACGCCTGCCTGCTCTTCTTCGACGAGGTGCTCGCCTTCGACCATGTGCGCAAGGAAATCTGGCTGGTGATCACCGCAGACGTGGCGCGCGAAAAGTCGGCCATCGCCTACGATCACGCATTGCGCCGCCTTAACAAGCTCGAAAAACGCCTCGCCGGCCCCCTGCCGCGCCTAGCCCCCGGCAAACCAGCGCAAAAGCTCAAAATAAAATTCCGCACGTCCAAAAAGAGTTACATGACCGGCGTTGAGCGTGTCAGAGAGTATATCCGCGCCGGCGACATCTTCCAGGCCGTCCTCTCGCAACGCCTCGATCTCGATCCCGGCGTCGATACCTTCCAGGTCTATCGCGCCCTGCGCACCGTCAATCCCAGCCCCTACATGTTCTTCCTGCGCTTTGCTCCGGGCACCGCACTTGGCGCGCCTAAGCAGGCAAGGATCGTCTCCAAGAGATCAAAAGCGCCCACGGCGCCGGAAAGCCTGGAACTGGCCGGCTCGTCGCCCGAACTCCTGGTCCGCGTCCATAACGGTAAAGTCGAATACCGGCCCATCGCCGGCACGCGCCCCCGCGGCGCATCCGAGACCGAAGACGACACCCTCGCCGACGAAATGATGCACGACGAGAAAGAGCGCGCCGAGCACGTCATGCTCGTCGATCTGGGCCGCAACGACGTGGGCCGCGTGAGCAGCTTCGGCAGCGTCAAGGTTGACAAGCTCATGTTCGTCGAGCGCTATTCGCACGTGATGCACATCGTCAGCTCCATCGAGGGCCGCCTCAAGCCCGAGTTGACCGCCGTCGACGCCCTGCGCGCCTGCTTCCCCGCCGGTACGCTCAGCGGCGCGCCCAAAGTGCGCGCCATGGAGATCATTGAAGAGCTGGAGCCCGCGCGCCGCGGCGCTTATGGCGGTGCCGTGCTCTATGCCGACTTCTCCGGCAACCTCGATTCCTGCATCGCCATCCGTTCCATGCTTTCCATTGGCGGCAAAGGCTACGTGCAGGCCGGCGCGGGCATCGTCGCCGACTCCGTTCCCGAGCTCGAACACCGGGAATCCCTCAACAAAGCGCAGGCCGTGATCCGCGCCATCGAGTGCGCCCGCAAGATATAACCAGCGCCGCCCCACGCACCAACCCGGGATCATCGGCTTCATGCCTGGGGGCCCATCCCTAATCCGCTGCAAGGTCCCGATCCCGCATCTGACAGGAGACAGGCGCTCGCCATTCCAGTGCCTGGAAGATTGAGAGACACAGATCCCGTGCCGTTGCCTTTCCGAGCTCGAAAGCCCAAACCCGTGGAGAGCACCGAGCCGGGCCTGGCTGCTGTTCAGAAGAATCTCGCTCGCCCATCCGCCGAAGAAATTTTCAAGCAGGTCGCCACGAACGCGCGCCAGGAGCTGGAACGCCCCTCCATCGCACTGGCGCTTTCCGGCTTCGGCGCCGGTGTTTTCATGGGACTCTCCGCGCTGGGCGTGGCCATCGCGCTCAAAATCCTCGGTGTCACCTCTGCGGCTGCGCCGGCGTCCGCCCAGATCGTCTCGCGCATGTTCTATCCCATCGGATTCATTGTCGTCATCCTCGGCCGAGCCCAGCTCTTCACGGAGAACACGCTCTATCCCGTGGCCCTAGTGCTGGCCGAGAAACGCGAGTTTTGGAACACCATGCGCCTGTGGTTGGTGGTCCTGCCTGCCAACGTGCTCGGCGCTTTCGCATTTGGCTGCCTTGCCGCGCACACCTCGGCCTTTGAGCCCGCAACCGTCTCCCAGATCAGCCGGCTGGGCACTATCGCGCTTGACCATCCTTCCATGCAGATCTTCTGGTCCGGCGTAACCGGCGGCTGGATCATCGCTCTCGCCGCCTGGCTAGTCTCCGGCTCCCACTCCATCACCGGCTCGGTGATGGTCATCTGGATGCTCACTTTTCTAATGGGTCTCGGCAACTTCGCTCATTGTGTGGCCAGCTCCTGTGAGATTTTCGTCACTGTGCTTGCGCATCAGGCGCCCTGGAGCGAGTACCCGCGTTGGTTCTTCCCCGCAGTGGCTGGAAACATCTGCGGAGGCGTCGGCCTGGTCACGATCCTTGAATACGGCCAGGTCATGCACGGCAAAGTAATCGAGGCCGTAGTCCGCGACGGCCGCAAACGCAAACCGGAAGATGCAACTCCGGGCGCGCCCTGATCGCCTGCTCCCATGCTCCCTTGTTCCCAGCCTTACTCCGCTCCGAAGATCCGGCGCAGGAGATGCCCGAACCGCCTGAACACCCCGGGCCTTTTCTTCGCGGCCGGTTTTGCTGGAACCGGCGCCGGCGCAGCCGTCGCAGGCGCACTCTGCACGGGCGCGCTCGGCGGCGCAACTGCAGCCGGCGCCTGCTGTTTGCCGCTCGAATACACCAGCGGCGGCACCACCTGCGCCACCTGTGGCGGAGCGGACTTTTGGTTTGGAACTGTGGCCGGGGCAGGCGTGGGCGCCAGTCCTTCGCTCTCCGCCAGTGGAAACTGATTGCCAGCCGTATTCACCGGCGGCGGGCAACCGCACGGCTCTTGTTCGTGATCCACCACTTCGCGCAGGCTCCCGTGCTGAAACATCACCCGCTGCCCCGGCTGCACGCGGTACAACCCGCTCTCGAACAGGCTGGTCACCACCACATAGGGCGCGTCTTTGCCCGAGTTGTCCACGCAGGTATCGCCCTCGCTCCCCAGCCGCACCTTCACTTCTGACGCACCCGGCCCGCTAATCAGGATGCGGAAATCCGGCGTCATCAGGATGTCGGCGTTGCCATTCGCCGGCGTGGTGGCAAAGCTCATCTCCACCGCACCGCGATCCATCGCCATCAACAATCCAGCTTGCTCACCCGCGGGCGCGCTGGCGTCCGCTGCCAGCTTAACGGTCGTCGACGCGCACACGCGCAGCGTGCCTCTGCGCGGCAGAATCACATCTGTCGTGCGCGTTCCCGAGGTTACGCTGCCGCTGGACGCGATCATGGCCCTGCCCGCCGTCACTTCCAGCGCGCCGGTCACTACCGCCGCATCGTTAGGATTGTCTGAGTTGATGGGAACAATCGCAATCGGCGCTCCTTGCGGAGTTGCACTTGTAGTCGCGCCGGAATTTGCCTGCGCGCGCAGATGCGAGGCGCCGCAACAAAGACTCAGCACCAGTACCACAATCGCCGTCGATTGCAGATTGAGTTCTCCCCCGCGCGCGATTCTTGCTTGCCCCATCGTGCCTACATCTTCAGGAAATTGCGGATCATCTCGTGTCCGCCTTCGGTGAGCACGCTCTCAGGATGGAACTGCACGCCCTCAACGGGCAGCGACCGGTGGCGCAGCCCCATGATGACCGAGCCGTTCGCCTCCTGCGTCCGCGCCGTCACGACCAGCTCGCCGGGCAGAGATTCCTCGGCCACGATCAGCGAGTGGTAGCGCGTGCAGGTAAGCGGCGTCGGCAGGCCCGCAAACACGCCTTTGCCGTCGTGCTCCACGGCGCTGGTTTTGCCATGCATCAGCGTGCGCGTCCGAACCACGTCGCCGCCAAACGCCTCGCCGATGGCCTGGTGTCCCAGGCATACACCCAGAATCGGCACCGGCTTCGACGCCTTCCGGGCCATGTGCCGGATCAGGGGCACCAGAATGCCCGCCTCCTGCGGCGTGCACGGTCCCGGCGAGAGCAAAATCCGCTCCGGCCGCATCGCCTCAACCCTTTCCGGCGTCACTTCGTCATTACGCCGCACCACCACCTCCGCGCCCAGCTCTCCAAGGTATTGGACAAGGTTGTAGGTAAACGAATCGTAGTTATCGAGGACAAAGACCATCTGCACCCAGTGTAGCGCGACGGGCGCGAAAAGAACGCCGCTCTTCCGCTTGTGGGTGTCCCATCCTTCGCGCAGCTTCATGGCGGAAGGATGGACCTTGCGCGCGTGCCTCCAACTTTGCCAAACTGGCCTAGTCCGATGGTTCTTCATTTCCTCATACAGGGTCGCGTGCAAGGAGTGGGTTTCCGCTGGTTCGTTCACCGCGAAGCCAGCGAGCTGGGCCTGCGCGGCTGGGTGCGCAACACTGAAGAGGGCGACGTGGAAGTGGTAGCTGCCGGCGATCCGGACGATCTCGCCGACCTGCGCGCCAGCCTCAAGCGCGGCCCGCGCGGCAGCCGCGTCGATCGCGTAGTCGAGCACACCCTCAACGATTCCGAAGCCCGCGGCCTGACATCCTTCCGCATCGACGGAGCGTGGTAGAAGCAGTTGTCAGCTATCAGTGGCCAGCGATCGGTTTCTCGTTAGCCGCTCGCGGTTCCCTTGCGGTTATCCGAGACGCCGCGCCAATCCCCTGATATAAACTGGCAAATGACTCCTGACAATTGATCACTGATAACCGACAACCGATAACTGAGCGCCCATGCCCAAACCCTCCAAGCCCGTCAACGTTGAGGACCTAAAGAAACTGGTCCGCACCGTCCCCGATTTTCCCAAGCCGGGGATTCTCTTCTACGACATAACTACCCTGCTCAAAGACAAGACCGGGTTCGCGCAGCTTATCGACGCGCTGGCCGCGCATTACATCGAGCAGAAGATCGATCTTGTCCTGGGAATCGAAGCGCGCGGATTCATCTTCGGCCCGGCGCTGGCCTATCGCCTGAACGCGGGTTTCGTTCCGGTGCGAAAGCCGCGCAAGCTGCCTGCGCCCGTGGCGCGCGTCACCTACGATCTCGAATACGGTTCCGACACGCTGGAAATCCACATGGACGCCATCCAGCCCGGCCAAAGCGTGGTCCTGGTGGACGATCTGCTCGCCACCGGCGGCACCATGGAGGCCACGGTGAAGCTGGTCATGCAACTGGGGGGCAAGATCGCGGGCCTTGGCTTCGCCGTCGAGCTCGACTTCCTCAAAGGACGTGACCGCTTCACCGAATACGACGTCTTCAGCCTGCTTCACTACGACGAATGAAGGACCACTGTTCGCGCCATTCCAGCCAACTCGAGCCTGCCGATTACTCTTTCGGAAATTCAGCGGCAATCGGTTGTTTATTATGCCGCGGTGGTATCCTTAAATCCCTTCCCCAGGAGGTAATCTCGTGAAATTCTACTCAGCTCCCAATCTTGCCTTGTGTCTTTTCTCCGCAGGGCTCGCCGCCACAACTCCAGTTGCGCTTGCGCAGCATGAGGCCGGCCAGGTCCAAGGCCCCAGCAAATACGAATCTGTGAGCAACGCCGAAATCAAGTTCGGCATGAGCAACGCCTACATTCAAAACGAGAGCGCCGAGGTGCAGGCGCTGCGCGAAGCCAACGCGCCGGTCCATAATCTCGGCTTGATGAACATCACCGGCACTCCCCGCGCCCTGTACTTCACCGGATTCGACGCCTTTGCCGACCTGGAGAAGCACCATGACCAGGTGGTATCGAATACCAAGCTCGAGGATGCGCTCAAAGCCGGTAGCGCAAACGAGGCAGCCATGCTGACCGGCCACATGTACAGCATCTACAGGTACCGCGAAGACCTGAGCCTCAATGCAGCCGTCGATCTCGCGCAGATGCGCTTCTTCGATATCGCCGTCTACCATGTCCGGTCCGGGCATCATCAGGACTTTGAGCGGCTGGTGAAGTTTTACATAAAGGCCTTTTCGTCGGTGCCAGGAGCCCGCTGGGCCGTGTTCGAGAAGATGTACGGCGTGGGCAGCGACAACACGTTCATCGTCACCACCCCCATGAAGGATTTAGCCGCGGTGGATCAGGAGTTTATGAATGACGAGAACCTGCCTAAGACCGTCGGCGCAGACCAGCTGCAAATGATGCGCGAACTCGGCTCCGCTACCATCGAGTCCTACGAGTCGGACCTCTTTGTAGTGGTCCCGCAGATCACCTACGCGCCCGATTCCTGGCTCAAGGCGGACCCGGATTTCTGGGGCAAGAAGTAAACCTGGCGCTTTCTATCACGACCAGAAGGTCCATGGCGCCGCTTGCCATGGGCCTTCATCTTTGCCCGCCAGCAATCCGGGGACCCACATGGAAATCGTGAACACCCTCTATTCCGTCCTTGAAACCGCCGCGCGCGCTTCCGGCCCACGCTCTTCGCTGTTCCCCTGCTCCTGAAGCATCTGCGCGTCCGCGAACCGGTATCCCACCGAAACGTCGGTGAGCAGATATACCGGGCTCGACGGATCGTCCTCGATCTTCTTGCGCAGCTGGCGCACAAAGGTGCGCAGGTACTCTACTTCCTCGCGGCATTCTGCACCCCACACCGCGGTCAGCAACTTCGCGTACGTCACCACGCGTCCCGCGCGGCTCATCAGGCAGTGCAGAATGTCGAATTCTTTGCGCGTCAGCCGTATCGCCTCTCCGCGCCTGGCTACCCTCCGCTTCACGGGGTCCAGATGAATCTCTCCAATCTCGATAGGCGCGTCTTCAGCGCGTACCGGCGCCCTCATGCGCCGCACCGCCGAGCGGATGCGCGCAATCAACTCCCGGGTGCTGAAGGGCTTGGTCACGTAATCGTCGGCGCCCAGATCCAGAGCCTCCACCTTGTCTTCTTCCTGGTCGCGCACCGTCAGCATCAGTACCGGCAGCCGCGGCGCAAAAGCGCGAATCCGGCGCAGCGTCTCGATCCCTCCCAGCCCGGGCATGTTCACATCCAGCAGCACCACGTCGTACTGGCTGGCGCGCAATGCCTGCAGACCTTCCTCGCCGCGCGACGCCTCCGCGACCTGAAATCCCAGCTCCATGAGAGGCGGCCTTAGCGCGCGCCGGATGGCGGGCTCGTCGTCGACCACCAGAATTCGAATCGTTTGCTGGTTCATCGTCCCTTTCCTTTCTCCCGGGTCACCGGAATGGCGGCAAAAAACGTGGTTCCTTCCTGTTCCTCACTGGTCACCCACACCTGCCCGCCGTGAAGCTGCGCGGCCCTTCTGGCCACCGACAGCCCGATACCCGTGCCCGATGCCCGGTTGGATGAATTCGAAGACCGGTAATAGCGCTCGAAGATGCGCTCCCGGTCCGCCATCGGTATCACCGGCCCATGGCTGTGCACCGAGAATATCGCCTCCGTCCTGGTCAGCATCAAGCGAATCGTGATCGTGGTGCCCAGAAGCGAGTACTTGCAGGCGTTGTCAACGTACTGCGTCAGCAGCATGAGCATGAGTTGCCGGTCGCAGTTGAGGATCAGATTCTCATCCTCGATTTCGATCGAAACCTTCATGCTGGCCAGCCGGTCTTTCAACGTGGCCAGCACTTCCTCAACCATTGAACTCACGCTCACGGGTGCGGCGTTAAGCACTACCTCGCCGGCGTCCAGCCGCGCCGTAGTGAGCAGGCGGCTGGTCAGCTCGCCCAGGGCGTTCGTCTGCTCGTTAATCAGCGTCACCAGTTCCGCCTGGCCCGGTGACAGCCGTCCCATCTCCGCCAGCCCGGTGCTGGCCGCGCGGATCGCCGTGAGCGGCGTTTTGTATGCATGCGCGAGACTGTCGAGCACCGTGGCGCGAAGCTGCTCGGTGCGCCGCTCGGTCTCAATACGGCTCTCGTTCGCAAAGGCGCGATA
>JASHRF010000026.1 GCA_030037545.1 Acidobacteriaceae bacterium | reverse complement strand
TGCGCCGCCTTCACCTCGTCAACGTGAATCGCCAGCCTTGGCTGCGGGTCTTCAACGTACCAGTCTGTGTCCACCACGCCGGGTGTGTGCTGGAAGATGGATTTGATCTGCTGCGCGACGCGAACCTGTCCGTCCATATCGGGGCCGTAAACCTCGGCCACCAGGGTCTGGATGACCGGCGGACCCGGCGGCACTTCGCTCACCTGGATACGCGCGCCGTACTGGCTGCCGATCGCGTCGAGCACCGGACGAAGCCGCTTCGCAATGGTGTGGCTTTGATCGCTGCGTTGCTTTGCAGGCTGCAGGTTCACCTGAATGTCAGCCTCGTTGGGCAGGCGGCGCATGTAGTAGTGGCGCACGAGGCCGTTGAAGTTGTACGGGCCCGATGTGCCGGCATAGACCTGGTAGTTGAGCACGTCGGGCTGCTGCGAGAGTGCCTCTCCGAGTGCCTGGGAGACGCGCGCCGTTTGTTCCAGAGGCGTGCCGTCGGGCATGTTGACGACCACCTGCAACTCGCTCTTGTTGTCGAAGGGCAGCATCTTCACGCGCACCAGCCCGAGGGGAACAAGCGCTACAGATACCAGCAGAAGGGCAGCGACGCCAACAAAAAACAGCAGGCGGTTTCGGCCTGACGCGATCAACGGCGTAATGACGCGGCGATAGAGACGGGTTCTCCAGTTTTCGTGCTCCGGTTCCAATACGCGCGCGCTTCCAAAGTGCCTTCCGAGGAGCCGCATGGCCGCCCACGGCGAAACGACAAAAGCCACCATCAGCGAGAAAAGCATCGCGGCGGAGGCGCCGATGGGTATGGGCCGCATGTACGGTCCCATCAACCCGCGGACAAACGCCATCGGCAACGCGGCGGCGATGACCGCAAACGTGGCGAGAATGGTGGGGTTACCCACCTCGGCGACGGCTTCAACGGTAACGTCCGTGCAGGAGCGCGTCTGATTCTCAGGCAGGCGGAAGTGGCGGACTACGTTCTCGACAACTACGATCGCGTCGTCGACCAGGATGCCGATCGAAAAGATCAGGGCAAAAAGCGTGACACGGTTGACGGTGTAGCCGAGGAAGTAAAAGATCGACATGGTGAGCGCGAGGGTCACCGGAATGGCGAGCAGGACGACGCCGGATTCGCGCCAGCCAAGGAAGAGCGCGATCAGCAGCGTTACAGAGAGCGTCGCCAGCAACAGGTGCTCGAGTAGTTCGTCGGACTTTGCCTTCGCTGTCTCGCCGTAGTTGCGCGTGGTTGTGATGTGAACATCGTTGGGCACCTGCACACCCTGCATCTCATGCACGCGCTTGAGCACGGCATTCGCGATGTCGGTGGCGTTGGTGCCCTTGCGCTTGGCCACCGTAATCGTGACAGCGGGATACTGTTGCGGAGCCTGATGCTGCCAGGCGCTCGCAGTCGTGGTGCCGAAGAGCACGTAGTCGGCTGGATCGGCGGGACCGTCTACGATCTGGTCCGCAACATCGCGGAGGTATACAGGCCGGCCGTGATCGACTGCGACCACGACAGACTCAAGGTCCTTGTTGCTGGTGAACAGATTCCCCGCATCCACACGGATTTCGCGGTTGTTCTCAGCAAAGCTACCTGCCTGCAAGCTCGCGTTGGCCGCCTGTAAATGCCCGACAATAACCAGAGGCGACAAGCCATAGGCATTCAGCTTGCTGGTGCTCAGCAGAACCCGCATGGCGCGGGGAAGGCCGCCGATAACCGACGTTTCCGATACGTCGGAGATCTGCTGAATGTTGTGCTCGACCTCGTCGGCGATAGCGCGAAGCTGATAGGCGTTGTAATGCTCTCCCCACAACGTCAGCGAAAGGATCGGCACATCGTCGATGGAGCGCGCCTTGATGATGGGTTGCGAAACACCCGGCGGCATGCGATCAAAGTTTGAATAGAGCTTGCTGTAGACCTTGATGAGCGCATCTTCCTGCGGAGTGCCGACGAGAAAGCGCACAATCACGAGGCTCTGGCCGGGGCTCGACGTGGAGTAGACATATTCGACGCCGGAGATTTGATGGACCAGTGTCTCGAGGGGCAACGTGACGCGCTGCTCGACCTCAGCCGGCGATGCGCCCGGCATGGCGGTGGTGATATCAAGCATGGGAACAAGGATCTGTGGGTCCTCTTCGCGCGGAATCACTGCTACCGCAAATACGCCGAGGGCCAGTGAAGCAACGATAAAAAGTGGCGTCAGCTTGGAGTTGAGGAACGCATGCGCGAGCCTTCCGGCAAGTCCAAGCCCTGCCATTCCGGAGCTTTTTTTCATGGCTGGGCCTCGATGCGCGTTCCGGCGAGATCGCGATCCTGCGGATCGTCCACCAGTCTTTCGCCGGATGAAAGGCCCGAAAGAATTTCGACAAGGTTGCCATGCGTTGCGCCGAGCGTAAGATAACGCAACTGCGCAATGCCATTGCCGTCGAGTACGTAGGCGCAAACCAAGGAACCGCGCAGCACGACCGCGGAGCGTTGAACGAGAATAGCCTCGCGGGAGCCGGTGGCAATCGCTGCCGTGCCGTACATGCCCGCGTGCAGCATGTTTGAAGGAGCAAGATCGATCTTTACGAGAAAACTGTGGCTTGCCGGATCGGCGGCGGGAACAATCTCCGCCACCGTACCCGGGAAATCAGGTGATAGCGCTCCATCGATCGTCACCTGAATCTTCATGCCCCGGTGAACCGCGCCGATGACCGATTCATCGACCGTAACTTGCAATTGCAAAGGGCCTGCGCTGTCCACCTGCAATAGCGGCACACCAGGCGACGCAAGGGTTCCGGGATCGGCCATGCGTGCTGTGACTACGCCGGCAAAGGGAGCGCGCAGGCGCGCATAGTCCAGCATGGTGCGCGCACTTTGTGCCTGTGCCTTTGCTGCTTCACTTTGTTCGCGAAGAGATTCCACGCGCTGCGCCGCGGCTTCGGCATGCCGCGTCACTTCATCCATCTCCTGTGGACTTACGCTCTTCTCGACCTGCAGTTGCTTGTAGCGCACGAGCGTGCTGGCGGCGAGCGCTGAGTCGCTCTGGGCCGCGGCTTGCTGATTTTCCGCGGCCTTGACTTCGGCCTGGGCTTGGTCCAGTGCCTCGCGCAAGGTTGCGTCGTCCAACACAGCGAGGGTTTGGCCAGCGCGGACGCTGTCGCCCTCATGTACGAGAACCTGCTCCACATGCCCTACAACCTGCGCGGAAAGAACCGCTGTTTCCCGCGCATGCAGAGTGCCGGTGGCCCGTACCGTTGCGGGCGTCCGCTGCAGTTGGCTTTCGACCACGCGCGCCTGCACGGTCCGTGCCGCAGCCGTCCGGACGGGCTCGTCCGAACGGCACCCGGCGACCATCACCGAGGCAGCGGCTAACAAACACCCAAATAGCAAAACTTTCATTGCAATGTCTCCGCCGCATCGGGAGTCAGTGTCCCTGTTGCGAAAAGCAGTTGGGCATACGCCACGGCGTTGCCGTAGACCGCATGCCAGTAATTCGATTGGCTCTGGCGCTCGGCATCCTCGGCGCGCAGCAGATCAGTGATGGTCGCCAACCCCGCGCCATAACGGTTGCGCAGGATGCGCAGACTCTCGGCCGACTGATCCAGGGCGGCCCGCGCTGTTTCGAGCGAAAGCTGAGCGGTCTGTCGGCGAATGTGCGCCTGGCTCACTTCGAGGCTCACATTCTGCTGAATCGCAGCCATCTGGGCGTCGATCCGTTGTTTCGCCGCACTTTCTTGTGCGAGCTGGGCGCGTTTGCCGAGAGGAAGAATGTCGATGCCGATCTGTACACCCGCTACCCAGTTATTGCCGCCCGAGCTACCCCATGAAGGCTGATCTTCTTCCCAGTTGCCATAAGCGCTCACATGCGGGCCGAAACCCGATCTCGCCGCTCCCACTGTCGCACCCTGCGCCGATTGTGCCTGGCTAAGCGCAATTAGGTCGGGTCGTATCTTCGCGGCTGTCGCCAGTTCCAGATCGAGAGCCTGTTCGGGAAACTCGTGCGGCTCAATGGGTTGCACCGTCGTTGCTTGCAACTCGGGCGCGCCCATGGCCAAGCGCAATTCTGCCCACGCCAGCTCGAGATCGCCTTGCGCCGCGATCATCTCCTGTTTGCGCGCAGCCACATTGACCTGTGCGGACATGAGGTCCGACTCAACTGCGAGCCCTGCTTTGACGCGGTCATCGACTGAACTCAGCAGTGCGGCGGCTGTCTCCTGCTCGTGCTGCGCAACGTCAACTTCCCGCTGGGCATAGAGCACAGACTGGTAGGCCTGCACGACGTCGAGGACGATTTTCTGATTTACGGCCTTTGCGGATGAGGCGGCGCTCTTTTCCATCAGGTCTGCACTTCGAATTGTCTTCTGTGTTTTGAAGGAATCGAACGCCATCCATGACCCGGAGAAGCGGGTCGCAAAGCTACCAATGGGTTGAGGACGATTCAGAGCGTTCAGCGCGAAGTCGGCCTGTGTAAACTGCCGCTGGCGCAGACGCGTTCCGAATGCGTAGACAGGGTCGTTGCCGCGCGATATATCCTCTGTGAAATTTAATTGCGGAAACAGTTGTGTGCGCGCGAGCGCTGCACCGGCCTTGGCTTCCTGGCTTCCGGCACAAGCCATGACAGCTTCAGGGCTCTGTCCCAGGGCCTGGTCGATGGCTTGTCTGAGGGTAAGGGGCTGCTGCGCTGCTGCGGCTAGTCCCGTCACCCAGAAGAGCACAATAAGGGAGCAGACCCGACAATGAACAAACCGCATGGGGTGAAGCACGTCTCGCTGGTCCATACGATTGAATAAAGTCAAGTCTCATGATGTTCGTTACAGAAATGGCCGAATTATTTTGACAAATTCCTGAACGGCTTGATTCTTCTCCATCCCCCCTTCAAAATTGGGCTTGGTTTGAAATCTGTCTTGTCTGGCTCAAGCCGAATTCGGCGCTATCCCGGAATTCCCGGTAGCTAAGAAGCTCGCTTCTGAGATCTCCGTTCGCACTAGTTGCCAGGATCGTACAATGGAACCCGGGCCGTCGGGCTTGGATAGGAATGTCGCTTGATCGTGTCCAGCGCATACCATCGGGTTGTTTTCAACTGTCGCGAACGAGGCAATGCACTCATTGACCCTGAGTTAGACTGCGTTTCGAGGATGGACCCCATAAACGCTCATCCGGCCTGAAGCCGGTCTCCGGCACCGAAGAAGTGGTCATTAAGTGGTCCTTTACGGAATCTTTACGGCGAAGCCCTATACTACGGCGACTCGTTGTAACCCTGAACAGCCCTGAAAGTGTGTCGTAAGCCATTGTGCTCTGTTGGGGAGGCACTCATTCCGGGGTTTCTGGTGCGTTTTCGCCGACCGTACTTTTACAGCGGCTTTGTAGTCGACCAGTCGGAAGTAACCGGAAGCGGTTATGCCGCCAAAGATGGGTTCTTAGCGGCCGGCGGCGGCGGGCCGCGAGACAAGACATTGTAGTACCAGGCAGAGCCGTGCAGTGAAGGCGCGGCGTCTAACAACTCATCGGACCAACCTTGAAAGCAGTGTTGCTCTGACCCCGCAATCACCTCTTTTGTTGCAGCCGTGCAAGTATCTACCTGATCCCCTGTTGTCCTCTTCATCCATGTAGACATGTAAACAAGCCAGCAGCACACCGTGCTGGTTGTCTGACTATCGAGATCTTCCCTGTTCTCTCTGCCTGAACAGCATGGCCGATGAGCCAGCACTGCGGGGGATCGGGGCTGGATGCGATGAAGCTCTGTCTGACGGGTTGGCTGTGAGGGCAGGGCGACCGGGAGACGAGGCGGGGCTGGTCCCTTGCGCGCGTGCGGGGAAAATTTATGTGCGCCGGGCGGGGAGGGACCTGGTGATATCAACTGTCAGATCCGCCATCGATCCGCCCACGGATGAAAAGCGGAAAGTCCGGCCCGGGAACTCTTTCAGCTCGACCTCCATGCCACGCACGGACTTGACGGTTCCCTCGACAGTGTCGACCGGCGCGTTGAAGTGTCGCTGTGCCACCTGGAGTGTCGACTCCTTGGTCTGTCTGACCTGCTCTGCAATGCGGCCGTATTCGGCTTCGAGATCGGGGTTGTTCTTGGCATCGATACGAACACGCGCTGCGATCTTCTGGAACTCGCGCGAGTAAGGCGCCACGTCGCCGAGGATGCGCAGCTTGGCGATGTCGGGGTAGTCTTCGGGGTCGAGCCCTTCGAGTTCAGGATGGATGGCCTCGTAACCGGCGCCTGGCAGGCGAGCATAGCCTTCGTCGACCTTGATGTAGGGATCTCCCTTGCGGAAGTTGATGAGGTAGTCCTCTCCTGGCATCCAGGAGGGCATGGTGTCGGGGGCAGGGCTTTGGCTACCAATTCTTATGAGTACATACTCACAATGTAGTTAAATCCAGGC
>JASHRF010000025.1 GCA_030037545.1 Acidobacteriaceae bacterium | reverse complement strand
TCAAGGGTTACCGGCCGCAGTTTTATTTCCGGACCACGGACGTGACGGGAGTGGCGGAGCTGCCGGCGGGGGTGGAGATGGTGATGCCGGGCGACAACGTGGAGCTGACGGTGGAGCTGATCACGCCGGTGGCTCTGGAGAAGGGATTGCGCTTTGCCATCCGCGAAGGCGGGCGCACGGTGGGCGCGGGAACGATCTCGGAGATTATCAAGTGAAAGTTGCCAGTGATCAGTGGTCAGTTGTCAGTTCGGGCTCAAGGCAAGAATCGATGTTGGCAATACGAGTAACAAAGATCTGATGACTGGCAACTGAAAAACTGTAATCTGCGAACCGAAAGGGAGCACATGGTAGGACAAAGGATTCGCATCCGGTTGAAGGCATACGACTATCGCGTGCTCGATACCTCGACGGGCGAAATTGTGGACACGGCCAAGCGCACCGGAGCAACGGTGGCGGGGCCGATTCCCTTGCCGACGATCAAGAACAAGTACTGCGTGCTTCGTTCGCCGCACGTGGACAAAAAGTCGCGCGAGGAGTTCGAGATTCGCACCCACAAGCGGCTGATCGACATCCTGGAGCCAACCCAGCAGACGGTGGACGCGCTGATGAAGCTCGATCTGCCCGCGGGCGTGGATGTGGAGATCAAGGCGTTCGAGAAATAGAAATCAGGGGTCAGAGATCAGAGATCAGCAAAAACGGCCGGCAGCGGCAAGACAGAAACTGATCTCTGAATGCTGATCTCTGAAAAATTCCGGCAGTGCGGCGCAAGCCGCCGCATGATGAGGCGAGGACGACATGGCAGTTACAGGGATTTTAGGCAAAAAGATCGGCATGACGCAGGTCTTCGACGAGAAAGGCGACGTGCACCCGATTACGGTGCTGCAGGCCGGTCCCTGCGTGATTACGCAGTTGAAGACGGCGGCGAAGGACGGCTACGACGCGGCGCAGATCGGGCTGGTGGAATTCGTGAAGGCTTCGCGGATGACCAAGGCACAGACCGGTCACCTGGCCAAGACGGAGGCGCCGCCGGTGAAGATGATCAAAGAAGTCGATGTCGAAATTGCGGCTGAGGGCTCCGCCGCGGCCGAAGGCAGCGACGGCGTAAAGGCCGGCGACCGCGTGCTGGTGGACATCTTTTCCGACGCCAAGTTTGTGGACGTGATCGGCACTTCGAAGGGACGCGGGTTTGCGGGCGTGGTGAGGCGGCACAAATTTGGCGGTGGGCCTAAGTCGCATGGCCACATGTTCCAGGTGCAGGGATCGATCGGCGCATCGAGTTTTCCGTCGCGTGTATTTCCGGGGCAGCGCATGCCGGGCCACTTCGGGACCGACCAGGTGACGGTGCGCAATTTGCGCATTCGCGGCATCGATATCGATGAAAACCTGATTATGGTCGAAGGCGCAGTGCCGGGCCCGCGCGAAGGGTACGTATTGATCTCGAAGGCCAAGGCTCCGCCGCGCGAGCGCCGCGGATTTGCCGGAGCGGGTACAGTTGACCCGCTGAAGGCGGCGAAGAAGGCGGCGGCGAAGCGGAAGTAACGAGCCGGTAGCCAGTAGCTTGTGTATTGCCGTAAATGGAAATGATTCGATTGGGAATGAAGGAACTGGAAGCTGCGGGCCACAGGCTACGAGCTAAAAGTTCAGGAAGAACACAATGGCAAACATAGACGTAATGAATCTGAACGGCGAGAAGGTGGGCTCGATGGAGCTGGCCGACGCGGTGTTTGCGCCGGACCAGGTGAACGAAGCCCTGCTATGGGAAGCGGTGAAGCACTTCCGCGCCGCGCAGCGCCAGGGCACGCACGCCACCAAGAATCGCAAGCTGGTGGCCGGCTCGGGCAAGAAGCTGTGGAAGCAGAAGGGCACGGGTCGCGCGCGCGTGGGTTCGGTGCGATCTCCTCTTTGGAGGCATGGCGGCACGGTGCACGGACCGCAGCCGCGCAGCTACGAGTATCCTTTCCCGCGCAAGAAGCTGCTGGGCGCGTTGCGCTCGGCGCTGGCCGCCAAGCTGGCGGACGGCAAGCTCACAGTGGTGGATTCGCTGGAGATCAAGGAAGCCAAGACCAAGCTCTACTTCAACGCGCTGGGCAAGCTGGGCGTCACGCGCACCGCGCTGCTGGTGGAGAATGGCCGAACTTTGACCGAAGGGCTGGTGAAGGGGGCGCGCAATCTGCAGGGCGTGGAACTGGTGCTGAACAACGAAGTCCATCCCTACGATCTGCTGCGCTACGACCGCGCAATTTTCTCCAGGGCCGCGATTGAGCAACTGACTGAGGCGCTGGCCAGGAGCGTGTCAAGGCGCGCGGCTGGCCGCAAGGCCACCAAGGCAGAGAAGGAGGCCGCGTAATGCCGACGACCTATACCGCAATTCGCCGCCCGGTGATCACCGAAAAGGCTCTGGGCGTGAAGGAAACCGAAGGCACGCTGGTCTTCGAGGTGGCGAGGGAAGCCACCAAGAACGAAGTCAAGCAGGCTGTGGAGACGCTGTTCAAAGTGAAGGTGGCAGCGGTGCGCACCGCGACCTTCGCCGGCAAGGAGCGCCGCCGGGGCAAGTACGCGGGCTTCCGGCCGGATTGGAAAAAGGCCTACGTGAAGCTGAAGGCCGGCGAGAAGCTGCCGGAGTATGTGAGCAATCTGTAATAGAGAGCAGAGAACAGAAAACACGAGATTGAGCAGGGGGAATTGATCCCTGATCTCTGACCCCTGACACCTGTTTTTAGGGAAACGACGATGGCAATCAAGACATACAGACCGATGACGCCGACGCTGCGGTTCCAGACGTCGCTGGTCAACGACGATCTGACCACGGACACGCCGCACAAGCCGCTGCTGACCACGCGCAAGCGCACCGGCGGGCGGCGCAACTCCGGCGATCTGACCATCCGCCACCAGGGCGGCGGGCACAAACAGAAGATTCGCCTGATCGACTTCAAGCGCGAGAAGTACGGCGTGCCGGGCAAGGTGGCGACCATCGAGTACGATCCGAACCGGTCTGCACGCATTGCTTTGGTGCATTATGCCGACGGCGAGAAGCGCTACATCCTGCAGCCGGTGGGGCTGAAGGTAGGCGCGACGGTGAGCTCCGGTCCTGACGCTGATATTTTGATCGGCAATGCGCTGCCGCTCAAAAATATTCCCGCCGGCACCACGGTACACGCCATCGAGCTGCGGCCGGGCAAGGGCGCGCAGATGGCTCGCTCGGCGGGCGCGCAGGCGCAACTGGTTGCCAAGGAGGGTGATTACGCGCTACTCAAGCTGCCTTCCGGCGAGACGCGCCGCGTGCTGGCGGAGTGCATGGCGACGGTGGGCCAGGTGGGCAACACCGATCACGAAAATATTTCCATCGGCAAGGCAGGCCGCAAGCGCTGGATGGGCATCCGGCCGACGAATCGCGGCGTGACCATGAACCCGGTCGATCACCCGCACGGCGGCGGCGAAGGCAAGACATCGGGAGGACGCCATCCGGTGACGCCGTGGGGCCAGCCCACGCGCGGCTACAAGACGCGCAACAACAAGCGGACCGATGCATTCATCGTGGCCCGCAGGACGAAGTAAGAAGGGCAGCCGCCAGTTTCTAGCTTCTAGCTACTAGCTAAGTGCGGCAGGTGAAGAATTCAGGCAACGGCGCGGCAGATAGCTCAGGCAATGGAGAGCTAGAAGGTCGAAGCTAGAAGCTAGGAGCTGAGCATTTATGGCACGTTCGACAAAGAAGGGCCCGTTTGTGGATGCGCACCTGATGGTGAAGGTGGAGGCGCTGAACAACGCCAACGAGAAGAAGGTTGTGAAGACCTGGACGCGGCGCTCGACCATCTTTCCGGAGTTTGTGGGTCACACCATTGCGGTGCATAACGGCAAGAAGTTTGTTCCCGTGTACGTGACCGAGAACATGGTGGGGCACAAGCTGGGAGAGTTTGCGCCCACGCGCACGTTCAAGGGGCACACCGGCGGCGCTAAGGCTGCGACGGAGACGGTGGTCAAGCCGGCGGGGCGGTAGAAGCAGGTTTTAGCTGTCAGCTTTCAGCTTCAGCTTGACGGTGGCTGGACAGATAGCGTGGGCGGCGCGGAAAGCGCGATGAGATGAGCTCATCGGGCATGAACAAGCTGAGAGCTGAAAGCGGATCGCTGAAGGCTCGTATTGAGGAACGAAATGGCAGTCGAGACAAGAGAGTACCGGGCGTCAGCGAGGTTTCAGCACGTGTCGCCGCAGAAGGCGCGGCTGGTGCTGGATCTGATCAAGGGGCGGGGTGTGCAGGAGGCGCTGGACACGGCGGCCTTTACCAAGAAGCGGATCGCTCCGGTGATTCACAAGCTGCTGAGCTCGGCGATAGACAACGCCAAGTACGTGGCCGGCGAGCAGGGCATCGACCTGGATGTGGACAACCTGTACGTGAAGCAGGCACTGGCCAACGACGGCCCGCGCATGAAGCGGATTCGTCCCGCGCCCATGGGCCGCGCGTATCGGTATCAGCGGCGGCTCACGCACATCGTGGTTTCGGTGGCCGAGCGCAATGGCGGAACCTCGCACCTGGTGACCAAGGTCGAGGAGCCGGAGCCAGCGCCGAAGGCAACGAAAGCGATCAAGGGCGGAGTTGCGAAACCGTCCGCGAAAAAGGCCGCGCCGGCTGAAGAAAAGAAGCCGGCAGCCAAGACTGCGGCGAAGAAATCTGCCCACGAGACCACGCACAAGAAGACCGCGGCCAAGAAGAAGGCTGAGTAAGTTTGGCAGGCAAGGGAATTGAAATACAGATCCTTGGCTGCGCGCAGGATGACAGGGTATATGGGTTGGGCTGCTGAAGGGGCTCGCTCAGGATGACAGGTTCGAGAGTTTGGCCGCACCCGGAGGGTTCCCGGCGGCCTGGCTAAGGATTAAAGGAAGTTTGAGGGAAAAAGCATGGGACAGAAAGTCCATCCTTATGGATTCCGGTTGGGAATCAACAAACCGTGGCGGTCGCGCTGGTTCAGCGAGCGCGAGTACGACAAGCTGCTGGTCGAGGACGTGAAGCTCAAGGCCGAGCTGCGCGAGAAGCTTAAGGCCGCGGGCGTGAGCTCGGTGGAGATCGAACGGCCGGGTAACAAGCTGCGCTTCCTTATCCGCACCGCGCGTCCAGGAATCGTAATCGGGCGCAAGGGGGCGGAGATCGAGAAGCTGAAGACCGAGCTCGGCAAGCGCACTAACCGCGACGTATTCATCGACATTATCGAGGTGAACAAGCCGGAGCTGGACGCGCAACTGGTGAGCGAGAACATTGCGCTGCAATTAGAAAAGCGCGTGAGCTTCCGCAGGGCGATGCGCAAGAGCGTGGATTCGGCGCTGCGCTTCGGCTGCAAGGGGATTAAGGTGCGCGTCTCCGGACGCCTGAATGGCAATGAGATTGCGCGCTCGGAGTGGTATCTGCAGGGGCGTTTGCCGCTGCACACGCTGCGCGCGGATATCGACTACGGATTCACGGAAGCGAACACGACTTATGGCGTGATCGGCGTGAAGACCTGGATCTATCGCGGCGATATCTACGAGCAGAAGCGGCGGCAGGCGCCGGCGGTAGGAACGTCTGTTTTCTAGTTCACAGTTCTTAGTTCATAGTTGGACCGCGCACGGCACAGAAGGACTGGCAACTGTGAACTGCTTTTGAGGGTTTCGTTATGTTGATGCCAAAGAAAGTGAAGTTCCGCAAGCAGCAGAAGGGCAAGCGCCGGGGGAAGGCCTGGCGCGGGTCGTCGCTGTCGTTCGGCGAGTACGGTCTGAAAGTGATGGAGTGCGGATACATCACCGACCGGCAGATCGAGGCCAGTCGCATCGCCATGACGCGTTTTGTGAAGCGCGGCGGCAAGATCTGGCTGCGGCTGTTCCCGGACAAGCCGATTACCAAGAAGCCGGCCGAAGTCCGGATGGGCTCAGGCAAAGGCGCGCTGGATCACTGGGTCGCGGTGGTGCGGCCGGGCAAGATTCTGTTCGAGATGGAGGGCGTGGCGCCGGAGGTGGCCGCGGAGGCCATGCGACTGGCGTCGAACAAGCTGCCGCTCAAAACCAAGTTTGTGCAACGGCCCGGCGCAGAGAAGCCGGTGGCCGAGGCGAAGTAGAAAAGCAGCTACTAGCCGCTAGCTTCTAGCCTCTAGCTCTTCTTGACGAATTGAAGAGCGGCGATTGAGCGGGGTTAGCTAGGAGCTAGAAGCGAGAAGCTGGGAGCTTAGGAACGATGGAACTCCAGAAGATTCGTAATTTGAGCGACGAGGAGCTCACGCACCACAAGAAAGTGACGGCCGACCAGTTGTTCCGGCTGCGCTTCCAGGTGTCGATGGGGCAGAACGACGGGGTGAAGAAGCTTCGCCAGTTGCGCAAGGAAATCGCGCAGATCAAGACCGTTGCCCGCGAGCGCGAATTGGGCATTCACGGCGAGACGGCGGAAGCGGAAGAAGCCGCACCCGACGCGCCGGTTGCGGACAAGCCGAAGCGCACGCGCAAGCCGGCAGCGGTTAAGCGGGCAGTGGCCAGAACGCGTAAGCCGGCAGCAGCCAAGACGAGGAAGGCGGCCGCGGCAAAGAAGACGAAGGGAGCCGGTAAATGACGGCGGATCAAAATCAGGAAGCCCAGGGGCAAGCGCCCGCGTCGCGGCGCAACGAGAAGGTCGGCCAGGTGGTTTCGACAAAGATGCAGAAAACCATCGTGGTCGCGGTGGAAATGCGCAAGGCGCACGCCAAATACAAGCGCATCGTGCGGTCGACCAAGAAATTTTACGCGCACGACGAGCAGAGCTCGGCGCGTCTTGGCGATATGGTGCGCATTCGTGAGACGCGGCCGCTGAGCAAGCTGAAGCGGTGGTCGCTCGAGGAGATTGTGCGCCGTTCCACGCTGGCCCAGGTGGAAGACACGGCCCACGAGCCGGTGAGCTAGAGCAGTTGTCAGTGATCAGTTGTCAGTGATCAGTTTGTTGGTGGCGAGGTGATTTTCGGGCGTTTAGTTGCCCTGTTCGATGGGGATCAGTCGAGCTTGCCGATTGCGGAAAATTTAACTGACAACTGTTAACTGAGAACTTAGGAGAACGAACCATGGCAGTGCAAATGAGAACCATGCTGGCGGTGGCCGACAACTCCGGCGCGCGCAAGCTACAGGTGATTCTGCCTCTGGGTGGTGGGCTGGGCGTCAAGGCGGGCCTGGGTGACATTGTGACCGCGGCGGTGAAGGAAGCTTCGCCCGACGGCACGGTCAAGAAGGGCAAGGTGGTGAAGGCGGTCATCGTGCGGACGCGCAAGGAGCACAGGCGCCGAGACGGCACCTATATCAGATTTGACGAAAACGCGGCGGTGGTGATCGGCGACGATCACGAGCCGGTGGGCACGCGCGTGTTCGGTCCGGTGGCGCGCGAGCTGCGCGAAAAGAAATTTTTGAAGATTGCTTCGCTGGCGCCGGAAGTGGTGTAGAAGCAGCTCTCAGCCGTCAGCTTGCAGTGATCAGCTTTGTTGATGCTGAGTTGAGAGCGCGGCCAAAGCAAGATTGAACTGAAGGCTGAAAGCTGGAGAAGAAAATGGCGAGTTTGATGATTCATCGCAATGATACGGTCGAGGTCCTGACGGGATCGGACCGCGGCAAGCGGGGCCGCGTGCTGCGTGCCTTCCCCGATAAGGGGACGGTGCTGGTGGAGCACGCGCGCGTGGTCAAGAAGACGGTTTCAGGCAAGACCGGGCAGCGCACGCAGGGCGGAATCGCGGAGCACGAATCGCCCATCAATGTGTCGAATGTGGCGCTGGTATGCCCTAACTGCGGGCCATCGCGCGTGGGTCACAAGATCCAGGGCGACTCGCGGGTGCGCGTGTGCAAGAAGTGCGGCTCGGAGCTGCCGACGAAGAAGTGAGAGAAGCAGTTCACGGTTCGTAGTTCACGGTTCTCAGTTGCGTCGTGCAAATGCGGAACAGAGCGGATCAGCGAAAGACCTGGAATCGGCGACTGAGAACTACGAACTGGGAACTGTGAGCTAAGAACTGTTTTTCCGCAGCGGTAGACGGTCATGGCGACCACTCCGAGGGCCGGAAGAAAGAGAGCAGAGAGCAATGGCGGCAAGGCTGAGAGAGAAGTATCAGAAAGAGATCAAACAGGCTCTCCAGAAGGAGCTGGGCCTGGAGAACGCGATGGCCGTTCCCAAGCTCGAAAAGATCGTAATCAACATGGGGCTGGGCGAGGCCACACAGAATACCAAGCTGCTGGATCCGCTGGTGGCCGACTTGACCGCGATTGCCGGGCAAAAGCCGGTGACCACCAAGGCCAAGAAGTCGATTGCGGCCTTCAAGGTGCGCGCGGGCATGTCGATTGGCGCCATGGTCACGCTGCGGTCGGACAAGGCCTACGAGTTCCTGGACCGGCTGATCTCGACCGCGCTGCCCCGGGTGCGCGACTTCCGCGGCGTGTCGACGAAAAGTTTTGACGGCCGCGGCAACTACACTCTCGGCTTGCGCGACCAGCTCATCTTCCCGGAGATCGATTACGCGAAGGTGGAAAAACTGAAGGGCATGAATATCACGATTGTGACCACAGCCAGAGACGACAACGGAGCGCGGGCGCTGCTGCGCCACTTCGGAATGCCGTTCCGGCAGGGGGCGTAAAAGCAGCTCGTAGTTCACAGTTCCAGTTCACGGCCTGGACGCAGAGAACGAAATAACTGAGAACTATGAACTGAGAACCGTGAACTGTTTGAGGGATTTATGGCAACCACTGCAAAACGGGTGAAAGACGCGCGGAAGCCGAAGTTCAGCAGCCGCAAGCACAATCGCTGCCAGCTGTGCGGGCGGCCGCGGGGATTTCTGCGCAAGTTCGGCATCTGCCGTCTGTGCTTCCGGGCTCTGGCTCTAAAGGGCGAGATTCCGGGCGTGAACAAATCGAGCTGGTAGAAAGACAGTTCACAGTTCGCAGTTCATAGTTCACAGTGAATGGCTGCCAGTAACCAGCGACTGTGAACTGTGAACTAAGAGCTGTGAACTCAGAAGGCATTCCCGCTGGTTCTCGCCGCGGCGAGCGAACGGGGAATGAAGGAGAAGGAATGAGTCTGACCGACCCAGTAGCAGATTTTCTGGCGCGCATCCGGAACGCCATCCGGGCTCGTCATCAGAAGCTGGATGTGCCGGCTTCGAAGCTGAAGACCGAGATTGCCCGCATTCTCAAGGAAGAGGGCTACATCTCGAACTACAAGACCCAGGAAGAGGAAGGCAAGCTGATCCTGCGCGTGTACCTCAAGTACGGCGGCACGGAAGCGGCCATCCGCGACCTGGCGCGCGTCTCGCGTCCCGGCTGCCGCGTTTACGTGGGCCGCGACGACATCAAGCGCGTGCAGGGCGGCCTGGGCATTTCGATTCTCACCACGCCCAAGGGCGTGATGACGGGCCGCCAGGCGCGCCGCGAGGGCGTGGGCGGGGAGTTGCTGTGCGAGGTGTGGTAAAGGCAGCTCAGAGTTCACAGTTCGCAGGTCACAGTTGATTGGTGGCGCGGCTGGATTCGAGGCTGTGAACTGGGAACTACGAACTGCGAACTGTTTTCCGGCTGCAGTGGAACGACGGCAACTTAGCCGTTCGGGACTCGCAAGCCAATGAAGGATTTCAGGAAATGTCGCGTATTGGAAAGAAGCCGATCCCGCTGCCCGCGGGGGTCAAGTACAAGGTCGAGGGCAACGCCGTCCTTGTTGAAGGGCCCAAAGGCAAGGTTTCGGCGCTGATCGCCGAGGGCATCTCGCTGAAGACGTCCGACGGGCACCTGGTCCTGGAGCGCTCCAGCGACGATAAGGCCGCAGTGCACGGGCTTACCCGCGCGCTGGTCTTTAATGCCGTGCACGGCGTGACTCAGGGCTGGAAGAAGGATCTCGACATTGTAGGCATCGGCTATCGCGCCGAGCTGAAGGGCAAGGGCACGGTGGTGTTTACGCTGGGCTACTCGCATCCTATCGAGTTTCCGCTGCCCAGCGGCATCGAGGTGGCCATCGACCCCAAGCAGACGCACCTGACGGTGAGCGGCATCGACCGCCAGAAGGTAGGTCAGGTAGCGGCGGACATGCGCTCGCTGCGCAAGCCCGACCCGTACAAGAACAAGGGTGTGCGCTACTCGGACGAGCGCCTGAAGAAGAAGGCCGGCAAGACGGGAGCAAAGTAAGAAAGGCAGTTCGTAGTTTACGGTTCGTGGTTCTCAGTTGCCGGTGGACCGAGACAGCATCGACTTTGGACTAAGAACTGTGAACTGTCCCAACCGAACGGGGCTGCAGGGTGGTCCCGCTGATAGGTGAGAGAGAACATGATTACGCAGACCAAGAGAAACGCAATCCGGCAGAGGATTCACGCGCGCATTCGCGAGAAGCTGGCGGGGACCGAAACTCGGCCGCGGCTGAACGTCTATCGCTCGCTGAACCACATTTACGCGCAGGTGATCGACGACCAGAAGGGCGAGACGCTGGTTTCGGCGTCGACCTTGCAGCTTAAACACAAGACCGGCGGCAACGTGGCGGCGGCCAAGGAGATTGGCAAAGCCGTGGCCGAGCAGGCCGTGGCCAAGGGCATCAAGAGCGTAGTCTTCGACCGCGGCGGCTATCTCTACCACGGGCGCGTCAAGGCCCTGGCCGATGCGGCGCGCGCGGCGGGACTGGAGTTCTAAAAGCAGTTGTCAGTGATCAGTTGTCAGTGGTCAGTTGTTTGTGCGTTAACCGGCTACTGAGGTAATCCAAGGATTCTCACTGATAACTGATAACTGACAACTGATAACTGGAAACGAGATAGCAATGACGACATTGAAAAAGAAACTCGATGCCAACCAGTACAACCTGAAGGACCAGGTGGTGGCCATCAACCGTGTGACCAAGGTGGTGAAGGGCGGCAAGAACATGTCCTTTGCCGCGCTGGTGGTGGTGGGCGACGCCGCTTCGGGGGTGGTGGGGTACGGATCGGGCAAGGCCAAGGAAGTTCCCCAGGCTATTCGCAAGGGAATCGAGAGCGCGAAGAAGAACCTGGTGCGCGTGAACCTGACCGAGACCACGATTCCGCACCAGGTCTTGGGCCGCTACGGCTCCGGCCAGGTGCTGCTCAAGCCGGCGCCGGAAGGCACGGGTGTGATTGCCGGCGGCGCAGTGCGAGCGGTCATGACCTCGGCGGGCGTGCAAAATGTGCTCACCAAGAGCATCGGCTCGCCCAACCCGCATAACGTCATCAAGGCCACGTTCGACGCGCTGGTGCAGTTGCGCGACAAGTCTGAAGTAGCCACGACGCGCGGCAAGCAGGTGGAGGAGCTCTAATGGCCAGCCCCAAGAAGAACACCCCACCGGATGCAAATCGTGCGGCGGGGAGCGCGAAGAAGATTCGCATTCAGTATTACCGCTCAGCCATCGCCACGCCCACCAAGCACAAGCTGGTGGTCAAGGGCCTGGGCTTTACGCGCCTCAACCAGATCGTGGAGCGCGAGGACACGGAGTCGGTGCGCGGCATGGTCAAGGCGGTGCCGCATTTGGTACGCATTGTTGAGAAATAGAGGAAACGGGAGGGAAAGAGTGAATGAGTGAGAGAGTGAATGGGCGGCGGTAGCCGGCACCCAACTTCACTTTTTCACTCCTTCACTTCTCAAACGCGAGTCGGGGAAGGCAAGTCCCGGGCGCTATAGCGAGGGAGAACATGGCAAAGAATCTTTCGAATTTGCGCGCGCCGCGGAGGGCCAATACAGGGCGCAAGCGTATCGGCCGAGGCATGGGGTCGGGCATGGGCAAGACTTCGACCCGCGGCCACAAGGGCCAGGGATCGCGGTCGGGCTCCAGCCTGATGCGCGGCTTTGAGGGCGGCCAGATGCCGCTGCACCGCCGCTTGCCCAAGCGCGGTTTTACCAATATTTTCCGCACCGAGTACACGATTGTGAATCTCGACCGGATTGCGAAACTGGGCGTGAAGGAGATCGCGCTCGACGATTACGCCAAACTGGGTTTGGCTTCGAGCAAGCAGGCGTTGATCAAGATACTGGGCGGGGGCGAGCTGAGTATGGCCGTCACCGTGCACGCTCACAAGTTTTCCAAATCGGCGGCCGAGAAGATCGAGAAGGCCGGCGGCAAGGCGGTGGTGCTGGGAGCGGCGGCGTAAAGGACAGGGGGCAGGTTTCAGGGTCAGGGTTCAGAAAGACCTGCCGAGTCATGGGGATCAGCGAAGATTGCAAGAACCGCAAGAACTGACGCCTGAAACCTGATCCGTGAAGCCTGTGACGGCCTGCACAGGCGGCGATTCCGGGCCCCTTTAGGCTGATGGAGAACCGAAAGATACCGTAAGATAGGGGAAAGGCCAGGACCAGGGCTGGAACAAGCCTGAAAATTGAATGGCGCGGCACGCGCGCCTGAAGCGGAAGTTGTACCTATGCTGGAGAAGTTTCTCAATATATTTCGGATTCCGGACCTGCGCAAGCGGGTTCTCTTCACCATGGGCATCCTGGCCGTGTACCGGCTGGGAGCGTTCATTCCCACCCCGGGAGTCAACACCAAACAGCTGGAGTTGCTGTTCAACGGCCAGAGCGGCTCGGCGCTGGGCCTGATGGACCTGTTCGGCGGCGGCAATCTGCGCCGCATGACTATTTTTGCGCTGGGCATCATGCCCTACATCACGGCGTCGATTATTTTTCAGTTGCTTACCGTGGTCTATGAGCCGCTGGCCCGCATCCAAAAGGAAGGCGAACTGGGCCGCCGCAAGATCACGCAGTGGACGCGCTACCTGACCGTGATCCTGGGCGTGCTGCAATCCCTCGGCATCGCCGCCATTCTTACCAAGCAGGGATTGGTGCTGAATCCAGGCATCGGGTTCATCCTGATGACGGTTCTCACGCTGACGGCGGGCACTACGTTCATCATGTGGCTGGGCGAGCAGATTACCGACCGCGGCATCGGCAACGGCATGAGCCTGCTGATCTTTGCCGGTATTGTGGCCGGCCTGCCCCGCGGCGTGGAAGACCTGGTGAACAAAATCCAGACTGACGCCTGGGGTTCCATGACCTTCCTGATTACCATTGCGCTGCTGGTAGGCATGTTGGCCGTCGTAGCGTTCATCGTCTGGGTGGAGCGCGCCGAGCGCCGCATTCCCATCCAGAGCGCGCGGCGCATTGTGGGCCGGCGGCTGATGGGCGGCCAGTCCAGCCACCTGCCTCTCAAGGTGAACTCCGGCGGCGTTATGCCCATCATCTTTGCCAGCTCCATCCTGTCCGCGCCTCTGCTCTTCGCCTCGGTGGATTGGGTGCAGAACAGCAAGTTTCTTCAGCCCATCATGCAGGCGCTCACGCCCGGCTATCCGTGGTACGAGTTTCTCAACGTCCTGGGCATTATTTTCTTCGCGTATTTCTATGTATCCATCGTGATGAAGCCGGACGACATTGCCGACAATTTCCGCAAGTCGGGATCGTTCATCCCCGGCATCCGGCCCGGCAAACGCACCTCGGACTTCATCAACGACATTCTCACCCGCATTACGCTGGTCGGAGCGCTCTATCTTATCGTCGTCCAAATGGTGCCCACGTTCCTGATTTCGGGCATCCGTTTCGACAAAATCTGGCTGGTTGGGCGCCTGTTCGAGAACCTGCCCAACTTCCTGATTCACGGCATGAACGTGAACTTCTACTTTGGCGGCACTTCGCTGCTCATCGTGGTGGGTGTGGCCATGGATACGATCAACCAGATCGAATCGCAGCTGATCATGCGGCACTATGATGGCTTTTCCCCGCGCTCCGGTCGCATACGCGGAAGGAAAACCTGGTAATGTCTTCGATCGCAAGTTCAATGGAGCGAGGCCGGGCAGCGGAAAGCAAGATCGCACCCGGCCCCATTCTTTTGCTGGGCGCTCCGGGCGTAGGCAAGGGAACGCAGGCCAAGGAGCTGGTTAAGCTGTGGGGTATTCCGCAGATCTCCACTGGCGACCTGCTGAGGGCGAACGTGGAGCAGGGTACGCCCCTGGGCGTTCTAGCCAAGGAGATCATGACCCGGGGCGAGCTGGTGCCCGATGCGCTGGTCAACGACATGGTGGCTGCGCGGCTGCTGGAACCGGATACGGCCCGCGGCTACATGCTGGACGGGTACCCGCGCACCCTGGGCCAGGCCGACTGGCTGGACGCGCGCCTGGCTGCCCAGCCGGAGAGCCTGCCCGTGGTTGCGGTCAGCATCCAATTGAACTATAATCAGTTATTGCGCCGCATTACCGGGCGCCGGATTTGTCCTGTCTGTCAGCGCATCTATAACATCTACGTGAACCCGCCTGAAAGGGAAGGGGTTTGCGATGTGGATGGTACGCCGCTGATCCAGCGAGCCGATGACACGGAAGAGATTTTCAAGGAGCGCATGCGCGCCTATGAGACTCTTACCGCGCCCGTGATTGAGCACTACCGGGCTTTGGGACGATTTGCGGGAGTGGATGGAGACCGGCCGATCGAGACGATCGCGGCCGGAATTGTGACCACCGTGGAGCGGTTGCGCAAAACGTGACTGCGGCGCGGTGGATGTGTGCGTGAAGAACAGTTGTCGGTTATCAGCGGTCAGTTGTCAGTTTCATGGTGCCGGAGTGATTGGCATTTGACAATCTGAGTTCTGAAACGGCGACTTGAATCAGTCAGTGTCGGGCGCAGTGGACGCAGCTCGCAGGGGCGACGTTTAACTGACAACGGACAACTGATCACTGAAAGCTGTTTTCGTGGCCGTTGTTCTGAAGTCGTCGAGAGAGATCGAGAAGATGCGCCGCGCGGGGCGGATCGTACGCGAGGTCCTGGAACTGGTGCGCAGCCGCGTGAAGCCGGGGGCAACTACGTTCGACCTCGAAAGGGCGGCCGAAGAGCGGCTCAAAGAGCTAGACGTGAAAGCCGCATTCAAGGGCTATCACGGCTATCCCTGCGTACTCTGCACGTCAGTGAACAGCGAAGTAGTGCATGGCATTCCTTCGCCGAACCGGACGCTGAAGCAGGGCGATATTGTTTCGGTGGATTTTGGCGTGGTGGTGGATGGCTACTATGGCGATGCCGCCATCACGGTGCCGGTGGGCGTGATCGACGCCAAGGCCGCGCGCCTGCTCAAGGCCACGGAAGAGTCGCTGAAGGCGGGCATTGCGGCGGTTCGTCCCGGGGCCACGCTGGGCGATGTGGGCGCGGCGGTGCAGGGCGTTGTGGAGCGCGAAGGCTTTTCCGTGGTGCGCGATTTTGTGGGCCACGGCATCGGGTCGCAGATGCACGAAGACCCGCAGGTGCCGAATTTCGGCCAGGCGGGCCAGGGGATGAAATTGAAGGCGGGCATGGTGATTGCCATCGAACCGATGGTGAACGCGGGCAGGCCTGATGTGATGGTTCTGGACGACGGCTGGACGGCGGTGGCCCGGGATGGCAGCATGAGCGCGCATTTTGAGCACACCGTTGCCGTGACCGCGACCGGAGCAAGTATTTTGACGGAGTAAGGGAGCTTTCAGCCGTCGGCCTTCAGCTTTCAGCTTGTGGGGGCGTTGGATTGACGCGTGGGCGATCCGGAGAGCGGATGGAGCATTGAGCCGAACGGTTTCATTCGGCATAGCAGCCGGCAGAGCACGAGCGGCCGGCAGAAATGGACACAGTTTGTCGAAGGAAGATGCGATTGAGGTAATGGCAACGGTCATCGAAACCTTGCCCAATGCCATGTTCAAGGTCAAGCTCGAGAACAACCACGAGGTCTTGACCCACGTTTCGGGAAGAATGCGCAAGAACTTCATCCGCATCCTGCCCGGAGATCGCGTGGCCGTGGAGTTGAGCCCTTACGACCTGAATCGCGGACGGATTGTGTACAGATACAAGTAGTCAGTGATCAGTTGTCAGCTCGTTGGTGCTGCAGTAGGGGCATCGGGCTGCAACATGAACTGAAGACTGATAACTGAAAACTGGTTTTTCAGAGAAGGGCAGCAGGCAATGAAGGTGCGGGCATCGGTGAAGAAGATTTGCGTCAAGTGCAAGGTCATCACGCGCAAGGGTGTGGTCCGCGTGATCTGCGAAAACGCAAAGCACAAGCAGCGCCAGGGCTAGTTGGACTGGCAGGAAGCGGAACTTCCAAAGGCAGTTCACAGTTCTAAGTTCACAGTCGAATTTGCCGCAATGAGGTTTGGAGACTGCGACTTTGAACTACGAACTGTGAACTGCCAAGAGGCTAGTTAGCCGGAATCAAGGCTTGCGATGAACCTCTCAGAAGCGATCCGCGTAACCCGTGCGAACCGGCGATGGGCCGGAGGCACACAGCCGCAGGAGAAAAGGAATCGGATATGGCACGTATTGCTGGCGTCGATCTGCCCCGCAACAAGCAGGCCAGGATCGCGCTGACTTACATCTTCGGGATCGGCAATCCGCGCGCGCTCAAGATTCTGGACAAGGCGAACGTGGACGCGTTCAAGAAGGTCCAGGACCTGGGCGAGGACGAGGTGAACCGCATCCGCCAGGTGATTGAAGACGAGGGCGATGTGGAGGGCGATCTTCGCAAGGACGTCTCCATGCACATCAAGCGCCTCATCGATATTCAAAGTTATCGCGGCAGCCGGCATCGCCGGTCGCTGCCGGTGCGCGGCCAGCGCACCCACACCAATGCCCGCACTCGCAAAGGCCCGCGCAAGGGCACGATTGCCGGCAAGAAGAAAGCGACGGCGAAGACCTAATGGCGAAACCAGAGCAGAAGGCCGACTCCGGCAAGAAGGGCAAGACCAAGAAGTTCAAGAAGCGCGAGCGCAAGAATGTGCCGTTCGGCATTGCGTACATTCAGGCCTCGTTCAACAACACCATCGTCACCATTACGGACCCGATGGGCAACACGCTGAGCTGGAAGAGCTCGGGCTCGCTGGGATTTCGCGGTTCGCGCAAAGGCACGCCCTTCGCGGCGCAGCAGGCGGCCTCGAATGCAGCCGGCATGGCGCGCGATCACGGCGTGCGCGCGGTGGATGTGCGGGTCGCGGGACCGGGTTCGGGCCGTGAGTCCGCAATTCGCGCCCTGGCCGCCGCGGGCATCGAGGTCAAAACGATTCGCGACGTAACGCCGGTGCCGCACAACGGCTGTCGACCGCCGAAGAGGCGCCGCGTGTAAGACAGTTGCCAGTTATCAGTTGTCAGTTATCAGTTGTCAGTTATCAGCCCGACCCGCTGCATGAACTGATAACTGACGACTGACCACTGACAACCAGGAATCGGGCCGGGACGACCTGCGCACCGTCGCACGTAAACCGGCCGGCATCCGAAGTCAGGAGAAGAAATGGCACGTTATACCGGAGCAGTTTGCCGTCTTTGCCGCCGCGAAGGCACCAAGCTCTTTTTGAAGGGCACCAAATGCACCTCGGACCGCTGTCCGATTGAGAAGCGCAACTTCCCGCCCGGACAGCATGGTAAGGACCGCAAGGCCAAGATCGTGGGCTACGGCCTGCAACTGCATGAGAAGCAGAAGGCCAAGCGCATGTACTTCACCCTTGAGGGCCAGTTCCGCGAGTACTACGAGAAGGCCAACCGCGCCACGGGCGTGACCGGCGAGCTGCTCATCCAGCAACTGGAGCGGCGGCTGGACAACGTGGCTTACCGGCTGGGGTTCGCCATTTCGCGGCGCCAAGCTCGGCAGGTGGTGCGTCACGGCCACGTCTCGGTGAACGGCCGCAAAGTCAACATTCCTTCCTACCAGGTGAGCGTGGGCGACGAGATCGCCATCCGCGACCACGCCAAGAAGCTGGTGATCGTGGAGCAGGGTGTGCAGATCGCGCAGCAGAATCCTGTGCCCACCTGGCTGGAGATGAATTTCGAGACCCTCACCGGCCGGGTGCTGCACCTGCCTAAGCGCGCCGATGTCAACCTCCCGATCAACGAGCAGTTGATTGTGGAGCTGTACTCGAAATAAGAGATCAGGGGTCAGAGACCAGTTTCAGCGGCGCCGTATTGGCCGCATTCACTTTGGATTGATTCTGCTCTTTGACCTCGGCTCCGGTTCGACCAGCAAGCAGGGACTGGAAAGCAGAGCTTGGTTGATTCCGCCGGCAACGGCACGATCCAACTCAACTCTGATCTCCAATCCTTGACAACTCACCAAAAGGAGAACTTGCGCGGCCGCCGCAAAATGCATCGCGACGTACATGCCGCGCGAGAAAACGAGAGATGAATATGTTGTGGAGAGGATTTCAAAAACCGAAGCGCCTGGCAGTCGATGCCGAGTCGCTAACCAACAATTACGGCAAGTTCAGCGCCCAGCCCTTCGAACGCGGGTTCGGCACGACGATCGGGAACGCATTGCGGCGCACGCTGCTCAGCTCCATTGAGGGCGCGGCCGTCACCGCGGTACGCATTGAAGGCGTGCTGCACGAGTTCCAGTCCATCACCGGCGTAGTTGAGGACGCCACCGACATCATCCTCAACCTCAAGCAGATTCCCTTCAAGCTCAACGGCGAAGGTCCCAAGGCGCTGTACCTGCGCGCCGACCAGCCGGGCGTAGTGACCAGCGGCATGATTGAAGCCGACGGCGACGTGGAGATTCTGGACAAGGACGTGTACATCGCCACGGTTTCAGAAGGCGGCAAACTGGACATGGAGATGCGTCTCAAGAGAGGGCGCGGCTACATCTCCGCCGACAAGAATTTCGATGCCGACCTAGGGCTGGGCTTTATTCCCGTGGACTCGGTGCACTCGCCGGTGCGGCGCGTCAACTACGCCGTCGACGCAGCACGCCTGGGGCAGATCACCGACTATGACAAGCTGACGCTCGAAGTGTGGACCAACGGAGCCGTGCTGCCCGCCGACGCCGTCGGCTTGGCCGCGAAGCTCCTGAAAGACCACATGAACATCTTCATCAACTTCGAGGAGGAGATCGAAGCCGAGGCGCGCGGCGAAGAGGGCCGCGTGCTGCTGCGCAACGACAACCTCAATCGCAGCGTGGAAGAGCTCGAGCTTTCGGTGCGCAGCTACAACTGCTTGAAGAACGCCAACATTCAGAGCATCGGCGAGCTGGTGCAGAAGACCGAAGCCGAAATGCTGAAGACCAAGAACTTCGGCCGCAAGAGCCTGAACGAAATTAAGGAAATCCTCGCGCAGATGGGCTTGTCGCTGGGCATGAAGATCGACGAGCAGGGCAACGCGGTTCCGGGGCCGACCAGCATTCCACCTGCCACCGCGCTGGCTCAGAGCTATGGCCACTTCGACGACGAGGACGAGCCGCTGGACTCGGTGGACCTGCAATTGCCCACCGAGACGGAAAACTTTTAAGACAGTTGTCAGTGATCAGTGGTCAGTTGTCAGTTCGAACGCGGCAACGCGACCGTAACTGACAACTGATAACTGACAACTGATAACTTTTTACAGACAATTGCACTGAAGAGAGATTCGACATGCGCCATCGCAATGCAGGATTCAAGCTCGGACGCAACACCAGTCATCGGCACGCGCTGCTGCGCAGCCTGGCTACGTCTGTCATCTTAGAGGATCGAATTGAGACCACCTTGGCCAAAGCCAAGGCCGCGCGTCCCCACGTGGAAAAAATGATCACGTTGGGCAAGCGGGGCGATCTGCACGCGCGCCGCCAGGCGCTCAGCTTTCTGCAAACGGGCGACGCGGTGAAGCGGTTGTTCGACACCGTGGCCCCGCGCTACGGCGATCGCAACGGCGGCTACCTGCGCATCGTTCGTACCGGGTTCCAGGTGGGCGACGGCGCGGAAAAGGCGTTCATCGAACTGCTGGGCGCCGAGAAGCAGCTCGAAGTGAAGCGCCAGAAGCGGGCCGACATCAAGGCCAAGAAGCGCGCTGAGCTCGAAAAACAGCTCGAAGAAGCCAAGAAGGAAGAAGAACCCGAAGGCGGCGAAGAAGCCGCGTAAATACGGGACGCTCGTCACCTTCACATTTTGCAGCACGTTCAGCGGGCGCATCCCTTTTCGGGATGCGCCTGCTTTGATATGTGACCCATCGGCAAGGCTGGAGGTCCCCACAGTATTCAGGACATATACTTCCATCTGAAGGAGACCGGTATGAAGACTGTGGAGTACTTCGCACGCGCGCTGGCGGTCCTCTGGGCTGGATTCTGGACATTCTTTTTCACGGCAGAGTCGCTGACATGGCATACGCCCTTCCACCGGATGGTGGTTTGGGTGTGCGTGGGTCTGATCTTCATCGTGCTGGCTCTGGCGGCGTGGTGGCGGGAGGTCGCAGGCGGCCTGATGCTTATCGCTGCAGGCGTCGTATCCGCACTGGTATATGCGATTTGGGGACCGCAGGGGCTCTCCCTCGCCAGCCGCGTGGAGGTCCTCCTGCTTTTCGGTGTTCCGCCAGCGGTCGCCGGGGCATCATTCTTGATCCACCACCACGGGATCACGCGCCCAGGCGCACCGAGTGGCGTTCACGGCTGACAGCCTTATACTGCCGCTGGCCCGAAAGTACGGTGTTGCCGGGCAGTCGTGAGATTCCCGCGCCGCCGCCGGAGGACGCTAGCTTTCAGGCCCTTCCTGAAGCTTTCGTTTGAAACTGCGAACCTCCGCGGTCGAGCGCAGGACGATCGTCTTCCCTGAAAATCTGCTCAGCTCTTCGAACAGCTTTGCCCGCTGTGCTTTACGGAAATTCCAGATGAAGCGCAGGAACCCCGGATCGAAGTGCTCGGGGCAGCCGGCGGGCATGTCAGCGCGCACCCGGCCCCAGCCCAGCACGCTGCGCTTGAACACGCGCATCAGGCAGACCCGGCGTGGGAAATCGAACAGGATCGCGGTGTCGGCGCGCTCCAGCCGCATGGCAACCGTGCTGCCGTAATTGCCGTCGATGATCCACTCATCCTGCCTGAGAAGGGACGCGAGCCGATCCTGCCACTCCGCGCGTGACGGTTCAGTCCAATTGGGACGCCAGTAGAGCTGATCGAGATGAACCAGCGGCAGGCCGGTGCGCGCGGCCAGCGCGCGAGCAAAAGTGGATTTGCCGGAACCGGGAGAGCCGAGAATCAGCACGCGCCGCACAGATTCACTGTAACGGCTGGAGGCGCGCCAGCCGCTGCGGCCGCAGGAGCCGCAGCAGAATATAGGTGAGGAGGCACAACGAGATTGCGCCGCAGCAGTCCAGCAGCACATCCCACGGAGACGAAGTGCGGTTGGGCAGGAAAGACTGGTGCCACTCGTCACAGGTGGCCAGCAGGCCGGTGCCGACGAGAGCAAGCACGGCGTCCTGCAAGTAGCGCGCGCGGGGCAGCGTCATCCACCAGGCGCGCAGCCAGGCGAGGCCAATCAACCCATAGCCGATAAAATGGCCGCTCTTACGAATGAGGTGATGGATCACATCCCAGCGGGCATCACTGACGGGCCCAAAAATTGCCTCGAACAACATGCGCAACGGATGCGACGTGTGATCTGCGCCGAACATGGGCGTAGACTCTACGGCGATGAGGGCGATGCCCATCAGCACAGGAAGCCAGGCGCCGATCCAGAAGCCGGCGCTCCTGCGGTTGCGCAGGCGCCGATCCTTTCTGCTGGAGATGGAAATCTCGCGAACGGCAGTTGCACCACGTCCGTTATTCGACATGGTAATTGGGCGCTTCGCGGGTGATGATCACGTCGTGAACGTGGCTTTCGCGCAGGCCCGCACCGGAAATGCGCACGAACTTCGCCTTCTCCTGCAGCTCCTGGATGCTTGCGCAGCCCATGTAGCCCATGCCGGAGCGCAATCCGCCGACAAGCTGGAAGACCATGGCTTCGAGCGGCCCGCGATAGGGCACGCGCCCCTCGATACCTTCGGGAACGAACTTGGCCAGCCGGTTTTCGTTGGCGCGCTCGCGCTGCACCACACCTTCGATGGGGAGCTCGGCGACGGCCACGTCGGTGCTGCCCTGGAAGTAGCGCTCGCCAGAGCCCTGGCTCATGGCGGTCAGCGAGCCCATGCCGCGATAGGTCTTGAAGCTGCGTCCCTGATAGAGGATGGTTTCGCCGGGGCTCTCGTCGACGCCGGCAAAGAGCGAGCCGATCATCACGCTGCTGGCGCCTGCGGCGATGGCTTTGGTGATTTCGCCCGAGTACTTGATGCCACCATCGGCGATCACTGGAATGCCACGCTGGCGTGCCGCGCGAAACGCATCGGCGATGGCCGTAATCTGCGGCATGCCCGCACCGGTGACCATGCGCGTGGTGCAGATGGAGCCGGGGCCGATGCCCACTTTGACGGCGTCCGCGCCCACGTCGATGAGCGCCATGGCGCCGTCGTAGGTGGCCACGTTGCCGGCCAGCAGCGCCACGCCGGGATAGCGCTTCTTGACTTCGCGCACGGCATCGAGCACGCGCGACGAATGTCCGTGCGCCGAATCGACGGCCAGCACGTCGGCCCGCGCCTGCACCAGCTCGGCGGCACGCTCTAAAAAATCGCCGGTCGCGCCAATCGCTCCGCCCACGCGCAGACGGCCCTGATCGTCCTTGCTGGCGTTGGGGTATTTCAGCTTCTTCTGGATGTCTTTAACGGTGATAAGGCCCTTGAGCTCGTAATTCTCATCTACCACCAGCAGCTTTTCCACGCGATGCTTATGCAGAATGAGCTCGGCTTCCTCGAGAGTGGTGCCTACCGGAACAGTGATGAGATCCTCTTTGGTCATTACGTCGCCGATGGGAATATCGGTGCGGGTCTCGAAGCGCAGGTCGCGGTTGGTCAAGATGCCGACCAGCCTTTTGCCGCGCGTGACCGGCACGCCGGAAATCTTGTAGCGGCGCATTACTTCGAGGGCGTCGGCGATCATCTGGTCCGGCCCGATAGTGACGGGATCGACGATCATGCCGCTCTCAGAGCGTTTCACCTTGTCGATTTCGCCGGCCTGGTCGGTGACGGAAAGATTGCGGTGCACAATGCCGATGCCGCCCTGCTGGGCCATGGCGATGGCCATGCGCGATTCCGTGACCGTGTCCATGGCCGAGGAGATGAGCGGCGTGTTGAGCGTGATCTCACGCGTCAACTGCGTCTGCGTGCTCACCTGGATGGGCACCACCTCGCTGTAGGCGGGCACCAGCAGCACATCGTCGAAGGTCAAAGCGTCAGGAAGATTTTGATCCAGCATAATGGTGTGACGCGTCCCGCGGCTCAACGTCTCATAGATCCTGGCCGCAGGAGCTTCCCACTATTCTAACGGAGCGAGCCGGACCGAAGCTGCGCTTGCCCCGCCGTCGTCCAGTTGAGGATCACTTTGCCGGCGTGGCCGGAGCGAATGGCCTCAAACCCCGCTTCGTACTCGTTCCACGGGAAGCGGTGCGTAATTACCGGCGAGATATCCAGCCCCGACTCCAGCATCACTGTCATCTTGTACCAGGTCTCGTACATCTCGCGGCCATAGATGCCCTGGAGCGTGAGCATGTTGAAGATCACGTGGCGCCAGTCGATCGCCATATCCCTGGCGGGGATGCCAAGGATCGCAATCTTGCCGCCGTGACTCATGCTCGCAATCATGTCGCGAAAGGCCTGCGGGTTACCCGACATCTCCAAGCCCACGTCGAAGCCCTCCTGCATCTGCAACTCCTTCTGCACCTCGACCAGCGAAATCTCAGTGGGATTGATGGCCAGAGTCGCGCCCATCTTGCGCGCCAGGTCGAGGCGGAAGGGATTCAGGTCTGTGACCACCACGTGCCGCGCCCCAGCATGACGCACCACCGGGATGGCCATGGCGCCGATCGGTCCTGCGCCGGTAATCAGCACGTCTTCGCCCAGCACGGAAAACGAGAGAGCAGTGTGCACGGCGTTGCCGAAGGGATCGAAGATGGCGGCCACTTCTTCATTGATGCCGTGATTGTGGCGCCAGATGTTGGTCATGGGCAGCGCGATCAGCTCCGCGAATGCGCCGGGGCGATTCACGCCCACGCCCTGCGTGGATGCGCAGAGATGGCGGCGGCCGGCCAGGCAGTTGCGGCAGCGACCGCACACCACGTGGCCCTCGCCGCTCACGATGTCGCCGGGGAAAAAATCGCTCACGTTGGAGCCGACGGCGACAATCTCGCCCACGAATTCGTGCCCGATGGCCATGGGCACGGGGATGGTCTTCTGCGCCCATTCGTCCCAGTCGAAGATGTGCACGTCGGTGCCGCAGATGCCCGTGTAGTGCACGCGCACCAGCACGTCGTTGATACCGATCTGTGGTTCGGGAATGTCTTCAAGCCACAGGCCCCGCTCCGCCCGACTCTTCACCAACGCTTTCATTGCCCATCCTCCGGTCTGCAACTCTACTCTAGTTTACGTGGCGGCGAAGGTTCCCCGTTCCCGGTCTTTGCGCGCACGGCTCGCAGCGAATACTTGCCCGTGCATGACGATATACACGCCGGGATCGAGCAGGCGTGCGGCAAAGAGGCTTTCGGTTAGATTCTGGAGTCCGTCGCTGCGTTCGAAACCCAGCGGCGACATGGCGCCGGTCAGAATTACCGGCGCGGGCGGCGCGGGAAAGGCCTTTTCGATTGCCACACCGCTTTCCACCATAGTGTCGGTGCCGTGGGTGATCACGATCGGGCATTGGGAAGGAAGCAGTCGTCCTACTTCCGCCACCAGGCGCGCGCGGTCCTCCGCGCTCATCTCGAGGCTGTCCTTGTTCATTACCGGAATCACCCGCACGTCGCAATCGGGCAGGCGCAGGAGGCTCAGGTGCTGCGCAATCTTGGTCTCGTCGTTCAGCACTTTGCCCAGTTGCTCGGAGTACGCCTTCTCGATCGTGCCCCCGGTGGTGATGAGATAGATGATTTGCATAGGATTCAATATGCAATGATAACGGAGCCGGCTGTGGACATATCGCGCCGGCGAGAGGGGCGCTGGGAGAGGGAAGCGGGCATTTTGAAGGGCTGAGAGCGGTTCCTTGACAAGCGCCTGTTGCCCGGCTTTACTGTGGTTGAAGTTTTCGTTTACGATACCCGTTTTTCCATGGGTCACACAACGCCATTTTCGCGCGGGCCGCTCCCTGTTTCGCCCGCGGCTGTCGATCCGGCTCTGGTGCCATGCCGAACTTTGAATTCGGGCGCCAAAATACCGGCCATCGGCCTGGGAACATTCGGCTCTGACCGCGTTCCACACAGGGAAGTCGCCGAAGCTGTACGCTATGCCGCCTGCATCGGCTACCGTCATTTCGATTGCGCATCGGTTTACGGAAATGAGGCCGAAATCGGGGCTTCATTTGAGCGAATTCTGGCCGACGGGGTGCGGCGAGAGGACCTCTGGATCACCTCAAAGCTGTGGAACGACAAACACGGCGAAGAAGACGTCCTTGCTTCCTGCGAGCAATCCCTGGCCGATCTGCGGCTCGATTATCTCGATCTTTACCTGATTCACTGGCCTTTCCCAAACTTCCATCCTCCGGGTTGCGACGTTTCTTCGCGCAGCCCCGACGCCAAACCCTACATCCATGGGAATTACATGCGGACCTGGCGCAAGATGGAAGAGCTGGTGGACCGGGGCCTGGTGCGGCACATCGGCACCTCGAATATGACCATCCCCAAGCTGAAGCTGGTGCTGCGCGACGCGCGCATCAAGCCGGCTGTGAACGAGATGGAGCTGCACCCGCACTTTCAGCAGCCAGAGCTTTTCCGGTTCGTGCTCGACAACGGCATGCATCCGATTGGGTATTGTCCCATCGGCTCGCCGGGACGGCCAGAGCGCGACCGTACGCCGCAAGACACTTCGCCCACTGAGGATTCAGTGATCGCAAGCATCGCGCGGCGTCATGGAATTCATCCCGCGTTGGTGTGCGTCAAGTGGGCTGTGCAGCGCGGGCAGGTCGCGATTCCTTTCTCGACGAATCCGCGCCATATGCTCAACAATCTGCTTGCCGTAATGAGCGAACCTCTGGCGCAGGAGGAGATGGACGCAATTGCGAAGCTGGACCGCAACTGCCGCTTGGTCAAGGGGCAGGTTTTCCTGTGGAAGGATAATCAATCCTGGGAGGATCTGTGGGATCCAGGCGGAAAAATCACGCCACCGTAAGAAAGGGCCAGCCGATGTGGCAAGGCTCTTGGGAGCGCACGTAATGCAAGCCACGATGACCGCCGCTTTTTTGCCGGGCAACTCGACAGTTGAGTTGCGCAAGATACCTGTGCCGGAACCGGGTCACGGAGAAGTTCTGCTGCGCGTAAAAGCATCCACCATCTGCGGGTCGGATATTCGCTGCATCTATCACGAGCACCTTGGCAAGGGCCCGGAAGGATATCAGGGCGTGATCGCCGGGCACGAGCCTTGCGGGGAGATTGTCAGCACCGGCGCAGGCTGCCGGCGCTTCAAAACCGGAGATCGCGTGATCGTTTATCACATCTCCGGTTGCGGCGTTTGCAACGACTGCCGGCGCGGTTACATGATCTCCTGCACCAGCGAGAGGTATCGCCGCGCCTACGGCTGGCAGCGCGACGGCGGCATGGCCGAGTACATGGTCGCCGAGGAGAAGGATCTCATCGCCCTGCCCGATGAGCTTTCCTTCGCCGATGGCGCACAGGTAGCCTGCGGATTCGGTACCGTGTACGAGGGCCTGGGAAAAATCGGCATCAATGGCAATCACGCCGTGCTCATCACCGGACTGGGCCCCGTAGGATTGGCAGCCGGAGCGCTATGCCGCAAGCTGGGCGCGCAAAAAATCATTGGCATCGACGTGATCCCGGAGCGCATGAGCATCGCGCTCGAGCTTGGCCTGTGCGACGCGGTTCTCATGTCAGGGCCCAACAATATCGCCGAGGTGAGGCAACTGACCGGCGGCATGGGCGTGGAGCGCGCCGTGGACTGCTCGGCGAATGATGCGGCGCGGGCCACAGCCATTCGCGCCACGCGCAAGTGGGGCAAAATCGTTTTCCTGGGCGAAGGCGGGCGCGTCGAGATCCATCCCTCGCCCGACATGATTCACGATCAGAAGACGCTCTACGGCTCGTGGGTAACATCGACGTGGCTGATGGAAGAGCTTGTGGAGCGGCTGGTGCGCTGGAATTTGCATCCCGCCGAAATCATCACGCACCGCTTTCCGCTGGAACGCGCCGGCGAGGCCTACGCGCTGATGGCTTCAGGGAAATGCGGCAAGGTGGCCGTTTGCGCCGATGAAGAATTGAAGTAGAATCGCGGGGCGAATGAACGCATGGCGGATCTGCCGCGACGGGCGAAACCGGACTGGCAGGGCCCGTTGAATGCTGTGCTGCTGTTAACACATCATAGAGGCGTTTGCGGCAGGCTTCGGCAACGGATGGGGTGAAGGCAGATGATGCGGTACAGTGTCACCACCGTGAATCACGACGGCGAGCGAGTCGAGATAGCGCGCATTGATTTCTTCCTGCTCCGCGAAGATTCCGGAAGCCAGGCGAACGGAGCTTAGCGGAAAGGCCTCAAGGTTCACGGACGAAGGTTCAGGGAAATCGGCGTACAGGGCTTTGGTGAAAGGCGAAGAACCGATCAGGCAAAGGCCGGCCGCGCCGGCGCCCGCCTTAAGAAAGTTGCGACGCGAATCATTGACCATGAAGCTGCAGCCGCGGAACTGCTCACCGGCATCCTGCCTGAAAGCAGAAATTCTTGCTGAAGAAAGGTATCACCCCCGCAGCCGGCAGCGCTCGATTGCATATCATTTGGTGTACAATTTGCGAGTTCGGGCAGATCCCTTGCGGAGACAATTCAACATGCGGATGATCATGCGGGCGGTGTTGCGGTTGGTTGTGTCCGTGGCGCTTCTTCTTGCCATAACCGGAACCGTTCAAGCGCAGCGCAGAGGACGAAATGCCGGGGATGAATTCGGCTTTCGTTTCGTTGGTCCCGCGGTAGGCAACCGGGTGGCCGCAGTCGCCGGGATTCCCGGTGATCCCAGCACCTACTACGCAGGAGCTGCGTCGGGCGGCATTTGGAAATCGACCGATGGCGGCAACCGTTGGATGCCCATCTTCGATCGCGAGCCGGTGGCCGCTATCGGCGCGCTGGCCGTGGCGCCTTCCGACGCGAATGTGATTTGGGCGGGCACGGGCGAAGCTTGGGCCATACGCGACATCGATGTAACCGGTGACGGTGTGTATAAATCCACGGACGGCGGAAAGACCTGGCAGCACATGGGACTGGATGCGACGGGCCGCATCGGGAGAGTGGTCATCGATCCCGGAGACGAGAACCGCGTGTACGTATGCGCGCTGGGGCGATTGGGCGGCCCGCAGCAGGAGCGCGGCGTGTACCGCACCACCGATGGCGGCAAGACCTGGGACCGCGTTCTTTTTGTGGATGAGAATACGGGCTGCTCGGGCATCGGAATGGACCCTGAGAACGCGCGCACGCTATTCGCCGGCATGTGGCAGGTGTCGATGCACACCTGGGGCGAGATCAGCGGAGGGCCAGGCAGCGGCGTGTATGTCTCGCACGACCGTGGGAGCACGTGGACGCATATCATGGGCCACGGATTGCCCAAGTCGCCAGTGGGCAAGATTGACGTGGCGGTTGCGCCTACCGATTCGAATCGCGTCTACGCGCTGATCGAGACCAGCGAACAGGGTTCGCTTTGGCGGTCGGACGACGGAGGCGAGAACTGGAGGGTGGTGAGCTGGGATCGCACCCTCATCGGGCGCGCGGGATACTACATTCGCATTGCGGTTTCGTCTGTCGACGAAAACATGGTGATGGTTTCAAACAGCAGCTTTCTGGTGTCGCGCGATGGCGGACAGACCTTCGAGATGAAAGAGTGGGGCGGAGACAACCACGATATCTGGTGGGACCCCAAAGACGCCAACCGCTTTGCGATCTCGTACGACGAAGGGCTGGTGATTACAACCGTGGGCGGAGAGGGATTTCATCGCGTCACGCTGCCGATCGGACAAATGTATCACGTGGCGGTGGACGACCAGATTCCCTACGAGGTTTATAGCAATATGCAGGACGACTCGACGATGCGCGGCCCCAGCGTTCCCGAAGGGTACGAGCCGGACGAGGGATGGGATCACGGGATAGGCGGTTGCGAGTCAGGATTCACGCTGCCCGACCCGACGGACCCCAATATTGTGTGGGCCTCCTGCTATGGCGACGAGGTAACGCGATGGGACGCCAGAACCAAGGAGGCTCGGTCTGTGAGCCCGTGGATGCACACTCTGGATTCCGCGCCCAACCAGGCGAAGTACCGCTGCCACTGGACGCCGCCGCTGGCCATCGATCCGTTCGATCACAACACGGTGTATTACGGCTGCCAGGTGGTGTTCAAGACCAGCGACGAGGGGCAAAGCTGGACAGTGATCAGCCCCGATCTCACCACGCAGAATCCGGAGCACAATCTTTCTTCGGGCGGCTTGATCGGGGATAACCTGGGACAGTTTTATGGTGAGGTGGTGTTTGCACTGGCACCCTCCACAGTGCAGAAGGGGCTGCTGTGGGCGGGCACCGACGACGGAAAGGTGTGGTACACGCGTGACGGCGGCGCATACTGGAACGACGTCACGGCCAACATTCCGGGATTGCCTGCGCTGGGGACGATCACCAGCATTCAGCCTTCGTTCTTCGACGCAGGAACGACGTATGTTTCGGTGGACGCGCACCTGGTGGACAATCGCGATCCGCACATCTTCAAGACGGCGGACTTTGGAAAGACCTGGACCAGCATTACAGGCAATCTGCCCAAGGGGCCGCTGGCCTACGTGCGCGATGTCTCCCAGGATCCAAATTGCCGCAGCCTGCTGTTTGCCGGAACCGGAAATGCGCTTTACTACTCGCTCGACGAAGGCGGGAGGTGGACGCGTTTCGATGAAGGATTGCCTCCCTCGCCGGTGACCTGGACGGTAGTGCAGAAGCGCTTTCATGACCTTGTGGTTTCCACCTACGGGCGCGGCCTCTATATTCTGGATGACATTACGCCGCTTGAGCAGATGGCGGAGCAGGCCACGAGCGAAGATGTGCGCTTCTTCACGCCGCGCCCCACTTACCGGTTTTTGCATGGCGAGCATGCGTTCCTTGATTTCGCGTTGAAAACGGCGCCAGCCAAGCCGGTAGAGTTGGAGATTGTGGACGCGCAAGGGAAGCCGGTGCGCAAGCTTACTCAAGCCGGTCATGAAGGCATCAACCGTATGGCATGGGATATGCATTACGAGGAGCCGCGGCAGATTGCGCTGCGCACCATACCGCCGGAGGATCCGCACATCTTTTACGAGTCGCGGTTTTGGGAGAAGGATTCGCGGCCGGTGACGCACTGGGGCATGGAGCGCGTTCCCACGCCCATGGCGGTGCCAGGCAAGTATGAGGCGCGGCTGACGGTGGATGGCAAGACTTTTACCCAGCCGGTAACCATTCTGATGGATCCTAAGTGCCCGGGAACGCAGGCGGACCTTGAAGCATCGGTGAAGCTACAACTGCGCGTTCAGGATGACGTGGATAAAGTTTCCGACATGGTGAATCGCATTGAATGGATGCGCAAGCAACTTGGCGTTGTGGAGAAGATGTTGAGCGGGGACGCGGCGCAGAAACAACTGAACCAGGACGCCGACGCCATGGACCAGAAGATGCAGGACGTAGAGTACGAGATGCTATCGAAACCACTGGCCGCGAGCGACGACAAGACCTACATCTCGGCATGGAAGATTTATTACAGCCTGCTGTGGCTGAATGGCGAGATCGGTTCGGGAGCGGGCGACGTGGCCGGTGGAACAGATTACAAGCCGACCGATGTGGAGTTTGAGCTAACGCGGCAACTCGAGCAGGAGTTAGCGAAGGCGACGGCCGACTATAACAACCTGATGGAGAAAGAAGTGCCTGCGTTCAACCACACGCTGGGAGAGCATAAAGTGAGTCCGATTGTGGCTGCAGGAGGAGCGGACGCCGTGCCCACGCAGCCATGAACAGGGCGATGCGCGGGAAGTTTCCACGCGGTCGACTCCAGGCAGCGTGTGCCGAGTATCAGGCGCGAGCGGGAAATGCGGTGCTGAGCGGTGATGGACGGCCTGCGAGCGCGGTTGCGACTTTGGCTCGGGTGTCTTCGAGCTCGGCACCGGTCACTTCGAGGCGCGGCGGACGCACGCGCGCGCTGCCGGTGCCTGTTTCCTCCTGCACCTGCTTGATGAGCTGGACAAATTTCGGAACCGTGTCCAAGCGCAGAAGAGGGAGAAACCAGCGGTAGAGCGCAAAAGCTTCATCCCATTTGCCGGCCCGCGCGGCATCGAAGAGGGCCACGGATTCGCGAGGAAATGCATTGACCAGGCCCGCGACCCAGCCCACTGCGCCGGCCGCGATGCCCTCGACGATGGCGTCATCGACGCCGACAAAAATCTGCAAGCGATCTCCCGTTAACGCGCGGATCGCGGTTACGCGGCGCACGTCGGTGCTGGATTCTTTTACGGCGGCTAAGTTCTCGTGTTCCGCGGCCAGTTCCGCAATCTGCTCTGGGAAAAAATCCGTTCCATACGAGACGGGATTGTTGTAGAGCATGCAGGAAAGCGGCGTGGCACGGAAGATGGCGGCAACGTGGGCCTTCATCTCACGCCAGTCGCCGCGATAAACATAGGGCGGCAGGACCATGAGAGCCGCGCAGCCCGCCTGTTGGGCGGTTTTGGCCAAGGCCACGGCCTCGCTGGTGGAAAGCGCGGAGATGGCGGCCACGGCAGGGGCGGGCTTTGCCGATAGGGTTATGTTGCGAAGGATCGCATCCTTTTCCACGCATGTAAGCGTGGCCGCTTCGCCCAGCGAGCCAAGGGCGATGATGCCGGCGCAGCCGTTGGCCAGCAACCAATGCACATGACGGGTCATAAAGCCGTGGTCGACTGCGAGTTTCTCGTCAAAACAGGTCGTGATTGCAGGCATTACGCCATACCACTTCATCGGGACTCCTTGGCGCTGTGTGAAGGTGCGCCGGCGGCAACGAGGTCTTCCGTCGGCGTGTCCGGCGATGCCAGACTGGAAAGCAAGGCCGGGAAGATGGGCGGGCGCACAGGGGTGTCGCGCCAGCCGAAGAGGAACTCCGTGGCCGAACCGCAGATGCGTCCCTGGCATGGACCCATGCCACAGCGCGTGTGCAGCTTGGCATCGCGCCAGTTGGCGCGCGAGCGCAACGCGCCGTAGCGTACGTCTTCACAGCGGCAGACCATGGTATCGTCCGATGCGAGCGCGCGCAACTTGGGATCGAGAGAACAGGCTTTTGCGAGGACGGCAACAAATTCCGACATGCCGCGGCGTTTGCGGGCCAGTCCGCGCGCTTGATGCGTTAGGCCGGACGCAGCCAGGGCGGCCATCTCGCCTTCAAGAAGCGCGAGTTCGGCGCCGCCGATGCCTGTGGGTTCTCCCGCGCAGTAGATGCCGGGAACTGAAGTTTCGAGCCACTCGCTGGTGGCGACAAATCCGTCTTCAATGCGGCATCCGAGCAGCGTGGGCAATTCGATGTTGGGAACGAGGTGAAAACCGCAGGCTAGATAATCGCAATCCACGTCCCACTGTTTCGCTCCCTGGCGCAGGGTGACAGCGCGAAGGCGATCGGAGCCGTGCGCGGCCACGGGCCAGCAACGGGTGCGCAGGCGTGCCGGCAACATGGCCAGTGCGTAGTTCGCGCCTTGCCAGAGTTTCGCCGGTTCGAATACCAGATGCGCCGCAAGGCGGGCGAGCTGGAGGCGGGAAGCCTGGTCGCAGACGGCAACGATTCTGGCTCCGCGGCGCGCAAGATGTGCGGCCACGGCGAGGAGCAGCGGGCCGGTTCCAGCCACCACCGCGCGCTTGCCGGCAATGGGAAGACCGCCGCGCACGAGAGCGTCCAGGCCGCCGGCGCCCATCACATTGGGCAGCGTCCATCCGGGGAAGGGAAGAAAGCGCTCGCGCGCGCCGGTGGCAAGAATGAGCTTGCCGAAGCTGAGTTCCGCGCGCACGCGGCTCTCACTGGTCATGGCGGCGGAGTTCGGTTCCGCGCAGAGGAGGTTTGGCTGCGGACAATCGAATACGCGCCAGCCGTGCAACCTGACCACCGAAGAACGATCGAGCCGCGCCAGCCAGCGCTGCGCCGCTGCGGGAAGATGCGCGCCGCTGCGCCAGATCTGCCCGCCGGGCGCGGGATTGTCATCGACAAGGCCCACCCGCAAGCCGGCCGCGGCAGCAGTTACGGCTGCGGCTATGCCTGCTGGACCGGCGCCCACGACGAGAATGTCAAAACCATCTTTCATGAAGTTCGCCGATTTGCGGCCAGTGCGCAGGATTCAGCGGCCGCGGTCAAAACCTGCATTCCGGGTTGGCAGAGAATCTGACAACTGCGCTGGTGCGGAGCGCCATTGATGCTTACGCGGCACTCGAAGCAGATTCCCATGCCGCACAAAGGCACGCGCGGCTCGCCGCTGACTGAAATGCGCGCGGCGGCGCCGGCCATGAGCACCGCGGCGGCTACAGTGGTTCCGGGAGTGACCGCGACGGTTGCGCCATTGACCGTGAGCGCTAGAGAGCGGGTGGATTCAGGCATGGGTTCTCTCCGGCGCATCGGCGATTGACAAGTTTCCGGCGGCGTTGGTCTCGAGAAATCGAGCGGGCAGATAAGGCTCGGCGGGAATCTCTGGTGGTTCACCGAGCATGGCGGCCACGACAAGCTTTGCCGTGGCCAGAGAAGTGGTGATGCCCAGGCCTTCGTGACCGGTGGCCAGATAGAGGGACTCGTCTTTGGGCCAGGGGCCGATGAGCGGCAGCTTGTCTGGCGTAGCAGCGCGAATGCCGGTCCAGACGCGAATGGCTTGCAAGCCGGCGATCTCGGGCAAGTATTGCTGTGCGCGCGCCACCATGGCCGACAACAATACGCGGTTAATGGTTGTGTCATTCACTGCGCCCCCCGGCGCGCTGTACTCGCGCGACGAGCCGACGAGGAGCTGTCCCGTCTGGCGCGGCTGGACGTTGAAGGCCACGGAATCGATGGCGATCGAGTGCGCGCTGCGCAGATAGCCGAGCTCGACCAGCTGGTGGCGAATGAAGCCGGGATAGCGGTCGGTAACCACCAGATGGCCCTTGCGCTTGCGGATGAGCAACTCCGGCAGGATGGCAACGGCGTCTGCACCCAGCGCGTTGACGATGCGCGCCGCGTGCACTTCATCTCCCTCTGCAAGCCGGACGCGGCCATGGCCCGCGGAAAGAACTTTCCGGGGAGCAAGCAGGCGCGCGCCCATGCGCATGGCATCGCGCACCAGGAAGCCGGCAGCGCAGGGTGGATAGAGCACAGCATCCGAGGAAACCAGCAGAGCGCCGGGCAGCGGACGGCGCAGCTTAGGCTCGGCTTCAGCCAGCGCTTGAGCATCGAGGACTTCACTCTTAACGCCCACAGATGCGTAGAGATCGTGCTTCTCGCGCACCGCGCCCATTTCTTCTTCGTCGGCAGCTACCCACAGCGTGCCGCATGTTTCAAACTCGACGTTAGGCGGCAAAGCGCATGCCAACCGCCGCCATAGCTCTTGCGAGTAGCGCGTGAGCGCCATCTGCATGGGGGAGTCGTCCATGACCACGATGTGGCCCATGCCCGCGGCTGTAGCACCGCCGCCAACGATGCCCGCGTCGACGATTAAAGTGCGGAGGCCGCGGCTTGCGCATTCGTGCGCGCAGGCCGCACCCACAATGCCGGCGCCCAGAACCACGACGTCGGCGCTCGAGTTCATGAGGGAATACCCGCCGGAAAGGGATCGCCTGGCTGCAGGATGAGCCTGCTCTCCGAGGTGATGAATGCGGAGCCTGTGATGCTGGGAATCACTTCGCGCGACGAGCCGTTGCGCAGCCGGTAAGAGGCTTCGAAGAAGGTGCCGAGAATGCCCTGCTGGCGCCAGGTCTGGCCGGGAGCGAGTTTTCCGTCAGCCGCCAGGCAGGCGAGCTTGGCGCTGGTGCCGGTTCCGCACGGTGAGCGGTCGTACGCTTTGCCGGGGCAGAGGACAAAGTTGCGGCTGTCGGCTTGGGGAGACGAAGCTGGGGCGAACAGTTCCACGTGGTCGATCTCCTGGCCCGCGGGACCGGTGACGCCGTGCCTGCGCAATGCGCAGCGAATAACCCAGGCGTAATCGGTAAGCGCGCCGCGATTGGCGAGGGTGAGATCGAAAGGCGCCTGTTCGACGAGAAAAAACCAGTTGCCGCCCCAGGCAATCTCGCCGCTGACAGGCCCGAAGCTTGGTACTTCCACGATGACACCTTTCCTATGCCGGAAGCTGGTTACGTTTTCAACCGTGACCCTGCCGGCGCCATGCAGCGTAGCGCGGACCTCTCCCACGGGAGTTTCGATGCGATGCTCCCCGGGCTGGATGCGGCCCAGGTGCGCCAGCGTCGCAACTACGCCGATGGCGCCGTGGCCACACATGCCCAGATAACCAACGTTATTGAAAAAGATTACGCCCGCGGCGCAACTGGGGTCGGCCGGCTTGAGCAGCAGCGCTCCCACCATTACGTCGCTGCCGCGCGGCTCATTCACGACTGTGGAGCGGAAGCTATCGTGCCGGGTAGCCAAGCGCTCTAAACGCTCGGGGAGCGTGCCGCGCCCCAGTTTTGGCCCGCCGGAAATCACCACACGTGTAGGTTCGCCCGCGGTATGAGAATCGATGACCCGAATCGAGCGCATACATATAGCAATATACAGATTGTCTACAATCTTGCATACTCTTTTGGTGTTCGTACCATGAAAATGGACGGCCCGAATGGCCCCGTCAAGTGAGGAGGACGCCGCAAATTGTACATGAGGAGGGCGCCGCAAGTCGTACAATGCTGTGGAACCGTCCCGGGGGAATTTTCGCTATGCCATCCCGTGTTGTCAAAGCCAAATCAACGTTGCGTTCCAAAGGCGACCACGATGGCAATAGCCTGCGCAAAGCATTCTACGAAATCCGCGAGCTGATTGTTCACGGCCGGCTTTCGCCGGGAGCGTGGATTGTGGAGGCCGATCTCGCCCGACATCTCTCCATGAGCCGCACCCCTGTGCGCAGCGCTCTTCACTGGCTGCAGCGCGAGGGCTACGTGATCGAGCGCAAGAACGCGCGCAAGTCACGCATGATTGTAGCGCCCCTGACCAAGGAAGACGCGGGCGAACTTTACTCCATCATTGGCCACGTGGAGGGTCTGGCGGGGCGGCGCACGGCCATGTTGCCCAAGGCGCAGCGGGCGGAAATTACCGCCCGCCTGAAGAGCTTCAACACCCAACTGCGTCAGATCCTGACGGCCAAGGATTCGCGCAGTGCGGGGATCTTCGATATCGATCGTAACTTCCATCACTGCATCATTGAGCGGGGCGCCGGGCCGCGACTGCTGGCTCTGCACAAATCCATCGAACCCCAGGCGGAGCGCTACTGGCGCCTCTACGCCAGTTCCATTATCAATGACCTGCATCTGTCGGTGGCCGAGCACGACGAGATCATTGCGGCCATTACCGCGGGAGACGCGGGCCGCGTGGAACAGGGACTGCAGGCCAACTGGCAAAACGGCTGCACCCGGCTGGCGCGGGTGATCGAAATCTTCGGCGAGCGCGGAAGCTGGTAAGTGAGACAGGACCGGCTTCAAGAAAAATAGACCTTCAAAAGCGAATTTGCTTGACGTTTGCATTCGCGATTGTACACAATCATTCACAGATTTTTGTGCACTTTGTCCCGGCACAGAGCCCTGTTCCCTGTTCCCCCGGACTCCAGGCTGGTGTCCCACGGAATTTGAGCGGTTCCGCAACTGCTTTTACCACGAAACCGCAAACAGCTAAGCCGGCCGCAGCCGGAGCGGAAGCCAATCTCGAGGGACTGAATTCGGAAGTAGCGCGCGAGATCCAGTTCCGCGTGCAGATAGTATTCTAAGCGCCGGACAATGCGGCGATCCGGGGAGGCTCGCGGACGAAGCCGTTTGCGAGCGGCTATTGGCGCGCGCAAGCCAAGAGACAAGATTTTGGGGAGGAACATGACACAACGCGAATTGGTGCTGACTGGATTGGGATTTGCTTTCCTTCTTGTTTGCCATGCGGGATACGGCCAGCTCACTGCGGCGGATTTTAACCGCGCTCTCAACATTCAGGATAAGTACGGCTCCCTGGCGATCAATCTGCCGGAAGAGCCGGTGTGGCAGGAGGGTTCCGAGAGTTTTGTTTACCGCAAAAGCGTTGCAGACGGCCATGAGTTTGAACTGGTGGACGCCGTCGCGCTGACCAAGCATCCGGCCTTTGATCATGCGAAATTGGCCGCTGCGCTTTCCACGGCCAGCGGCGAAAGCTACAGAGCGGCGACGCTTCCGTTTTCTCGGTTTCACTTTGAATCCGGCCGAACTGCGATCGCGTTCATCGTGAACGGAGTGCGCTGGCGCTGCGATCTGAAAGCGTACACATGCACAAAGGCGGGACCGCTGCATCCCGGAGAAGGCGAGAGCGAGGACGACTACGGTTATGACCAGACGCCCAAGGCGGAAAACGATCCCGACAAGACCGTGGCTTCGCCCGATGGACGATGGCTCGCCTACGTAGAAAACTACAACGTCCAGGTGCGCTCAAAAGACGGCAAGGAAAAGATTGATCTGAGCGAGGATGGATCGGAGGGAAACTACTACGCGCTGAGCACCATCGTCTGGTCGCCGGACTCGAAGCGTCTGGTGGCGTATCGCATCCGGCCGGGATATCGGCGCCTGATTCATTACGTAAATGCGGCGCCTGCGGACCAACTGCAGCCCGAATATCCAACCATGGTTTACCCCAAGCCGGGCGACGTGCTTGCCCTGCCCGAGCCGGCGCTGTTTGACGTGGCTGCGAAGCGCGAGATGCCCATCGACAACAGCCTGTTTCCCAATCCTTTCGATTTGAGCTCGGCGGCATGGTGGAAGGATAGCCGCGGGTTCACCTTTGATTACAATCAGCGCGGTCACCAGGTGTACCGGGTCATTGAAGTAGACGCGCAGACGGGAAAGGCGCGCGTGCTCATCGACGAACAGAGCAAAACGTTTATCAACTATGAGCCGCTGGTGATGAACCAGTACGACACGGGAAAGGTGTTCCGTTACGACGTAGCCGACGGCAAGGAGATTATCTGGGCGTCAGAGCGGGACGGTTGGGAGCACCTCTACCTGATCAACGGAAAGACCGGCGCAGTGGAGAACCAGATCACAAAAGGCGACTGGGTGGTGCGCGCGGTGAACCATGTGGATGAGCAGAAGCGGCAGATCTGGTTCGAGGCCAGCGGCATGAATGCAGGCGAAGACCCCTATTTCGTGCACGGCTACCGCATCAATTTCGACGGCACTGGCCTGACGCCGCTTACGCCCGCGGCTGCCGATCATCATCTTGAGTTTTCGCCTGACGGAAGATACTACGTCGACACCTGGTCGCGGATCGATCTTGCGCCCACCATGGCGCTCTACCGCACCGAAGACAACAAGGAGCTGATGGAAGTTGAGCACACGGACATCAGCAAGCTGGTGGCGGCGGGATGGCACGCGCCTGAGGTGCTTACAGCCAAGGGGCGGGACGGCAAGACGGATATCTGGGGCGTGATTTACCGGCCTGCGCATTTCGACGAGCACAAGAAGTATCCGGTGATCGAGGATATTTACGCCGGGCCGCAGGGGTCGTTTGTGCCCAAATCTTTCTCAACGCGCGTGGAGCCTCTGACGGAGCTTGGCTTTGTGGTGGCGCAGATTGACGGCATGGGAACCAATAACCGTTCCAGGGCTTTTCACGATGTTGCATGGCACAACTTGAAGGACGCTGGGTTTCCGGACCGCATTCTCTGGCACAAGGCGGCGGCCACGAAGTACCCGTGGTACGACATTTCGCGCGTGGGGATCTTCGGCACTTCTGCAGGCGGGCAAAGCGCCATGGGAGCGCTGCTCTTTCATCCGGAGTTTTACAAAGTGGCCGTGTCGAACAGCGGCTGCCACGACAATCGCATGGATAAGATCTGGTGGAACGAACAATGGATGGGCTGGCCGGTCGGGCCGCAATACTCCGCGTCGTCCAACGTGGACAATGCGTGGAGGCTCAAGGGCAAGCTGATGCTGGTGATGGGGATGATGGACCACAACGTGGATCCCTCGTCGACTCTGCAGGTGGCCGACCGGCTGATCAAGGCCAACAAGACATTCGATCTCCTGGTCGTTCCCGAGGCGGATCACGGCACGCGCGGCCCATGGACGCGCTACACGAATCGCAACCTGTTCGATTACTTTGTGCGCAACCTGCTGAACCAAGAGCCCCCGAACTGGAATGCGCAGGCGGACGCAGCGGGAAGCGCCCACGAGGACCGGCAGAATTGATTCTGGCTTTTCTGCTTCGTTCATGACTACCAGGTTGTCATTGAGAGTCGTAAAAGATTTGAGCAGCCACAAAGCTTGAGAAAATCACGCCTGCTGGATGAACGCATTCCCGCTCGATGGGTTGGGTATAGGGCGCTCGGCGAGCGCCGCCTGATTCCCGCTTTATCGCAGCCGCCCCAAGTTACGCAGCGAGCCAGTTTGATGGCTCCTACCCGGCAGCGGCTAAAGCTCTCAGTCGTGCAGCATGACCGGCATTGCGACTGGCCCTGATGCAAAGCCCGACGCTCGCCATTGACCTGAAGCCCGATTGACGCGGCTCAATACGTGGTTATTTCGCTGGCGATGTACGAGGATCCATCGTAGCTGGCCGTGAGGCGCACGCGTTGGCCGACGCGCAGATTCTGACTGCCGGCGAATTCAGAGGGGGCAAATTGGATCCGGTAGCTGTTCCGGTCGCGGGGATCGACGAGAACCAGGGTGCCTGCGCTCAGGTCGAGGCCGGTAATGTTGCCGGTGAAAACGAAAGAGGCGCCGGGAACAGCCAGGACCGCGATCTGGGTTGCTTCGCCCGGCGCGCCGGCGCCGGGAACAAATGTAACGTCGACCAAGGCTCCGGGCCGCAGATCCGACAGCCCGGATTGCTCCGCTGTGAAGGAGGATTGTCCTTTGCGGAAGATGGACGCGGTGGAGGGGACTTGCACTTTGAAGGGACGCGGAGACGGCGAAGCGTCGAGATCCAACTCGCCGGTTGAGTAGTGGTAGCGCAGCACACGCCCACGGAACTGGCCTTGCGGAATCGAGGTGAGGATGTGAACGCTGATGGCAAAGATGCCGGTTCCATCAAGGGCGGTCTGCACAGAGGCGTGGTCGGCGGCGCTGAGGTCGTGCACGGGAATCTTGACGCCGTCGCGGTAGACCTGAGTGCGCTCATCGAAGAGCACTTTCATGGGGCGCTGGCCGTAGACATCGAGCATGAACTGGTCGCGCACCGGATCGATCTTGCGGATAGCTCCTCCGAAGATGGTGCTCTCTTTTGCGGAGGGTGAAGGCGGCAGGTCGGGCAAGCCCCCTGAGGGGTTGTCGGCCTCCAGGGTAGCGAGCGGGCCGGAGAGTTTTTGCGATTGCGTGACCGCAGTCGCAGGTTGCGCCATGGCGCCGGTTGAGAGGGCCAGCGAAATTCCGCTAGCCAAAGCCCAAGCGATAGAGCGAATCATTTTTGGCTACACACCTTTCCCGCCATTGTTCCCGACCATATCTTGGATGGCGCGAGGGGGGGTGTGGTGGCCTGCACAAACTTGCACACCAAGAGCAACACGGATCGAAGCCGCGCATCTAAACCACACGAGAAACCGTCCGACGCGATTCTTCGCGGCCACCGTCAATGTGAAGAGAGCACAATGATCTCCACGACTTTCAAATCCCTGGCTATCATTGCGCTGGCGGCCGGTCTGAGCGCAGAACCCTGCGCGGCCAAAGATCAACTGGAATTGAAGATTCCCCTACGCAGCAAGACGAGCCCGGTGCAGCAGCTAAACCGCGAAGGCGTGGAAGCGGTTAGGAAGAACAACTACGAAAGGGCGGAAGCACTTTTCTACAAGGCCTATCTTTACGATCCAGCCGACCCATTTACGCTCAACAATCTGGGTTATGTGGCCGAGTTGCAGGGGCAAGTTGCACGCGCGCAGCAGTATTACCGACTGGCCACCGAGCAAGGATGCGACGCGCCCATCGACATGAGCAGCATGGCCAGCCTGAAAGGCAAGCCGATGGGAGCGGCTTACGCGGCGATACAGGATCTGCCCATGCGCGTAAACCGCAGCAACGTGGACGCCATGGCGCTGGTCGCGGAAGGCATGGATTTTGAGGCCGTGGGGCTGTTGCAGGATGCGCTCAAGCTCGATCCTCGCAATCCCTTCACGATGAATAACCTGGCGGTCGCCGACGAGGGACTGGGAGACTTCGATAACGCGCTCAAGTACTACGACCAGGTGGCGGAGCTGCATTCGTCGGAACACGTGACGGTGACGGAGGACCGTGACTGGCGGGGGAAATCGATCAGCGCCATGGCCAAAGCGAGCGCCAAGCGGCTCAGACAGCGAATGGACTTGATGGATCCGGGCGAGCTTGCGGCCGCCAAATACAACGTGCTCGGAGTCTACGCGGAGAACGAAAATCAGTGGGCGACGGCGCGGCAGGATTTTCTGCGCGCCTATTCTCTCGACCCCAACAGTGCGTTCTCACTGAATAATCGCGGCTATGTGGCGGAGATGGACGGCGATCTGGAGACGGCGCAGTTTTTCTATGAGAAAGCGTGGAAGGCCGACGACGCGCAGGCCCGCGTGGGTCTGGCAACCAACCGATACGCCAATGGCAAGAGGCTCATCACGGTGGCCACCGACAGCGACGGCAAGGTGGATGAAGCGCTGGACGTGTACCACCAGGAGCGGCGCGAACAGACCGGTCCGGTGGAGTTGACGCCGCGCGGTGGCGCGCAGGCGGCGCCGGAAACGCCAGAACAGCAGAATTCTCCAAACCAACCCTCGCTGACGCCTCGCCAGCCACAGAATCCTCAGTAGCCCAGGGGACACGAGATATGAGCTCACCTACCGTGCACTACCCCTCGCGTCAATCGCTCGATCAGCTTTCGCGCCTGCTCTTCCGTGGCTGCGATAGGCAGCGGACGGGAACGGCGAAGGGGGAACTGAAGCGGGAGATCCTTGCGCTTTCGCGCCCGCAGTTCGACGATATGCTGGAGCTGGCCCACCTCAACCACGTAGTAATGCGTGGACTGGAAGTGGTCCGCGAGCTGGCACGCGAGGAAGGTGACACAACACGCGCGCAATGGGCAGAGGGAGTGCTCTATGCGGAGCGTGCCCGCATTGAAACCGCAGTTCTGTTTCTGAGCGAAATCTGCGAGGCATTCCAGGAGCACGAATACGGGGTCGCGGTGATCAAATCGCTCGATCATTGGCCGGACCTGGGCAGCGACCTGGATCTCTACACCGACGCCAGATCCGAGGATGTATGCCGGCTGATGAAGCGCCGCTTCAGTGCGCAGATTGGACCACGCAGCTGGGGCGACCGGCTGGCGTGCAAATGGAATTTCATGCTGCCGGGATTGCCGGAGGCGGTGGAGATTCACGTGCGCCGGCTGGGCCAGACCGGCGAGCAGGTTGAGATCGCCGCTTCGGTATTACAGCGAACGAGGCAGGTGCGCGCCGGCGAGCACACGTTCCGCGTGGCATCCATCACGGAGCGCCTGATGATTTCGACGCTACAGCGCATGTACCGGCATTTCTATTTCCGGTTGTGCGACATGATGGACAGTGCGGAGCTGGTGGAAACGGGCGCGATTGATTATGCCGACGTGCGTTCCGCGGCCACCCATGCCGGCATTTGGAAGGGCGTGGCCACTTACCTGCAGATTGTTTCCGATTTTGTAAAAGGTTACCGCGGCCGGGGCTTGGAGCTGCCACAACTGGTGACCGCCGATGCGCAGTTTGGCGGGAGCGATGTGTATTACGCGCGCGGCTTCATTCGGGTTCCTATTCTGCCGCAGTCGGCGCGGCTTTACACCTCGCAGCTTGTGGGCGTGCTGGGCAAAGGCGAGTTACAGAACGGGGCTCGCCTAAGCCTGTTGCCCTGGCTGGCGACGGCCGCCGTGGTGGGTCAGAAATTAACCGGGAACGACAAGGGGATCTGGTGAGGCGCAGACCGCGGCGCCCAGCGGGAGCATCTAACGAAAAAGCCGGTATTTTGTTTTTCGCTGATGGAGAGAGGGGGATGCCGGAAGCTCCGGTTTCCGGCTGAGCACTATGGGCTATCTTCTAACCCGCAATGCGAAACCGACCTCGCGCGGGAGTCAACCTTCCAGCGCCCCGCGGGGCAGGCTGGGCCAGGCCCCGGGTTTGTACAACCACTCGTCGCTGGCGCTGGACGTAGACCAGGATGGAGCGGCGCTTGCCTGGCAGCCGATGCCCCAACTGGTGTACAAACCGGCTGTCCCCGGCCCAGCGAACACGTTCCTCCGCAACGGTGCGGACGTGCTGGTATTCAAGAAGGACAGGAAGTCGAAAGCTATTTCGTTTGCACTGCACACCCTTGTCATTGGCGGGGTGCTGTGGTGGGGGATGTCAGCGCATACGGTGGCGGTCAACGATACGGTGGTGACGCCGATCAACTTCACGCTCTACGATCCGCCTCCGCCCGTGATGCCGGTGGCCAAGGTAATGGGCGGCGGCGGCGGCGGCGGCGCGCATCGCATGATCGCGCCGGTCAAGGCGCAGCTCCCCCCCAGAGTGCAGACCGCGCACATGCTTCCTCCGCAGATTGCCATGGTCGAGCACCCCAGGCTGGCAGCGGAGCCAAAGAGCCAGGTAAACATGCAGGTGAGCACGAATATGCCCAACATGGGCGTGCCCGATTCGCCGCAGATTGCACTGGCCTCGCAGGGACAAGGCGCGCACTCCGGATTTGGCGCGGGCATGGGCGGCGGAATCGGAATTGGACAAGGCAGCGGCACGGGCGTGGGTGGTGGAGGCGGTTACGGCGGCGGCCTGATGAACGTGGGGGGCGGCGTAAGTGCTCCGGTGGTGATTCACTCCGTAGAGCCGGAGTTTACCGAAGAGGCGCGCAAGGCGAACTTTGGGGGTACGGTCTCCATTCAGCTCATCGTCGACTCGCAGGGTAATCCGCAGGATGTGCGCGTGATGCGCCATCTCGGAATGGGTTTGGATCAGAAGGCCGTGGACGCGGTGCAGCAGTACAGGTTCAGACCAGCCATGTACCAGGGGCATCCGGTTGCGGTGCAGATGGTCATCGAAGTGGACTTCCGGCTGCACTGAGGCGGCGCAGAGAAGGCAGCCGACGGATCTGCCGTAAAGGTTCGTAACTAAGTCCTTTAGACTTGGCATTGGGCCGGCAGCCCGAATCTTTATGATTTCCGGAACGCCGCAACGCGGCCTGCACGACTGCGGTTGCCTTTCGATCCACTTCTTGACGTTTCCTTTGCAGCGGTCAATAGCCGGCGACGCACTCTGTCGTCGCTCCGGGACTCCGGGTTCCGGTTGCTCAGGCACAAGTTCGCAGGCGACGATACTTCGCTCATTTTCAGATTCTGCAATCTGATCCTGAATGCGGCGGTGAAAGCGCGGTTCTCACGGCACAGCGCGGAGGTTCATTCCGCCGATTGGAATCAGCTCATTGCTCGGCATCGTCCGCGGTTTCATTGCCCTTGGGACTGGCGTAGTAACCGCGTCGCGTGCGCACTGTCAGCCGGTCGCCCTTGGGACCGCGCGCTTCGACGTGGATAAAGCGGTAACCGCCCAGGCTGGCCGGCTTGGTGGAGTGGTAGGCGAGGGTGTACTGATTGCGAATGTCGCGGGCGACCTCTGCGGCCACGCGGTCCACATCGTACAGCGAATTGGGAAAGTAAGCCACGCCGCCGGTTTCCTCGGAGAGCGTCTCCAGCGCGTGGCGGGCCTCGCGAGACTCGTCTTTGGTGGAGTCATAGAGGAGCCCGATGGAATAGACCACCGGCCCCCCCAAAGCCTGGACACGGCGAATGGTTTGCTGCAGATCGAGACGGGAGGCATTGTCGGCGCCATCGGTAACGATGAGCAGCACCTGCTTACGATGCTTGGCGTATTTAGCGAGTTCGTCGGCGGAAGCCGCAACCGCATCGTACAGGGCTGTGGTGCCGTGAGAATCAAAACGGGATAATCCGCGGTTCAATGCCACCAGGTCCGAGGTGAATCCCTGGTCCAGGTAGGCGCGATCGGAAAAGTTCACGACGAATGCGGCATCCTGCGGGTTGGACGCGCGCAGCAGATGGAACGCCGCGGCGTTTACAGCAGCGCGCTTGTCGCGCATGGAGCCGGAATTGTCGATTAAAAGCCCCATGGACACGGCCTGATCCTGATGCTGGAACGCATTGATGGTCTGCGGAATGCCGTCTTCCCAGATCCGGAAGTCCTTTTGCGTCAGGCCGGTCACCGTGTGGCCTTTGCTATCGATTACCGCGCAGTTGAGCAAGACCTCATCGACATTGGCGTGTAGGATGTAAATGCCGTTTTGGCCTTTTTGGGCTTGGAGCGGGTTTGCAGGGGTGGTGGCCGAAGGCTTGGCCACCTGGGTCTCCACGGGATCGATCGAAGGAACGGGGTCGCGATCGATATCGAGGGGCGGCTGCACTTCAGGCGTGGTGGGATCGTGCATCGCGGCAGCCAAACTGGATTGCTCCTGCTGGGCTTGCGGGTAGGCGGGGCTGCAGCACGTCAACGCCAAGATCGCAGTGGAAAAGAATCGGGCCGAACGTCGCTGCGGGATGGGATGAAAAGGCATATCTCTGGACACACGCCTGTCTCCCTCTCTTGGATGCAAACTGAAGGCCGGGAGGAAGACACCACGCTCGAATTATTCCTGAGCCTGCGAAGCTTAGAACCCGCCCGGCGCCTTCTATTTGCGTCTTTCCGGCCTCCGTCATGGCCCCATGCTCGCGGGCGTGCAGGTGTTGACGCCCAGCGACTCGTCGGCGACCGGCGCGGGCGGTGTGGCCCAGGGGACATCGGTGAAATCGAAAAAGTCGAGCAGATTCGGTTGCGCCGCGTCACGCGCAGTCAAGTGCGCGGAGCTGCCGATGAAACGGTTCTCAACAAACTTGATGATCGCGGTGTGATCCATTGGGTTGTGGCCGGCATAATGCGCGATCGTGAACGGCGGAATGATCATGTTGGGTACGCGGAAGCCGAGCTGCGCGGCAAATCCCTGTTCCGCCGCTGCATCGTCGGGGTTGGTGCCCGGATCGCCGGAAGACAAATCGCAATGGATGGTGGGGGCGCCATTCGGCGGCACGTCGACCTGGCCGTTGAGGATGTTGTTGCCTGAGCCCGGATGCTCGTCGTTCTCGCCATATCCCAGTTCGATAAACACAAAGCTCGGTAAGATTCCATTGGTCAAATCGGCGAAATACTGCGAGATGGGCGCAATATACGTGGGGTCGATGCAGAACGAGTTAGTGGAATCGCCCACTACGCTCGATGGCTGCTTGGGCGGCGTGCACCCTCCCGAGGAGTTCTTGCCGCTCAGATACTGGAACGAGTAAGTCAACTCTTCAAAGGTGGTAGCAGGGTAACGCGAATCTCCAGCCGCCGGGCAGTCATCGTAGTCAAGGCAATAGCCTTCGGTCACGGTATAGTAAATTTTCCACGATACATTGGCCTGTCGAGTTCCTCGAAGATATTGTTGATGTCGAGCTGGCTCAGATGGTCCTGGTCGCCGGGATCTTTGGTCAGTCCCTGGATTATCCCCCCGGTCATGGTGGCGATACGGTTGTCGATGGTGTTAGTCGAAATTGGCGAGAACCAAATGAAGAAGTGGATGCATCCGCATGGCTTAAGTGGCGCCATCACTTTCGAGTGGTTTCAATAAGACGCCAAGCGCTAATCCGCAGTTTCGGAAGTCTCGGGCGGTTGAAGGGTCAATGGGTCGGAGAAGTCATCGAGCGCGGCAAACTCAGGCGAAACTCTGATAACCGGCGCGACCTGATCTTGCGCAGAACCAAGAAAAAGCGGCTCGGAAATGCTCCAGGGCGGGAGCGCTATTCCGGGTGCGCCGTTACCTCCGGCAAATGCGATTGCGGCAGCATGGTCACGCGAAGTTTGAATTGCTTTCTTGCAGCGCTGCAACTCAAACCAGCGGAGATATTTGCTGACCACATTGCCCAAAGTCATTTCCACGCCGGCTGCAAAGTTGTGTTCCGCCATGCTGCGCTCGAGTTGGGGCGATTGCAGGATGGAGCTAAGCTGTTGGGCAAGATCCTGAGCATCGCCGACTTTATGAAAGAGGATGGCCATATCTTCTTCGGCCGCCATCTCGCGGAAATCCGGAATATCGGCGCACACAATGGGAACTCCGTATTCACAGGCCTGGTGCGCAGGACCGCTGGAGCCGGTTGCCGAGTCATAGGGCATGACGACCACGGAGGCGGTGCGATACAGGTCGGGAATCTCTTCCTCAGGAACATAGCCGCGAAACTCGATAGGAAGATGGGAGGGTTGCGCCGCACGCACGGATTCCCAGTAGCCGGCACGGGTATGATGATTGGCGCCGGCAATCACCAGGCGCGCATGCGGGGCCTTGGCAAGCACCAGCGGAAAGGCCTTCATCAATGTTTCGAGGCGCTTGTAAGTTCCCCAATGACCGATGGCGAGAATGCGCTGGCCGGGATTGCCGCGCCTGGAGAAATCGGGAGGGTTTGGGATGGTCGCGAAAGTGCCATGCGTGCCCAGGAGCACATTTTGGGCGCGGTACTTGGTAAGCAGCGTGCGGTGATAGTGAGGGAGCAGGACGGAGACGGAATTGGCCCGCAACAAGGCGCGCGTGGCGAGCTCGGTGCCGATGCGAAACAGGCGTTCGCGGCGAATGCCCGCCGCGGCAAAGTCGACGTGCTCAATGATGTGGTGAAGCGTGATGTGGGTGTAGAAGCCGGCGGCGCGAGTGAGCGCCGGCGCAGAGAGGCCGGCAAATGCCGCTATCGGATTTTCGGGCGTGGCGAAGCTTGAGAAGACGAGGTTATACCAGACCACATCGGGCTTGAGCTTTTGAATGGTCCTCAGCAAGCGAAGGGGAGTGCTCACGCTGCCAAATTCCCAGCAGCGAATTACATTGAACCCGGGCAGTTCCGGTTGCTGATCGGCGCGAATGGGGTTTCCGTGCTGGTCGGTGGCGAACTCGTAGGCTCTCAACTGGTCGGCGAGGATATAGAGCTCGATGTCCGGGCAGTTGCGCAGCTCGCGGGCGATGTGGAATGCATACTCGTTTAACTGGCGTCCGCTGGGTGGGAAGGTTGCAACTAAGCAGATTCTCATTGGCCTCGCTCGCCGCGTTCAAAAGATACTTATTTCGATGTAAGGCCGTAGCTGCTGTTGCCCGCCAGCGAAATTGTAGAAGGTCTCATCCTGCACACCCCCTGAAAATCGAATAGGATAGGCGAGGGTAAGGGGCCCCGATTCATCGCTGAACCTGCGACGGAAGGGAAGGGAGTAAGAGACCGAGGCTCCATTTTGAACGGCGTCGTAAACGTGAAAGCCCCGGGTATTGGAATAGGCGCTGTTAATTAACACATCCCAGTTCCGTTTGGGTGAGAATTCGAAGGTGGCCGCGGGGCGCAGGTCCTGGGCAATAGCTGAATTCTGCCCTACGATGCGCCAAGCGCGCACGTCTTCGGCGAGCGCGCGGAGGTCGACGTGCTCTGAAAAGCGATGATCGAAGCCAAGATAAGAGGATGTGAAATAAGCCTGGTACGTTCGCGGCGTGAAGAGGTCATCGCTGGCGCCCCAACCGGTAATCAGAGCGGTTTTTCCCCACGGTGTTCCGATGCGAAAGTCGAGCTCGCCGGTCAAAGCACGAGAGTGCAGATTGCTCTCGGTGAATGGGCCGCTTTCGCGGATGACGTAACCGCTTACGGAAACGGCATTGAGGAGCGAATTCGTGGATCCATAGAGGAAGAGGCGAAGCAGGTTCTGGTTCATTTGCACCGGCTGCAACGCGTCGCGCCGGATGGTTCCCTGAATGCCGCCGTTGAAGGCCAGCATATTACGCCCCATATGCAGGGTTGGATTCAAGCCGAAGTTCAGGTTGTAGTCCGTGGTATCGCGATTGACGATAAGCGTGCAGATGCTCGCAGAGGTCGAGCCGGGTCCGCAGTAGGAGCTGGGGGCGGAGATGAGGCCGCGGGCGTTGCGAATCTGGAAGAAGCCGGTGGGCGTGGGCAGATAAGGCAGATGAAGATGGAACGCGTCAGTCCATTGATTCTGGATGGAAGAACGCGGCGGCGGAAGCAGGGCGGTATCGTAACTGGGCACCGCGAACGAGGCATCGAGCTTGGAGTCGAGAACATAGACGGTTGTATCTTCGTAGATAGGCTCGACGGAGTAGTCGGAAAGCAGGCTCACGTTTGGATTAATGCGCAGGCCTTCGTCGGCGCCAGTCTCGAGCAAATCCTGCTCGGCGGCCTGGTCGTCTCCCGCGGCGTTGGTCGCTTGAGCAAACGATGTCAAAGCCTGGGGGTTTTCGTGTTCCTGGCGATAAACATTTGCCTCGGCTATAAGGAACTGGTAACTCGGGTCGCCGTCGGCGGTAGCTGACACCGCGGCGAGTTCGGCCTGCGCCCGCCCGGTGTCGCCCAGAGCAAGATAGTTATTGGCCATGCCGATGCGCACGTCGGCGTCGGGCGCGCCGGCGTTTTTGGCGCGCTCCAGATAGTTCTGCGATAGCTGGTAGTCGTGCAAGGTGCGGAAGACGTCGGCCGCGGCAACGTACTGCATTCCATTAGGCGGGGCGGTGTCGCCGGCCTCGGCCTCCATTAATGCCAACGCAATCTGCCGCTCGGCGTCGTCGGGGCGACCCTGCTGCGCCATGAGCTGCGCGATGGCCAGGCGCACGCCCACGCGATCGCTGCCCTTAACGTCGAGCGCCTTGCGGAAACGGTCCATGGCGGCGCTCTGGTCGCCCAACTCGCTAAATGCCTCTCCGGTATCCACGAAGACCAGGCTCTGTTCCGGTCCGGATAGGGATTGCGCATGCGTTTCGGCAAGCTCGGCGAAGCGAAGGGTCTGAGCGCGGTCCTGCAGACGGGCGTAACAACGCGCCAACAGCGCGTAGGGCCCGGGATCGTCCGGCGCGTATTGCGCCGCCAAGTCGAGTTCGTCAATGGCGGCATGATAGCGCCGCAAGGAGAGCAGCGCATTTCCCAGACCCAGGCGAAGCTTTCCGTCGTCGGGCGTGAACTTGAGCGCGGCGCGATACTCGGTGGCCGCTTTGGCCTCCAGGCCCTCGTTGCCGTAAGCCGTGGCGCGAATCACGTGCACGTCGCGGATATCGCCCATGCTTTTTTCGGCGGCCGATGCCTCGTGCAGGGCCCGGGAATCCTTGTGCAGATCGAGGCTGGAGTAGGCGAGGCCGAGATGCGCCTGGCCATCTTTGGGCTCCATTTTGATGGCAGTTTCGAAATCCGCTGCCGCGCTCTCCGGTTCGTGAAGGTCGTTGAGCACGTAACCGCGATTGACGTATGCGGTTGTGACATTATCTGGATCGCGCTTGATGGCTTCACTGAAGGCCTGCTCGGCTTGTTCGTTTCGCCCATTGTGCTTATACACGTAGCCGGCCAGCAACGGAATGTCCGGCTCTTTGGGCAGGGCGTTCATGTATCTTGAAGTCAAGGCCAGCAAGTCGTCGTATTTCTGAAGAAAGAGATAGTCGTATCCGAGATAGACCACCACGTCACGGTCGCGGGGCAGAACCTTGATGGCCTGCTCGCCGATATTGGCGGATTGCCGGTAATCGCCTTTGAAGCTGAAGTAACGCTCCTCCTCGCGCAGCACCTGCGGCTCGCGGTTCATGTCCGGCTCGACACGCGCCATCCATACCGCAGCGAGCTTCAGGTCGTGGGCTTCGACAGCCGCGTTTATGCCTCCGGCCACAAGGAGCGCATTATGCGGCGCACGTTCCCGGCCCTTGCTGTACGCGGCCTGAGCCTTGGCGTATTGCTTGCGCGCGGTGTAGAGATCGCCGAGGGCCAGATAGGGCACATAGAGCTTTGGGTCAACCTGCGCGAGGCGCTCAAAGTATTTCTCCGCTTCCTGATCGCGTCCCGCGTCGCGTTCGGCGTAACCCAGGGAAGTAAGCGCGAAGCGGTTGTTGGCGTCCTGCTTCAGGATCGTTTTGTACACGGCGATAGCATCTTCGGTCCGGCTCAGCTTCATGAGAATATCGCCGTTGAGCTGAAGGTTATTGCGATCGGAGGGGTTATCGGCGATTGCTGCCTTGATGTCGGCCAGAGCGCCATCGGCGTCGCCGGCATTAAGCTTGATGAGAGCGCGCAGGCGCAGATACTGCTCGCGGTCCGGTCCCGCCCCGTCGACGTTCTTGATCGCATTCTGCGCAATTTCGAGCTGCTGCTGCGCACCGCTATCGTCGCCAAGCGCGCGATCGAGCGCGACCAGGTCCATGTGTAACTGAATACCGTAGAGAGGGCCTTCGGCAGGATTGGCGGGAAGGTGCGCAATGGCTGTCTGGTACTCCTTCGCCGCGTCTTCGTTTCGATCTTCTAACTGCGCGATCTGGCCGCGAATGGCATGTAGCCGATAGGCATCTGCGTCGATGCCCTGGGCGCGCTTCAAAAAGAATTCCGCGTCGGGAATGGAGCCCGCGGCAACCTCCGCCTGCGCGGCGGAGAGCTGCGGACCCAGCTCCTTGACCAATTCGTTGGCCGCCTGGGAATAGAACTGCGCGGCTTCGTTGAGCTTACCATCGAGCTGATAGGTGTAGGCCAGCTCCCCGATCACGTCGGGATTGGGGTTGCGAATGGATTTCAGCGCGGCAATGGCATCCGGGTAGTTGCCTACTTCTCGGTAGTAGCCGGCCAGCGAGCGCTGCACGTCGGGATTGTTGGGAGCGCGATGTTTGGCCATCTCAAGATACTGGCTGGCCTTGTCCATCTGGTTCAGATGCTGGTAGGAAATTGCCAGCAGCAGCTCGGAACGCGCATCGGGGCGCAGGTGTTCCGCCTTGGTCAGCCAGTCGATGGCGTCTTTGTATTCGCGGGTGCGCAAATAGATCTCGCCCATTAACTGGACGTCGTTGCGGCGCTGCGGATCGGCGGCGATGACCTTGGCAAGGAGTTGCTCGGCTTCGTTGGTGCGGCCCATCAGGCTATAGTCCTGCGCCACGCCGGACTGGCCCTCGAGTGAGCCGGGAGCAATGCGCAAACCGTGATTGTAGGCGTCGAGCGAGAGCTGGTAACGCTGGTCGAGGCGCGCCGCATAACCAAGCAGGAACCACAGTTGCGGGTCGTTAGGCGCAGATTGCGCGGCCCGTTGCGCGTAGTCCACGGCCTGGGCCTTGTCGCCGTGGAGAATGGCCAATTGCGCAGCGCGGGCCAGGCGCGCGTTCTGGATGTTCGAGCCCCAGCCCAGAGACTGATCTTCCTGGGCGGACGCGGATGACTTTTTGGAGGGCTTGGCCTGGGCACTTTGCGCATTCGTGTCCTGCCCGAGCTGGTAAACCTGCGCATGGGCGGCGCAGGCGAGTCCCACCGAGACGAGAAGAAGTGTAGTTGTCAGGAATCTAGGACTAACGGTCAAAACGGGTCACCAACCGCGACTTCACGTTGATGAGTTGGATTCCAACTGCTGACCGAATGTTGGCTCTGAACGGCCCGCAAGCGGTGAGGCAGCAGCGAAGTGACCATATGCAGCCAACTTGCGCCCTACGCAGACGGCGAGAAAAGCAACCGCAACGGCCTATTTCCTAATCGAAGCAAGGGTACGGAATTTTCACATACTTCTCATCCCCGCAGTGACTGAAGGACGACCGGCGCTGCAAGAGCGATCCCCATTTGAGCGAATCTGAGCTTTCCATCCTGCGTAGAGAGGCGATTGTGCAGAAAACGGAGTCGATCGAAGCGTCGCAAAGGCCCATACCGATCAGCCTCAGTTTGCTTCTGGCTACGGCGGTCAATCTGCCGCTGATGCTGATGAAGCTGCCTTTGAAGTCGTACGACACCAATTTTCATATTTTCTTTGCCTCGCATTACCTGCACCACTGGTTCGACCCGTGGAACCCCAAGTGGTATGCAGGATTTTCGCAAACCACGTATCCGCCTCTTCCCCAGCAATGGGTGGCCGCACTGTCGCCGATTTTCGGTTTGGAGATGGCGTACATGGCGGTGCAGTTCGCGGCCATTCTGCTGCTTGTCGTGGGCGTTTACCGGTTTGCCAAGCTGTGGGTGAGCCCGCGAGCGGCATCCTACGCGGCCCTGGCCACGGTTTTTGTGGGCGCAGAGAGTTTTCTGGTTTACTCCGCCGGTCAGTTAGGAACGACTTGTGCCGCTCCCATTTATCTCAATGCGCTTCCGTTCCTGTATGAGTGGGTGCGGCACGGGAAAGGGCGCTCGTTTCTCAAGGCCGCCGTGCTGTTTACCGCCGCCGCCACGGCTCACCACGCGACGCTGCTGTTCGGGTCGTTCTTCTTCGCGCTGCCGGTGCTGGCGCTGGCGTACTTTGATCGCAGCGAGGGCGAACGAGTGGCTCCGCCGGCGTTTGTGGCTCGAGCGTTGGCGATCACGGTGGTCACGGCAGCGGCGATTGCGGTGGCGCTGCTGCCCTTCTGGATTGCGCTGATTCATTACCCAGTCACCCAGACGCCCATTCCACACCCCAGCCGCGCCAACTACATCCTCAGCCCCCAGTGGGGCCTGAATTACTTCATCGTTCCCTACGGCGCCATGATTCTGGCGCTGCCATTCATCTTCTGGCGCGGATCGACCACGCCGCGGTTACGGCCTTTGCTATTTGGCTTCTGGGTAGCGTTTCTTCTCGGACTGGGCGGCACCACACCGGTGGGTCCCATCCTGCTGGGACGCGCCTTCGAAGTGCTCACCATGGAGCGCTTCAGCTACTGGGCCGCGCTGCTGGCATTGCCATTCATCGGGCTGCTGGCTTCGGAACTGGTGGCGCGCTATCGCACTCGCGCGATCGTGGGGTTGAGCGTAGCTGCGGCGTTTACCTGCGGATTCGCAGTGGCCTGGTCAACGTACTTGTCCCCGGAAGGCGGAGCGGAGGGCCTCGACGTGAAATCGGTGGCGGCATGGCTGAACCGCGACGGCCACGATCAGTACCGGTACGTGACGCTGGGATTTGGAAACCAGATTTCGCATTTGGCCCGGCTGACGGACGCGGACAGCGTAGACGGAGAGTGGAATTCGGGGCGCATGTTGCCGGAACTGACGCGCTATGGCGGCGGAGCGCTGACCAATTCCAAGTTCTTTAATAAGCCCGGGCTCGACGCATTGCGCGCCATGCTCACGGATGCCGACCATTACGGATTGAAGTGGGTGTTCGTGCACGATCCTTCTTACAATCCGCTGCTGGCATTTGCCGGATGGCGCCAGGTGGACAGCCTGGACGACAACACAGTGGCAGTGTGGAGCAAGGACGGCGTGCCGCCGGCTACACCCCTGAATGCTCCGCAGATACCGCCGCGCTGGCAGGGAATCATGTGGGGAATTTGCCCGTTCGGAAGCAGCATTCTGGCCATTCTGGTGTTACTGATTCCGGAAAAGAAGCGCCAGGAAGCTGCGCAGGAGTATCCGGTGGATGAGAATCTGGTGCCCGGGAGGATGGTCTCGTGAACAAGAGCGGACGCCTGCTGGCCGTGATTCTGGGCGCCGTCACAGTGGCGCTGATCGTGATTGGGACCCTAGACCCGTCGTCAACGGCGCTGGCCTACGCCGGCGGCCAGGGGTTGGTGCCTTCGTCGTCCACGCCGGAGCTGGCGGTGCGGGATCTGGCTGCGGAGATCGGTATGCGCGAGTGGGGCCGCGCGTATGGCAGCCTCGCAAATAAGGCGGAATTCACCGAACAGAATTTCCAGAACGACCTGACCGGCTACTACCTGAGCCTGCGCACCTATGCCACGCTCGATCACTTCCAGGTACGACCGCTGCATGCTACCGCCAATGACGCCGAGATGCGTCTGGTTTTGTATTGGTCCACGGTGGTGGGAACATCCGTCAGCACGCGCGACCTGCACGTGGTACGCGACGGCGATCACTGGGACGTCGACTGGCCGGTTGCGAAGAAGCCCGACGTTCCGCCGCAGGTGATTCCGGTGAACTACCTGCGCTGGGACGTGATCTATCCCGGCGCGGGCGACGATTGGGGCGAGCAGAATGTGGAAGCGCCGCATGTGCGCATCGTGGACATGCACCCGGTGCAGCGCGCGGAAGGCGTGGTGATCCTGGGCGAGCTGCTCAACGAGGATATTGTGCCCGCCTACGTATCGGTGAACGCGACGCTGCTCGACAAGGAGCAACACCCCATCGCGAGCGCGGGAAGCTTCGACAAGATTTCGCACATTCTTCTGCCCAAGCAGGTGACGCCATTCTTCATCATTTTTCCCAACGCGCAGTTGTCGGACGTAAAAAGCATCCGCATGACGCCGTTTTCCACGCTGGTGCCGGCGTCGGCGGATCCGGTGATTGCCATTGACAATGAACACCTGAATCCGGTGCCCGACCCGTCGCTGACCGGGCAAGTGATCAATCAGAGCGGGCAAGTGGTGAATGTGGCTCACGTTCTGGGCACGTTCTACGACAAGAGCGGGCAGGTGGTGTGGGTCGCCGGCGAATATCTCGATCGCGCGTTGCTGCCGCAGACGCCGGAAGCTTTCGATATTCACATTCCCGAGGATCTGGCGCGGGATATCTCGAGCGAGCGCACTGTGGTGGCCACGTACAGTGAAAGAGGCGAGCAGTGACGGGGCTGAGCGCCATGATGTGCTGTGCGGCCATGGTTTTGGTTTCGCTTGCCGCCGGCCAGGCGGCCATGGCGCAGAGCAGCGGGCTAACGCTGCCGTCTTCGATCGCGGCCGGCAGCGCATTTTCAATTCAGACCAGCGGAAGCGGCGCAGGCACGCTGTACATCGTAGGCCCCGGGCAGGTGATCAAACGCGATGTGCAGGGGGGCGGCGCGGCGTTCATTAGCGCGGGATCACTGCACAATGCCGGACAATACCTGGTGATTCTTACCGGCAATGGGCCCAGCGAGACACAAGCCCTCACCGTGACACCGGCGGCGCAGCCTGCCGCTCTAAGTTTTCTGGCCAAGCCTTCGCGGCTTCCGGTGGGGTTAAGCGACGGGATCACTGGCGCGGTGTATGTGTTTGATGCGTACCAGAACCTGATTACCGCGCCAGAGCCGGTGAATTTCGAACTGTCGAGCCCGGCGCAGCCCGAGCAGACGCGCACGGTGATTACGCGCAATGGCGCGGCGTGGACGGAGATGAACTCGACGGCCCACCAGGGCAACGATAAATTCGTGGCGCGCATCGGTTCAGTGACGAGCATGCGGGTCGTGGAACAGGTACCGGGTGACCCATGCGGACTGCAGATGACGGCCAGCCCAGCGGGCAGCGAGGTAAAACTGGCGACGGCGCCGGTGCGCGACTGCAGCGGCAACGCGGTGCCGGACGGAACCGTCGTCACCTTCACTGAGGCCTATGGAAATTCGCAGTCGACCGTGGACGTGCCGATCAAGCGCGGCATCGCCGCGGTGGAGATGCCGGCGCATCCCGGAGCGCTGATCTCAGTGGCCAGCGGAGTGGTGATGGGAAACCAGATTCGGTGGGAACGGTAGTCATGGCGCAACCACGGCTCATTTTCGGGGTTTTGTTAAGTGCAGCGGTAAGCGCGGGCGCAGGCATGGCGGCCGGGCAAGCCGGTGTAGGCGCGGGACAGGCCACGGTGCGCGTGGAGCCGGCGCATCTCAGCGGTCCGCGCGCATTGGCCGAGCAGACGGAACAGGCAGCCATTCGCGACTATCTGGAATCGTGGCAAACTATGTGCGCGGCGCTCGAACAGAACCAGCCCGGCCTGTTGAACGCGGATTTTACGGGAACGGCCAAAGACAAGCTCTCGGAAACGATTCACGAACAGGAGGCGGCGGGGATTGATACCCGGTATGAAGCCCGCGCGCACGACCTGCAGATTGTCTTTTATTCGCCGGAGGGATTGTCGATCGAACTCATCGACAACGTGGACTACGATGTACAGGTTTTCGATCAGGGTAAATCGGTGTCCACCGAACCAGTGCACGCCCGCTATATTGTGCTGCTTACTCCCGCCGAGGTGCGTTGGCGGGTGCGCGTCCTGCAGGCCGAATAAGCCCGAGCGCGCATCGAACTGGAGGGCCGCATAGAGCGGAACGGTTAGAGGACGAGCAATGAAAAGCTTATCAAATTGGAAATCCAGGAGCTGTCTATGGTTTCAGTGGTGGTACCCATTTATAACGAAGAAGAACTCATTGTCCGTTTTCATGAGGCGGTTGCCGGAGCGTTGACGGGGGTAGTCGACGACTGGGAAGTAGTGTATGTAAACGACGGATCCACGGATTCTTCTCTGGAGTTACTGAAAAGCCTGCAAAGCGTAGATTCTCACGTGGTGGTGGTGGAGCTTTCGCGCAACTGGGGCCACATGGGCGCGATTTCGGCCGGATTGCAAACGGCGCGTGGGCGCGCAGTCGTCCTGATGGACGGAGATTTTCAGGATCCGCCCGAGGTGCTGCCCGAGCTGATCGACGCCTGGCGCGATGGCGCGGAGGTGGTTGTGGGCGTGCGCCGCAGCCGCCAGGAGAGCCGCAAATTGCTGGCGTTCCTCTTTCCGTTGTTCTACCGGGTGCTGGGCACGCTGTCCGATTATCCTATTCCGCTCAATGCCGGCATTTTCGGCCTGATGGATCGCAAGGCGGTGGATTCGATCCTCGCCATGCAGGAAAAGAGTCGCTATCTGCCTGGTCTGCGCGCATGGGTTGGGTATCGCAACTCGATCGTGTACTACGACCGCCAGGATCGTCTCGCCGGGGACGGTAAGCTATCGTTCCTGAGCCGCATTAAGTACGCCATGGACGCCATCACCAGTTTCAGTTACAAGCCGCTGCGGCTGAGCTTCGCTTTTTTTGGCTTCTCGAGCTGCATGGCTGCAATCCTGGAGTTGGGGATGCTGACCTCCAGAGACCCTGTGACCTCCGTTGCCCTGGGCGTGACAGGCGCGGTTTTCTTTATCGGCAGCTTGCTGCTGCTCTCCATAGGCGTGCTGGGCGAGTACATAGGGCGCGTGTACGACGAGGTGCGCAACCGGCCACTCTCCCTGATTACTCACGTTCATCGCGCGCCGGTGCAGATGGCCAGCCCGCTCAGCGTCGTCGCCCGTCCAAACGGGACGTATCCGGTGCGATCGGAAAAGGGAATCAAGGCCGCGTAAATGCCAAGGTCCTGCGGCAGCAGCCGGAGAGTGATTGCTTCTGCGCGGCTGCTACGGCGCTTTCACAGTTACTGTGGGCCGGGACCTGAAAAGGCACGGCCCTTTTTCCGCAGCCTGTTTAGCCACGAGGGACCGCCTTTCACCCTGCGCCACTAGCTGCTGATTGCGCTACTTGTGCGCCATCGCGGGCTCGGCCGCGCTGGCTGCGGTAGAAAGCGGCTGGTTCGTGGGGCCGCAAGTGGGAATGCCGCGTTCGATCGCCGAACCTTCCTCGTAGTCGTTCCAGGTCTCGATCATCACGAATGGAATTGGATCGTCAGCCGGAACGTATCGGCGCCAGAAGTTGAAGGTGTCAGAATACGTTTGGCCGCAACGCGCGGAGATGTGGCGATTGAGTCCCCACGAGGCCTTGGCGTCATTGAACTCCGCCCAGGCGCCGCCCACGATGATCTTGTCGGCATATTTGGTCTTCATGGTGCCGTAAAAGTTTTCGAGATACGATTGTCCCCAGTTGCTGCCGTCGCCCGCCCAGCCCTTGTCGCCGGGATTGATCCAGGCGTAGTAGCCGTCGAAAGCGCTTGCATAGGGGCCGGGAAGGTTCTCATAGATCAGGAGGGGAGCTGGCTTCCAGGTGTTCACCAGGGCGCGCACCTTGGTCCAGTCGGTATGCCGTCCCGTGGGGAAAATGAAGATGACGGGCCGGCCCTCGTAAGTCAGGTAGGCTTGGTGGCCGGGCGATTTCGGCGACAAGTAGACGTCGTGGAACATGGTGAAGTCCGCGATGGCTTCGTCGGTCGCTCCGTCCTCCTGCTCCGTTTCGTCGTACATCATGGCTACATGGAAATTGTTTTTGGCGGCAAGATCCTGCATCAGCTCGTAGCTTTTGTCGATGAACGGCTCGCGATCTCCGTACCAATCCTCAACAAAAGCCGAGATGCCCATGGATTGCGCGTGCTTGATCTGTTCGCGAATTACGGCCGGGTCGTGCGACGAGTAGCCGACTGCGGAGACCGGAATGTGCCGCGGGTGGCCAAACCACCCCTCGTACACGGCAATCACCTCTGGCGAGCTGCCCGTGGCGCGGTGAACCAAATGAGTGTTTTGCACGGAGCCGGAACAGCCGCGCGCCAAAAGAAGAAAACAGAGAAGGGCATTGCTTGCGTATTGGAGCATGCTCATTCAGTTAGAAGCACAGACAGTGGCGCGGGTTTGTCGGCAGGTATTTGTCGGGCGAGCGCAGAACCGGCCCGTTGAGCAGCCTGAAGGTAAATTTCGGCATCGGAATAATTTGCCGCTGCTGGACCGCTGCGCCTTTTGAATAACCAAGTCCCTTATTGTCTTGCTGAGCCTGGAGCGTGAAGAGCGTGGTACACGGTCTGATTCAAAAGCCGAGAACCTTACCCGCTCGCATTGTCTCCGGAAGCATGATTTTGCTTTCTGGCTCGGGCATGACCATCGGAACCAACCTGGTTTACAACGTCGTCGTCGCCCGGTTTCTGGGACCGCAGGGATTCGGGCAGGCGACGGTGGTGTACACGCTCCTCACGCTGCTCTCCGCGGTCATGCTTTCCTTGCAGATCGTTTCCAGCAAGGTGGTGGCGCAACAGGGAACGCCGGAAGGAAAAGCCGCGGTTTATCGCACTTTTCATCGCACGGCGTGGGGGCTGGGCATACTGATTGCGCTCCTGCTGGCAGTGTTTCGTGGCCCCATTTCCGATTATCTGAATCTTCCCGATCCGATGCTGGTGGGGATACTGGCCATGGGCGCGGCATTCTACGTGCCGCTGGGGCCGCGGCGCGGATACATCCAGGGCTCCTACGGCTTTCGCAGACTGGCTTTCAACCTGATCCTCGAAGGCACGGTACGGCTGGTAGGCTCGTATGGCCTGATCCTGGCGGGTTACGGGGTACGCGGCGTGATCATGGCCAATGCCGCGGCCACCGCGGCTGCCTATCTCGCCATCCCTCCCAAGCTGGCGGGCCGCGCGCGCAATCCGTTGAACTTTCGCTATGCCTACCGCGAGACCTCGCAGGCCGTGGTGTTCTATTCCGGCCAGATGTTGATTGGCAATTGCGGTATCGTGCTGGTGAATCATTTTTTCCCAGCCCACAAAGCCGGGCTTTACGCAGCCGTGGCCATGGTGGGTCGCGTAATCTTCACCATGTCCTCGGCCGTGGTGAATACCACTTTTCCGCTAGTGGCGGGCACCAGCGAAGAGGAACGAAAAGACTTGCGGGTGATTGCCACTTCGCTGTTGCTGGTGCTGGGCAGCGGCGCGGGGCTGGCCCTGGCGCTGTGCGCTGCTCCGCCTTGGGTATGGACCAAGCTGTTCGGCTCCGGCTTCGAGATTGCCGGCAAGTACGATCTTTCCTACCTTCTGTCGCTGTATGCGGCCATGATAGTGATTTATTGCCTGAGCGCGGTCATCATCACTTTCGAGATGTCGTACAAGATCGCGAATACGAGCTGGGTGCAACTGGCCTTTAGCGCGGTGCTGATCGGCGGAATCTGCCTCTTCCACTCCACGTTGCGCGAGGTCATCCTGGTGCAGATGGTTCTGATGGCGGTGCTGTTCGTGTTTGTGGCCTTGCCATTTCTCATCGCTTCGCTTACCGATCCCAAGGACTTGCTGGTGGGCGCCAGTTGCCGGCCGGTGCGGCGGATACGACGCATCGCCGAGGATGAAGCGATTGCGGAGTTTCTGAAGAGCGATTTTCGTTGCACGGAATTTCACGATTACCAGGAGACGCTGCGCGACATTGTGCTCAAGCCCAACTTCGAGGACACGCGCGAGAATGCCATGCGCCGCGCCCTGCTGTTTCTGCGCCACTTGGCTTTATGGAAGGAACTGCCGCAGGATACGGAGTGGTACGAGGTGGAAGTGAACGAAGCGGACCTGCGCAGCATCCGGGTGTTTCCACGCGCGCATTGGCGCAAGCTGGCGGATGGCAATTTCTCAATTTCGAAGATCGCGGAAGGCATGCGTACCCGCCAGTACGCGATGGATCCCGCGTTCCTGGCCAAGATTGCGGCCATGCGCGATCTGCTGGTGCAGGAGGATCCGAATTTCGCCGCTGTGATTCTCATCGGGGTGAATGAAAACGAGCCGTTGACCATCCTGGATGGGAACCATCGGCTCACCGCGGCCATGCTGGCGTCGCCCAACATGCTCAAGAAGCTTCGTTTCATGTGTGGACTTTCGCCGCGCATGACTGAGTGCTGCTGGTACAACACCAATCTGGGCACGCTTCTCCGCTACGGAAGAAACGTGCTCACCCACGCGCGCCGCAATCCTGAGGCGGAGCTGGCGCGGCTCCTGCAGACTCCGGAGTCGCCGTGAAGCTATTGACATTTTGCAGTACAGGCGCAGGGCAAGAATTCCAAATTGAGGTTAACCCCGAATGAGCCTACCAACCCGTGCAGTGATCGTAAGACAAGCTCCCATGGCAGACGCCGCGACAGAAGCGAGAGCATTCGTGCGCGAACTGGCAGAGGCTATGGCGCACACCATTCGTCCCAGCGTAGTGCTCGACTGCACGTGCGTGCGCCAGATCGACGGTTCGTTTCTCCATCTGCTTTTGTGCTGTCTTGAAGAAGCCATGAAACGGAACGGCGACGTGAGGCTGGCCGGCATTCCCGCGCAGGCAAAGCTGGCGCTGGAAACCATGGGCGTACATCGTCTGTTCAGGCTCTTTCCCACGACAGAAGAGGCAATCGAAAGTTTCCAGGGCTCGAATATGCTTCCCATGACCCTCACTCCATCGCCGGCAAATGCGGATGAGTCTCCCGCGCGTGCGGCGTAAGCAGCCCGGGGTGCGGGCCGGTTTGAGAAGGCTCGTCCGGAGGAAAACCATGAGCAGTTCGTTTCTGCAAAGACAACTTGCCTGCTGTCTGGCTCTCTGCATGGCGTTCCCAGCGGGCGAGGGGTTTGCATCGCCGCTGAATCCGCCCAACGGGCAGGAAACACAAAGCGCAGCTTCCTCGGCCTCGAATTCATTGCCGGCACAATCCGCAGATCCCGAGGGCGCCAGCGGCGCTGCGCAATCGGGCACGGGCCAGCAGCCCACCAACCCCAGCAAGCCGGTGGGAACCGCGGTAGCGCCGTACGAAAAGACGACAGGCGTAACCGGATCGCGGCCCGCCGGTGCGGTAATTGCTCCAGCCAAGCAGCGCCGCGTGCGCGCTATTTTCATCAAGGTCGCGGTAGTGGTGGGAGCGGCCGCTGCCGTTGGAGCGGTGGTTGCTCTTTCGCATGCCAGCCCCAGCCGGCCAAATTGAGTGAAAGCCGGGGAACGGAATCTGCAGAGAGAAATCATGCAGGCAGGCACACACACCAACGCAACGCGATGGGTAAGCTTCTCAGGAATCGACGGAGCCGGGAAGGGCACGCAGATCGAAGCCTTGCGCGCCGCCGCTGCAAAGGCAGGCATGCGAGTACGGATCATTCGCTTCTGGGATGAGGTGGCGCGGCTCGCCGGGTTGCGCGAAACATCAGGACACAAGATTTTCAAAGGCGACAAGGGCGTGGGCAGCCCGGATAAGCCGCTCAACCGGCGCGACAAGAATGTGCGCACCTGGCAGATGGCCTGCGTGCGCCTGTTCCTGTATGCGGTGGATACGGTTTCAACCAGGTGGACAGTGGCGAAAGCGCTGCGTTCGGGCTCGGATCTCGTGATCTTCGATCGTTACATCTACGATGAACTGGCCAATCTTAATCTCCGCAACCCGCTGATGCGCGCCTACATCCGGCTGGTAATGAAGCTGGTTCCGCGGCCGGGCGTCAGTTTTATTCTCGATGCGGATGCGGTGCAGGCGCGGGCGCGAAAGCCGGAGTATCCGCTCGATTTCATTTTTGTGAACCGCCAGGCATACGTCGAACTGAGCAGGCTGATCGGAGGCATGACCGTGATTGCCCCCGGGCCGATTGGCGAGGTTCAGGAACAGGTTCTTCGGCACGCGCTCGGAGACATTGAGGCCGGAGAAGCGGGAACGGGGCGAGCGAGAGGAATCTGCGGTACCGAAACGCCAGCGCTCGATTAGGAGCGCAGCTATCCGAGAGCCGTTTCCGCAATTAGCCGCGGGTCGGGGGCTGCTCAGGACCGGATCTGGATCGTGAACGGAATCTGCGGCAGCGGTTTTCGTGCCCGGCAAGGCAGACGGGCCTGGCCGCATCTTTTTGAGAAGCCGCAATTTGGCCCCAGGAGCATTGAGGATGTCTGGATTTGCAATCTGACCGCAGGGCTCATGAGACGCGTTCACAATGAGCGCAGTTCCTTCCGTGGCAAGGATGAGCAGAATAGAGGAGTTGTTCTTCACGCTGCCCCTCAGAGGAGGATTTCCCCTCCGCCGTTATGAATTCCCCAATGGAGGGTGGCCCCGGTCCTTCCAGGTTTCTAAACCACAGATGAGGGTGCCCCCGGTCCCTCGCACTTGGGGACCGGGGATTCCACCGACCTCAACAGGCCAGAGCCCAAATCCTGATCGATTCTGAAAAACGCGCTCGTCGCCAAATCGCGTGAAAACGGGCGGCTCCGGGCGAACCACCGCCAATGGGGAAATAACCATTTTGCAAACGCGACCAAGCCCCGTCGATGTCCTGAGACTCCATGAGCCCCGGAGCCTGGGAGATCACCGAACTCCACCAACAACATTCAGGACCTTCCGTTGTATCCTCGTCCCACGCCGCGAGGATTGGTCCGATACCACCACACAGGGAACTTCCACTTCCTCACCTTTAGCTGCTATCGCCGTCTTCCGTACCTCGGTTCAGCCGCGGCGCGCGATCTCTTCCTGGATGCGCTGGAGCGGACGCGCCTGCGTTACCGGTTCGTGGTCGCCGGATATGCCGTCATGCCCGAACATGTCCATCTGCTCGTCGGCGAACCGCAGAAGGGCGATGTTGCCGCCGTGATTCACGCGCTCAAGCTCTCCATGCGCCGCGCAGAGCGGCCCTTTTGGCAGGCCCGGTGCTACGACTTCCTTGTTCACAACCACGAGAAGCGCATCGAAAAGCTGCGCTACATGCACCGCAACCCCGTGGTGCGCGGCCTGGTCGAAAAGTCCGAAGACTGGCCGTGGTCCAGCTTCCGGCACTACGCTAGTCGATCCTGAAAAACCGGTAAAAGGCGCATAAATCCTGAAGAAGTTGGGAACGTTGCGGGTAGAATTTCCGCAGTAGAGCTGGGAATTTCCGCACCAAGTGGGGAAGACGATGGGTCCGAAGAGCGAGCCGAAGCCTCCGCAGCGTGCGATGTTCGAGGTGGCACTGGAGCAGATTGTGGACCTGGGTCACCCCTTGATGCGGCTGGGGCAGTCGATCGCCTGGGCGTCGTTCGAGGCGGCGCTGGGCGCGACCTATCCCGCCACGCGGGGAGCGCCGGGCATCGCCACGCGGCGCATGGTGGCGCTGC
>JASHRF010000024.1 GCA_030037545.1 Acidobacteriaceae bacterium | reverse complement strand
TATTACCGCACGGCAACGGTGCAGTATCGCGGCGGCGACCGCTATCCGCACCTTGTGCGTGAAGAGGGCAAGCCCGATTATCTCGACGAGCTCAGCAAGCCGCACTTCGGCCAGTAGCGCACCGAGGATCAATCACCTCAAGGCTGAAATCGCTGGCGCAGAAGCGACGGAATGTCCCGCGCTCCCTAAGGCGAATCGTTTTGGGGCGCCCTGCCTTGCCACTGTTATCCTTCGACTCCGTTTGGCGCGCTTCTTGCGCCAGACCGAGTCCCAGGATCTGCAGTTGCCCATGTTGTTGCTTATGTTCGACGACGCCAGGGACCTGCAGTCTGCTCGCTGCGGCGCCTATTTAAAGCTGCTCGAAAATCTCCCGGAACTCCCACGCTCCGGTTTTTCCGGCTAGCCACTCCGCGCCGCGCACCGCGCCCAGCGCAAACCCGCGCCGCGAGTGCGCGTCGTGGCGCAGTTCCAGCACATCGTACTCGCTCTCGGCGCGCACAATGTGCTCGCCCTTGGCGTCGCCCACGCGATGTGACTCGACAGGAATCTCCACGCCTGGCCTTTCTTTCTCGATTATTTCGCGCAGCGTGATCGCCGTTCCCGAGGGAGCATCGACCTTCGAGGCGTGGTGCGTTTCATCGATGGAAAACTTATAGCCCTCAAGCCTGGCCAACTCAGCGGCCAGACGGAAAAGCTTCTGCACGCCTATGGAAAAATTGGCGCCATAAAGCAGCCCGCCGTTGCGCTTGATGGCCAGCGCGCGCATATCGGCCAGGTTTGCGTACCAGCCCGTGGTGCCCACCACGATACGCCCGCCCAGCGAAAGCACCGCGCGCATGTTTTCGCAAGCCGCTTCGGGCGCTGTGAAATCGACGACCACATCGACGCAAGCCAGGTTGGGCGCGGTCAGCGCCGAGGCATGCTCGTTCTCGAAAATATCGAGCGCACGCACGCCGTGTCCGCGCTCCCGCGCCACTTCGGCAACGAGTGAGCCGGTTTTCCCTTTGCCCAGTACAAGAAGCAACATAGCCACAGCCTCTTTCAGTTCATATTTCTGAGTTCGCAGCTCACGGACCGGGCGGCCGCTGCGGACTGTGAACTACGAACTGTGAACTGTACTTCTCGCTTCCACGTCGAACACCGCCGCATCCGGCTCCTGGAAAAACGCCGCGTGCAGCGAGCGTATCGCTTCCTCGGCGTCGTCCTCTTCGATCATGAAGCTCATGTTGATTTCGCTCGCGCCCTGCGAGATCATGCGCACGTTCACGTGGCGAATGGCGTTAAAGACTTGCGCGGCAATCCCGCTCTGGCCCCGAATGTCCTCGCCCACCATGCACACCAGCGCCTTCTTGCCCTCGTACTTCACGTCCGCCAGCTTGCTCAGGTCGGCGGCGATCAGCGGCAGCTGATTGTTCGAGTCCACGCTCAGCGAAACCGAAACCTCGCTCGTCGAAACCATGTCCACCGGACACTTGTGCTTGTCGAAAACTTCGAAAATCTGTCGCAGGTATCCGTGCGTCATCAACATGCGGCTGGCCACTACGTCGATGATGCTCAATTTTTTCTTGACGGCGATGGATTTGAACGGGCTCTTGCAATGCGGCGCCAGCGAGACGATGCGCGTGCCCTCGCAGGCCGCGTTGCGACTGTTCAGCACCAGCACGGGAATATTTTTCTTCACTGCCGGCAGAATGGTGGCCGGGTGCAGCACCTTGGCGCCGAAATACGCCAGCTCCGCCGCCTCTTCAAAGCTGATCACCTTCACGCGCAGCGCATCGGGGCACACTCGTGGATCGGCGGTCATAATGCCGTCCACGTCGGTCCAGATTTCAATGGCTTCGGCGGTAAGCGCGCCGCCCACCAGCGCGCCGGTAAAGTCCGACCCGCCGCGGCCCAGCGTGGTTGTCAACCCTGCTTCGTTCGAAGCGATAAATCCGCCCATCACCGGAACCTTGCCTTCGACCAGCAGCGGCAACAGCTTTTCCGGAGCTTTCTTGTCGATAATGTCGTCCTGCGGAATGGCCTTCTGGAACTGCGAATCGGTGACGATGATCTCGCACGCATCCGCGTGCGCGGCGTCGACGCCCTGCTCGCGGAACGCAGCCGTGACGATACGGCTAGATAGCCGCTCGCCGAAGCTCGCAATCAGGTCGGAGATGCGGGGCGTCAGCTCTAGGATGGCAGCCAGCCCCCGCAGAATCTCGTCGAGGGAATCGAACTTTTCATCGATAAGCGAAACCAGCGCAACCTGGTCGGCATGGTTTTTGATGAGCGCCGCCGCGGTGTCGCGATGGCGCGAGCGCAGCCGCGAGCTGATGGCCAGCGCTCCAGCGCGGTCGCCCTGTGCAGCCGCCTCGGCCGCGCGCAGCAACTGATCCGTCACCTTGGCCATGGCGCTGACCACGACAACAGGGCTCTTACCCTGCGCCACGCGCCCCGCCACGAGGGCCGCTGTGCGCCCAATGGCCGCCGGATCCTCTACCGACGTGCCGCCAAATTTCATCACTACCACGTTCATGCGAGATTCCAGATCGGCTGAAAGCTATCAGCCGGGTGCCTCAGGTTCGGCGCGGTTTTGTCTTTGTGCCGAACCCGGGGCGCCACTCAATCTATACCTGCGATATGGCCACTGCCGCCGGCTCCAGCTTGCCCAGGCTGGCCAGCAGTTCCGCATTCAGAATGGCTGCACCCGCCGCGCCGCGAATTGTGTTGTGCGAGAGCAAAGTAAATTTCCAGTCGAGCACGCCGCATGACCGCAGACGCCCCACCGTCACCGCCATGCCGTTGCCGCGATTGCGATCCAGCCGCGGCTGCGGGCGATCGTTCTGTTCGGCCCACTCGATGGGCTGCTCCGGCGCAAATGGCAGATCCAGCCCGGCCAACGGACGGAACTCCGCCCATGCCGCGAGAATATCCTCCCGCCTCACCGAACGCCCCAGCTTGTTGCCCAGCTTGATTGAAACGCACTCCGTATGCCCATCGACTACGGGAACGCGGTTGCAGTGCGCGCTCATCTTTGCCGCAAGTGGCGTCACCGTGTTTCCTTCCAGTCTGCCCAGCAGCTTCAGCGTCTCGGTCTCCATCTTTTCTTCTTCACTGGCGATGTACGGAACCACGTTGTCGAAGATGTCCATCGACGCCACACCAGGGTAGCCCGCTCCCGACACCGCCTGCATGGTGGTAACAAAAATCTCCTCGATGCCGAACCGCTCCTCCATGGGCTTGAGCGCAAGAACCAGGCCCATGGCGGAGCAATTGGAATTGGTCACGATGAATCCGCCCGACTCCTTGCGCCACGGCTGATTTTCGATCATCTGCACATGATCGGCGTTCACCTCGGGCAGAACCAGCGGCACATTGGCCGCCATGCGGAAGGCGCTGGAGTTGGAGATCACGGCGCAACCGGCCGCGGCAAACTTCGGCTCCATCTCCCGTGCGATCGGCGCATCCACGCTGGCAAAGATGATTTTCGGCGCGTCTTTCGGCTCGGCCGCCGAAACCGTCATGCGCGCTACGCGCTCCGGGACCGGCGTACCGAGCCGCCAATTGGCCGCTTCGCCAAACTTCTTCCCGCTTGACCGGTCACTGGCCGCCAGCCACGCAACCTCGAACCACGGATGATTCTCCAGCAACTGGATAAAGCGCTGCCCCACCATACCGGTCGCGCCCAAAATCCCGATTGGATATTTGCTTTTCATGGTCCTGAACACTCCAGTGTACAGGAGGATGATGGCCGTGAAGGCTCGCGCGGCGCAAAAGGCCGGCTGCCTCATGGGTGCGTAGGTGCGGACAGGCAGTTGATAGAGAAAGGCCACTCCGCGGGTGCGAAATGGCCATGAGCAGGCAGCCTACTTGTAAGAGCCGATGGCCGAGGCCTCGTCATCGTAAATGTCGAACACGGTGTAGAGCTTGGTCAACTGCAGCACATCCTTGACCTTCTTGGTCAGGCTGAGCAGCTTCAGGCTGGCGCCCTGGTTCTTGGCCGTGGTGTATGCGCTCACCAGCTCGCCCAGGCCCGAGCTATCGATGTAGTTCACATCGCCAAGGTTCAGCAGAATGTTCTTCTGACCCTTGCCGATCAGGTCGCGAATCGCATCGCGCAACTGCACGCTGCCCTCGCCCAGGGTGATGCGGCCGCTCAGGTCGAGCACGGTAACCCCGTCCACTCCACGGGAAGCAATTGTAAGTGCCACGGATATTCCTCCTTGTCGGTATTTCGGTTATAACACTTCGCCGCGCGCCGGCAAGCGGAAAGGTCCGCGCCGGGCCCAGTCTGGGCGGCAGAATCGGTCTCCCGCGCCCCGTTTCGGACGCCTTCAGGTTGTCTCGGACGGTTGCGACAGGCGCTTTACCAGCGTCAACTCGGTTCCCGGGTGCAGTTGTCGAAAGTGTACCTCATCCATGAAGGAGCGGATGAGAAAGATGCCGCGGCCGGTGCCCCGCAAAAGATTTTCCGGAGCCAATGGATCGGGCAGCGTCTCCGGATTCACGCCCTTGCCCTGGTCGGCGATCACAAATACCAATTCAGTGCCCGTATTCTCCAGGCTCACCTGGATGTGCTTGGCAGGATCGTATTCGTTGCCGTGCAGAACCGCATTCACGGCAGCCTCGCGCACGGCCATGGTTACGTGGAAGAGCTCGTCTTCGTCGAGCCCGGCCTCAGAGGCAAGCTGTTCCGCCGCCGCCTCCACCTCGGCTACGCTTTCCATGGTGGAGTTGAGCTGGAAACTCCGCCGTCCTTTGTGGGGTGCGCTGACCAGAAGTATGTTCCGCCTTTTCCTCAGATGGCCGAAGTCCGCGGTCTGGTTCCGGCGCTCGTCCAGCCGCCTGCCGCTGCATTGGTAGACCTTGCACGCAGTTTCAAGTTCTAAGCGGGAGTGTGTCAAGCTGCGCCCTTCGGCAAATCCATATTGATGAAGCAAAATGGTCATGGGCGGCGGCGCGGTGCAAAACCCTTGTTCCGCATACGCAGTTCTCGCCCCATTGTCCCCGCCACCCCGCTCACTGCTTCGGCGCCGCCTCTACGACCATTCGGACCAGGTGTGCCATCTCGCGCTTGTCCACCGTACGCTTGGTCTCGTCGCCGTCTACCCGGTTCACGACCACCAGGTCGAGAGACGGCACCACCACCGCATACTGCCCCAAATGACCCTCCGCCCAGAAGCTGCCCGATGGGAATGCGATCTCAGGGCGTGCGCCGCTTGCCGAGTCGCCCGTCCACCACAAATACCCGTAACCGCCCGATTCGGTATCCGAGTAGGGCCGCGTGCTGGCCGCAACCCAATCCTCGGGAATCACCTGGACCCCATTCCAGTTGCCATGGCGCAGGTAGAGCAATCCGAACCGGGCAAAATCGCGCGCGCTCATATTGAAGACATACGCTGGAAAACGCGTATCGCTCCCGTTAATGTACTGCCCGTCGCGCGGCCGAAAATCCTGCATGCCGATGGGCTGCGCAATCTCCCCGTAAAACGCATCGAAGATCCGCGCTCCGGTCGCCTGCTCGTAGATATAACCGAGCGCATTGAAGTCCCAGTTGTTGTAGTACCAGAAGCTGCCGGGAGCATGAGAGCCACGCGGCGGCTTCTGCTCCTCCATGCCCTTGGTCTCGTAGACGGTGGGATGATAGACTCCGGATCGCGCTTCCAGCAGATAGCGCACCTTCGCCTGTTTCTCTTCCTCCGTCAGCGACGGCTTCTTATCGTCGATGCCGAGTTGGTCGAGCGTATCTTCTGGGTGGATCTTGCCCTCCGCAACCGCAATGCCGATAAGCGCGCTCAGCAGGCTCTTGCGGCAGGAATGCAGATTCGACCGGTGCGCGACATCGCCCCACGCAGCCACCACCACGCCATGCTGCACAATCATCGCCGACGTCGATCCAATCTCCTCCACATAACTGTGAATCTCTTCGAGCTTCTTCGGCGGCCAGCCGGCCTGCTCCGGCGACAAAAGCCGCATCCATTCCGCGCCCGGAACGCTGCTTGACTGGCAACGGGCTGTCACGACTGGAAGCAACAGCAAAATGGCGATCGAACAGACCTGCTTCTTCAATGCGTTTCGCCCCCTGGATAAGCCGGTAACTCCAAACTATAGCCGCATGGGAAATAGAAGACAAACCTCGATGGACGAGGCGCCCACGACCAACCTCCCGCCGGAAGCGGGACCAGCCCCGACCGGTCCGTAAAGAGGCGGACGGCCGCCGCGCCGGAAAACTTTGAACGACGAACTGTGAACTGCGAACTCGCTGGTCTACACTCAAAGCGATGGAGCCGCGCAACACAACTCGCGTGAGCCTGACGGCGCTGCTGGGCATTCCGGTGACGGATTCCAAGGGCCAGGTGCGCGGCAAGCTCAACGATATTGCCGTCGCCACGGGACCTGAAGCCGGCCGTGTAGCTGGCCTGGTGCTCAAGACCCGCGACGGGCTGGCCATTGTCCCCTCCCAGGAGGTAATGGAAACGCCCGCCGGAACTCTTGAATTGCGCTCGACCGAGGCCATTACGCCGCTCAAGGACGAAGGCAATTACCTCTACCTACAGCAGGACCTGGTCGACCGCCAGATCATCGACATTCACGGGCGCAAGGTGGTGCGCGTCAACGACGTCGATCTCGAGTGGCTGGGCCAGGGTGCGGCGCACCTGCTGCGCGTTGCCGAGGTCGAAGTGGGCCTGCGCGGAGCCTTCCGGCGCATCTTCAAAGGCGTTTTGCCCCGCGCGCGTCTGGAAGCGGTATCGCGCAAACTGGCCGCGCGCGCCATCCCCTGGCAATTCGTGGACGTGATCGAGCCCGATCCGGCGCGACGCGTGAAACTGCGCATCGAGCACGAGCGCCTGTCTGAGATTCACCCCTCCGATCTGGCCGACATCCTCGAAGACTTGGCGCCCGCCGAGCGCGAGGCCATTTTTACTTCGCTCGATGAAGAAGTGGCCGCGGAGACGCTGGAAGAGGTCGAGCCCAAGCTGCAAAAGGCCCTGCTCGAAAAGCTCGACGAGGAGCGCATCGCCGACATTGTCGAGGAGATGGACCCCGGCGCGGCGGCCGACCTTCTCGCTGAGCTGCCCGAGGATCGCTCCGACGCCATTCTCGAAGAGATGGAGCCGGAGGAGCGGCAGGAAGTCGAAGAGCTGCTCGAATTCGAGGAGAATTCGGCGGCCGGCGCCATGACCACCGACTTCGTTTCCGTGCCGTGGGAGGCGCCCGTGGCCCAGGCCGTGCAGGCGCTGCGCAGCTTTGAGGGCGATCCCGAGAGCGTGACCGAGATTTACCTGCTCAACGAAAAGCGCGTGCTGCGCGGCGCGGTGCCGCTGGCGCGCCTGGTCATGGCCCAGCCCGAAACGCGGCTGAATTTGCTGTCCGAGCCGCGCGTGCTCTCCTGCCCTGCCGATATGCACCAGAACGAGCTGGCCGAGATGTTCGACAAGTACAACCTGCACGCGCTCCCGGTGGTCGACGCGCAGAGCCGCATGGTAGGCCTGGTCCAGGCCGAGCACGTCATCAGCTTCCTGCGCGAAAAGCTGTAGCAGCCGGACCCCATCGCACAGCCCATTGCATTGAGGGATTCGACCGCATTAATCTTGCGCCGCGGCGTAATGATTTCGCGCGATAGTCCCTTAGATCGCCCCTGACCGTTGATTCATCACATCGAGAGCATCAAGACCGGGATACACGATTCGCAAGGAGCCGGAATGTCACCCTGGTCTCGGTTAGGGCGCTGCCCATGCCGCCAGCGCACCCATATCGCCTTATTTGTTACTAAATCCGCCACATCATCTCAATCTGTGAAACAATTCTAGGAATGATCCAGTTACCCCGAATTATCCAGGGCGGCATGGGCGTGGGTGTGTCGAACTGGCGCCTGGCTCAGGCTGTCTCAAAGCTCGGCCAGTTGGGCGTAGTTTCGGGCACCGCCCTTGATTCCCTGTTTGTGCGCCGCCTTGCCGACGGCGATCAGGGCGGGCACATGCGCCGGGGTCTGGACGCGTTTCCGTTTCCCGAAATGGCCAAGCGCATCTGGCAGGAGTATTTTGTCCCCGCAGGCAAGCCTGCCTCGGCGCCTTACCCGAATCTGCCCATGCACCAGAAACGCGCCCCGCGCAAGCTTGTCGAGCTCTGCATGGTGAGCAACTTTGTTGAGGTGTTTCTGGCCAGGGAAGGCCATAAGAATCCGGTAGGCGTGAACTATCTCGAGAAAGTGCAGATGCCCCACCTGTATTCCATCTATGGAGCCATGTTGGCGGGCGTCGGTTACGTGCTCATGGGCGCCGGCATTCCGCTCCACATCCCCGGCGTGCTCGATGCCTTTGCGGCGCAGCACGCAGCCGAATACAAACTGCAGGTGACGGGTGCTTCCGCGGATGTAGATATGCATATGCGCCTCGATCCCGCCGAATATGCCGAAGGCCCCCTGCCGGTACTGGAGCGGCCGAAGTTTCTGGCCATTGTTTCCTCCAATACGCTGGCCACAACTATGCTCCGCCGGGCCGGCGGCCGCGTAAACGGGCTGGTGATCGAGAACCCCACCGCGGGCGGCCACAATGCCCCTCCGCGCGGCAAGCTGCAGCTCAATGCCGGCGGGGAGCCGGTTTACGGCGAGCGCGACCGGGTGAACATTGCCGAGCTGCGTACGCTGGGCGTTCCCTTCTGGCTGGCAGGCGGGTACGGCAATGCGGAAAAACTCCGCGAGGCACTCGACGAAGGCGCGGCGGGCGTGCAAGTGGGCACCGCGTTTGCCTTCAGCCGCGAGTCGGGCATGAGGCCCGATCTTAAGCAACGGCTCATCTGGCAGGCCGTCGCTGGCACCGGTCAGGTTTTTACCGATCCGCTGGCCTCGCCCACCGGATTTCCGTTCAAGGTTGCGCAGCTTGAGGGCACGTCTTCGGCCTTCCCCATCTACCAGGAGCGCAAGCGCGTCTGCGATCTCGGCTACCTGAGGGAGCCGTACATGACGCCCGACGACAAGATTGGCTATCGCTGCTCCGCGGAGCCGGTGGCAAACTATGTGGCCAAGGGCGGCAAGGTCGAAGACACCGTGGGCCGCAAGTGCCTGTGCAACGCGCTATTGGCCAATATCGGCCATCCGCAAATTCGGGACAAGGCGCGCGGCGAGTCGGAAGAACCCCCGCTCGTGACCGTCGGCGACGATCTGAACACCATTGCGCAGTTCCTCACCGCCGGCCGCACCAGCTACGCCGCTGCCGATGTGGTCGCGTCGCTACTGAGCAGGGTTGAAGCGGAACCGGCAACCCATTCCATGCCCGAACTCTCGGCCGCCGTCGCATAAAGCCGCAGCGCCGCCTAGCCCGCATCTTCCTCAGCCAGCAATTCGCCCAGCCGGTCGAGCCTCCGCTCCCAAGCCGTCCGGTGTGCGCGCACCCACTCTTCGAGCGCGTCGAACCCCGCCGGCTCAATGCGGCACGTGCGCACCCGCCCTGTCTTTTCCGTATGCACCAGCTTCGCCTCCTCGAGAATCTGCAAGTGCTGCATGACTGCGGTCACGGTGATTCCGAGAGGCTCTGCCAGTTTCGACACGGACGCGGGCGCATCGACAAGCCTGTCGAGGATGGCTCTTCGCGTCGAATCGCCCAGCGCGTGAAATACCCGCTCGATTCTTATAGATCGATTCCGCATTGCTTACAGCGCCAGGTCATCCTGCAGCCGATCGATGAGATGCTTCCAGCCCATTTCGATCATCTTCACCCCATCCGGCCAGTCAATATAGGTTCCCTGATGCGTAAGGATCAAGTCTGTTCCGTTCTCGGCAGGCACAAACTCAAATGTCACGATCATGACCACAATGGGCCTCCCGTCGAGATTCATCCTCGTGGTCATCACGATCCGTTTCTCTTCCACAATGTCCTGATAAACGCTTTCGTTCGCGATCTCCGATCCCGCAATGGGGTGACCCTCCCTGAAGTGATACCGGAACCGCTCGATTCCGCCCAGGCGAAAATCCATGTGGAATGCCTGAATCTCGTGGTCGCCCTCAGCGTACCAGCGGCGCTTGAGGGCGGGTTGGGCAAACGCGGAGAAGACGCGCGCCAGCCGCTGGGGAAAGTTGCGTTCGATCACAAAGTGTTGTGGATGACGCCCGTTTCAGTTGCGGTCATGGGATTTTCCTCCTGGGGAAATTACTTAAGCAACTACTTCAATATTGTCCAGGTCGTGGAAATTGTCAAGTAAATACTTCAGTATTGTTGCCAGCCAATCGCCATGCCATTGAAGAAACTGCGATTAACGGGCCAGAAATTCTTCCCCGCGGGCGCTATTCTCCCTCCGCCACCGGCGCAGCGGTACTCGGCCCACCCACCGCAAACACCTTCGGCACGCGATCGGCTGGCGCCGGCAGCGGCGGAAAAGCTGCGTGCGGCTCGGCCTGGTACCAGAACGCCGTCGAGTAAAAATCGTCGCTGCGGTCATTGGCCGTTCCGTGCTCGATGGTCACTTTGATCGACTTCCCGAAGGCGATGGGGCTCTCCAGGTGCCAGCGGTAAAGGCAGTAGCGCCCGCCGATGCGCTCCGGGTCCACAATATGCGGCGCCCCCTGGTGCTGATTGGCGAACGCCTGCCCGCCAAAATCCCAGGCGCCGTTGAAATAATCCTCGGTTCCAGTGCCATTGATGGTGGGCAGCGCGTCGCCGTCGATAAATATCATGTCGTCGCCCTCGCCCGGCCAACCGTTTTCGTTCTGCACAATCGACTGCGTGACCCCGATAAAATGGCCCCTGCCTATGGCCTCAAGGAATACGTAATTATCCCGTCCAGTCAGGTTCTTGCCGTCGCTTACGATGGCATGGCACGGCGCGGCCTGGCGAAATTGCGCGTGGAAACGTCCCAGCCCCTCAGGCAGCGAAGGCACCATAATGTAATCGACCGCGAAATAGAGGTTCCTTGTCGGCGCCGTGCCCTCGTTCGTTAGAGTCACACGCGCAGCGCTTGCGAATGGCATTTTGAAATATGCGTTCAGAGCCTTCATGGGAGCAACCGCGGTGAGCGCAGACTGGTAGACGAAGTACTCGCCCAGTCCCAGGCCGAAAAAATCGCCGATCGGAACTTCGATCGAGGCTGATCCTTCGCCGTCCCACCACGCGCGCAGAACCAGATTTTTTAGATGCATGGGGTCCGCCGAGTTAATGGTGAACCAGAGATGCGTGATGACGCCGGCGCCTGTGGCGTCGAGGAGTGTGGCCGCCTGCCCGGGATCCACGGTGACCCAGTCGGCATTGCCGCCGGTGCGATCCCAGCTCGACGAGCGGCGGCTCTTGTAGCTGCGCAACCGGGCCAGCGCGAAAAGCTCCTGCGGCCCGGCGGCGTCGGACGTGGCCTGCTCAGCGGCGCTGTCGGCGCCCGTGCCCAGCAGCGCGGCAGCGGGAAGACCGACGGCCAGCGCACCCACAAGCCTGCGCCGGGCGCGAAAGTCGCAAGTCGGATCAACTGGATGCATGTGCTTTCCTCCACTTGGCGTGAAATCGTATTTTACGGCGGTTCTCCAACTCCCGTGAAGTTTTGAGAGGCGCTTTCCCAAGGGTGAAAAATCGCGCTTCCGTTCCCGCTTTCGGGTCCCGCCTGTTATGGTCAGGAAGGAACGTTTTCCTTCAAAACTTCCAACCACAATGAATCCGCCTTAGGAACCCGTCTGACCATGTGGAAGCGCTGGCGAATCCGGATTCTGCTCTTTCTGGCCGTGCTTGGCCCCGGGTTCATTACCGCCAACGTCGACAACGACTCAGGCGGCATCTTTACCTACTCGCAGGCCGGCGCGCAGTACGGTTATTCGCTGCTATGGAGCCTGATCCCCATCACCATCGCCCTGATCGTGGTGCAGGAGATGTGCTCCCGCATGGGCGTGGTCACCGGCAAGGGCCTCAGCGACCTCATCCGCGAAGAATTCGGCCTGCGCCTCACTTTCGTAATGATGATTCTGCTCGTGGTCGTGAACTACACGAACGTGGTCACGGAGTTCATCGGCATCGCCGGCTCCATGCACCTGTTTCACGTAACCAAGTTCATCTCTGTGCCCATCTGCGCACTCCTGGTGTGGGCCCTGGTGCTGCGCGGCGACTACAAAAGCACCGAGAAGATCTTCCTGATTGCATCCCTCGTCTACATCGCCTATATCTTTGCCGGGGTGCTCGCCCAGCCCAACTGGCACGAGGCGCTGACCGCGACGATAAAGCTGCCGCCCGATTCTGTGTGGCGCGATAAAGCCTATATCTACATGGTTATTGGCGTGGTCGGGACCACAATCTCGCCATGGATGCAGTTTTATATGCAGTCGTCGGTGGTGGAGAAAGGCATTCGCGTCAAAGACTATCCGGCCTCGCGTCTGGATGTGATCGTAGGCTGCATATTCACCGACGTGATCAGTTGGTTCATCATTGTGGCCTGCGCGGCCACGCTCTTCGCGCACGGCATGGGCGCCATCCAGGTGGCCGCCGACGCCGCCGAAGCCATGCGCCCCCTCGCCGGCGACTACGCGTTCATCCTCTTCGCTTTCGGGCTGTTCAACGCCTCGCTCTTCGCGGCGTCCATCCTGCCCATCTCCACCGCCTACACGGTCTGCGAGGGCCTGGGCGTGGAGTCGGGCGTGGACAAGAGCTTCCGCGAAGCGCCGTTCTTCTACTGGCTTTTTACCCTCCTGATCGTAGGCGGCGCCGCCACCGTGCTGGTGCTTCCGGATTCGCAGCTCATCAACGTCGCCATCCTCTCGCAGGTGTTAAACGGCGTGCTGCTCCCGGTCATCATCATCCTCATGCTGCTGCTCATCAACCGCAAAGACCTGATGGGCAAGCACCGTAATTCGCGCCTGTGGAATATAGTGGCGTGGGTCACCAGCATCCTGATCATCGCCATGACGCTGGCCATGCTGTGGAGCATGATCCCGGGCCACTGAAGACAGGGGCACAAGAGAGCAGGAAAACGCGGCGACTGAACAGCTTTCACCGCGTTTGCGAGGGGAGTTTTTCCCGTCTTTACAGTGGTTCGGAATCCGCTCTTTCAGCTGGCAGTCGCGGCTGGCGCGGACGGCTTTAGGCCGGGACCGTACTGATTGCTGCCGGGCTCGCTTTCGAACGCGAAGAATACGAAAAGTACGAAGACGCCCAACGGGACCAGCGCCAGCAGCATCCACCACCCGCTCTTGCCAAGGTCATGAAGCCTTCGCACACTGACCGCGAGGCCGGGAAAAATTGCGGCCAGTGCGTAGACAAAGCACGCCAGGAACAGTGGATTTCCAACTTCGCTCAGGTGTAGCGCAGAGAGCGTCAGAACCGCGGCTGCGAGGCCACAAAACAGGACCGCATGGATCACCATGAACATCCAATACTCCACGCGTCGCGACCGTCCTTCGAAATCGGTGTAGCGCTTCCACGCCATCAGATACCATTGCATATTCTTTCCAATTCCCTGCTACATCCACTTCGGATTCGACCATCCGCGGCCACGCGCCCGCAATCAAACCGCGCCGGTTAGGTGTGGCTTTTAGGAGCCGCGGCAAGGATACACAATCGGCGTGCGCAGCGCGAGAGCCCAAAATCCGCGCGCCGGAAACTATGAACCGTGAGCTATGAACTGTGAACTGCCTTTACAGCAGCTTCCCCGCCGCCAGATCCCTGATCAGCCCGCGATCGGCAGCCAGGAATTCGTAGCTGGGCAGGTCCCGGAGCTTGACCCAGCGCACCTGTTGATAAATTTGGTTTACGATCTCGCCCGTGAACTGGCGCACCCTGAAAAATTGCAGATCGACGGCGCCGCCATGGCGATAATTATGGCGAATGCGCGTGATCGCGGGACCGATTTCGGCTTGGATTCCGAGCTCCTCGCTCAGCTCGCGCACCAGCGCCTGCTGGGGGCTTTCACCGGGCTCGATTTTGCCGCCCGGAAACTCCCAAAGCAGGGCCATGGGCTGATCCGGCCGTTTCTGGCCGATCAGCACCTCACCGTCACGAACAATGACCGCGGCGGCCACAAAGCGAAGAGCCGGGCCGGGCCGAACGTCACCGGATTGCTCAGGTTTCACGCCTCTAGTGTAAATGGTGCAAGCAGATACAGCCCAAGAGCAGCAATGCCGGGCTCTCCAATCCGGAGCGATTGGGAGCCGTTCACAATGTGGGAATCATGACGTCAGCTCCCCGGACCCTCGCCATCCACAGCGGCTTGGAGAACATCGGCCGTGGCGGGGCGGAAGTAACCCCAGCCGCGCTGCGCGGCCGCCCGCACCAGCGCCGGCGAGGGGTTCACAGGATAGGCATGACGGGCCATTTCCAGCATGGCCAGATCGTGAATGGAGTTGCCGAAGACCGCGTCGGGACGGGGCAGCCCCACGCGACGAAGTGCCACGGCCTTGCCTTCATCGGTCGGCACATCCATAATCTCGCTGGTGATCAGGCCGTCGGCGACCCGCACTTCGGCAGCCAGGATTCGTTCCGGCGCGATGCCCAAGTCGCGCACGCTCTCGGCAATGACCCAGCGGTTGGTGGAGCTAACCGCCCAGATTTCCGCGCCCGCGCGGCGCAGTCCGGCCACCAGCGCAACCAGCTCCGGAAAGATGCGTGGATGGACAAACTCGTTGAAATAGCGGGACGCAGCCAGGCGCAATTCCTCTTCGCGCAGGCCTGCATAAATCTGCACCATCTCCCCGCAGATGGCCTCTTCCCTCACCTTGCCGGCGCGATAGGCGCGATGGCGGTTGTCGATCCAGTCGGCCATGGAGCGGGAGACAAGACCCTGCTCCAAAGACCAGTCCATGAAACCACGGCCCGCGTCGCCGCTCCATAGAGTTCCGTCGCAATCGAAGACCGCGATTTGAGGGTGCGCGTCGAAAACCAGCCGCTCCAGCTCAGCGGCGGTCCATTGGTGGCCTTCAATTTTCGCGGTTGGCAGGCTTTTCTCAGTTCTGATCGAAGAATTCATCCGATTCTATTCTCAACGATATGCGTGAATTTTGCACCACGGAAGAGGCAAATCATGGAAACGATAGTTAATTCAACCGGCTACAGTCCCTCAGTCCCTCTTGTCTCGCTCCCTTGTTCCCTCGCTCCTTGCCCTTGATGACTTTGGTTCCGTGATGAACGAGGTTCGGTAACCCGACCGGCGCCGGTGGTAGCACCCCGATCGCGCAGATAATCGGGATGTGGAAAGCGCAAGTAACACAACGCTCTTAAAAGATTATGAATTTTATCTGCGCGTGGAAAAAGGATTGCGGCCTCTCACCTGCGAGGCTTACCTGGGCGATCTGCGCACCTTCGCGGAGTTCCTTGAGGCTCGCAACGGCGTGCTGCTCTCGGCCGCACAGGCGGACGTAGCCGCATTCCTTGAGCACCTGCGCGCGCATGGCATCGATGCCCGCTCGTCGGCGCGCAAGCTGAGTTGTCTGCGCGGTTTTTACAAGTGGCTGCTGCTCGATCGGCGCATTCATCACGATCCCACCGTGAACATCGAGTCGCCCAAGACGTGGAAGGTGCTGCCCAAGTCGCTGGCCGAGCCGGAGGTGGCGGAGATGCTGGAGCGCGCCGGAATGGCCGCTTCGCATCCGCAGGCGAAGGCCACCGCGCTGCGCGACCGCGCCATTCTCGAGCTGCTCTATGCGGGCGGTCTGCGCGTGTCGGAGGTAACCGCCCTGCGAGCCAGCGATCTGCGTCTTGATGTGGGCCGCGTGCAGGTGCGCGGCAAAGGCGACAAGGAGCGCATTGTGCCGCTGGGCCGTTCCGCGGTTGCGGCGCTCGAACAGTATCTGCGCGAAGGCCGTCCCCACCTGGAGCGCATCAGCACCAAGGCCAAAGGCTCGCGCACAGATTCGTCGCGCCGCGGTCAGGCATGGCTGTTTCTCTCCCTGCGCGGCATGCCGCTCACCCGCCAGTGGGTGTGGCACCTGGTAAAGATGGCCAACCGCTCGGCAAGCCCGCACCGCCTGCGCCACAGTTGCGCCACCCACATGGTGGAGCACGGCGCCGACCTGCGCAGCGTGCAGACCATGCTGGGCCATGCCGACATTTCCACTACCCAGGTCTATACTCACGTCGCGCTGGGCAGGTTGAAGGCCGTGCACCGTGAGCATCATCCGCGCGGAAAGCGCCGGCCGGGCAAGGAGGAGCAATGAGGCGCGCAGGTGCCCCGCCGATCGCGGCTCCGCTCGATTCCTTAGTCGAGGATTATCTCCGCGTGCTGGCTAACGAGCGCGCCGCCTCTGCGCACACCTTACGGGCTTACCGGCGCGAGCTGGCGGGGTTCGCTTCTTGGATAGGCAGGTGTTACCCGGAACTGGGCATCCACCAGGTCGAGCACACGCACATCCGCGCCTACCTGGGCACTCTCTATCGGCGCGGGTTGTCGAAGGCGTCGGCGGCGCGCGCGCTCGCCGCCATTCGCAGCTGGTTCAAGTGGCTGGCGCGAGCCGGCCATGTCAAGCAAAATGCGGCCTCGCTCGTGGCCACGCCGCGCCTGCCCAGATACCTGCCCCGCGTTCCCTCCATCGAGCAGATGAATCGCGTGGTCGACTCGGTGGGCGACGACGCGGCAAGCTGGCCTGCGCGCGACCGCGCCATTCTGGAACTGCTCTACGGCTGCGGCATCCGCAACGCGGAATTGGTGGGGCTGAATCTTGACGATATCCATTGGGCCAACGACGCCATCCTGGTGCGCGGCAAGGGCCAGAAACAGCGCTATGTTCCGCTGGGCGATGCGGCGGCTGAGGCCTTGCGTGCCTACCTTACTGATCGCCAGGCGCGCCTGGCTGCGGCCGGCGCTCACCATCACGCGGACACTCCGGCGGCGCTCTTGCTCAACCTCCGCCTGCGCGGCCTGGCGCGAACTGGCAGTGAAGCCCGATTAACGACCCGCAGCGTGGCCCGGATCGTGAAGCGCATTGCGATTCTTCGCGGGCTACCCTCCGACGTCCATCCCCACACCTTGCGCCATGCCTTCGGAACTCATCTGCTGGAAGAGGGCGCGGACCTGCGCGCCATTCAGGAGCTGCTGGGCCACGAACGTCTGTCCACCACCCAGCGCTACACGCAGCTCACCGCTGCCCAGTTGGCCGAGGTCTACGACCGCACCCATCCCCGGGCCAAGTGATTCGCAATACCCAGCGCCAATGCCGGTTTTGCCCTCGCATCGATTCTGAGCTGCCGCCCAAATTCCTCGATCGCTTTTCTCTTCCACCGCTCGAACGCAATCCCCCTCTGCGCCAGATAATGCTCCATGTTGAGGATGGCATCGCTTGCTGCATGAGTCCCGTTTTGCGGGAGTGCCAGCGGCCAGGGCACGCATTCGATGAGCGTGGGACCGTTGCCGCGGCGCGCGTGAACCAGCGCCTCTGAGGCCACGCGGTACAATGCGACCACGTCGTCCCCGTCAACCGTAATGACTGGATAACCGTGGCTTTTTCGGGCGGCTTTTTTGCTCCGCGGCTGCGCGGGCCCAGCTTCTCCGGCCGATGCTTGGCTGACAAACACCATCGGCAGGCGCTCATCGCCGGCGATTTGCAGCGCGTTGCGCCATGCCGCCGAGCAGCCTGAACCATCCGCGCCGAAGAACACGGCGACATTCCGGCTCTTTCTTTGTGCATGATTGCGCGCCGCGGCCAGCGCAACCTTGAGCATGGCTGAAGATGAAGTGCGAGCCCGCGCCGGGCGGGCGCGCAATGCGGAAACGATCGTCTGCGGCGATGCGCCGTTCACGAATCCGGGAAGAAAGTCGCGTTCGGAAGCGGCAATCGTATCGCCGGGCTTAAGGTCAAGAACCACCGCCACGGCAGGCGCCTCGTGGCCTGACTTGCTGCGCCCCACCGCGCTGGCGGCAAAATCCTTCATCATGCGGCAACGCAACAGCGCGGCGTAAAGCGCCAGCAGCTTTCTGCGCGCAATAAGTGAAAAAGCTCCTGAGCTGTTTTGAATGGCCATGCAGGGCAGCTGTCCCGATTGTAAATGGCGCGGCGGAAGAAGCGGCCGCGCCCAAAAAGCGGACGTAGCGCCGGTCTCCTGACCGGGGGCGCCCCGACGACGGAATTTTGGCGTTGGGGTGGCTGACTGGCTGTACTGGCGGCGTCCCCGCCGCCAGCCAATGAATCCTTACGTCGAGTAATCGGAGTTGATGTGGATGTACTGCGCCGTCAGGTCGGTGGTCCAGAAGACGCACGAGCCGCCGCTCTGGTGGAGTTGAATCGAGATAGTGAACTCCGGCCGCTCCAGGTAGGAGTGCGCCGCGGCCTCGTCGAACTCCGCCGCTCGCCCGCCATTGCGGCAGATGGCCAGCGAGCCGAAAGAGATGTCGATGCGCCCGGGGTCGATCTGGGCGCCGGAGTAGCCAATGGCGGCGATAAGCCGCCCCCAGTTTGGATCGCATCCGGCCCACGCAGTCTTCACCAGAGGGGAGTGTGCAATGGCCTTGGCGACGCGCAGCGCATCGGCGTCGCTGGCTGCGCCGTCGATCCGCAGTTCAACCACGTGCGAAACGCCTTCGCCGTCGGCAACAATCTGCTTTGCCATCGAAGCGCACACCTGGTCCAGCGCGGCCGCAAAAGCCGGCTCACCCGCTCCCACGGTCACGCCGCTCGCCGCCGAGGCCAGCAGCAGCACCGTATCGTTGGTCGAGGTATCGCCGTCGACGGAGATGCGATTAAAGCTGCGCTCGATGGCGGCGCGCAGATACCTGTCGAGATCGGCCGGCTCTAAAGCCGCGTCGGTCAGCACGTAAACCAGCATGGTCGCGTGCGGCACAAGCTGGGGATGGATCATGCCCGATCCCTTTCCGAAAGCGGCTACGCGGATTTCGCGAGTCTTGCCCGTGCCCCCAACCTCAACCCGCGCGAAAGCGGTTTTTTCCACCGTGTCTGTGGTCAGAATGGCCTGCGCGGCTTCCATAAAGCGCTCGGACTCCGCGCCCAGCACTGCGGCGGCCTCTGGCAATGCGTCGATCAGCTTTCCTGCCGGAAGCGGAACCCCGATGACGCCAGTGGAAGACGGAAAAACCTCTTCAGTGCGGCAATGGAAGGTTTGCGCTGCGGCGGCGCAGGTGGCGCGGGCGGCGTCGAGCCCCGCCTGGCCCGCGGCGCAGTTGGCGTTGCCGGCGTTGATGGCCACCACGCGCACCTTGCCGCCGGTCGCGCGCAGGTGCTCCTTGTCGACAATGAGCGGCGCAGCAATCACGCGGTTTGTAGTGAAGGCAGCGGCAGCGCTAGCCGGCGCATCGGCGACAATCAGCGCGAAATCGGCGCGTCCGCTGGCTTTCACGCCGGCTTTCGCGGCGCCAAAACGGAATCCGCGCGGGATAAGAAATGGTGACAGATCGCTCATGGGGCAACGCATTTAATCTAACAGTGCGCAGTGGAACAAGGGAACCAGGGAGCGAGGGAGCAAGGCTTATCGCCGGCAACCGATGACTGATAACTGACCACTGATCACTGACAACTGACAACTGTGAACTGCTCTTCCGACTTTCTCGATCTCCGCTCCGTCGACGTCGCTCGCGGCGAGCGCGTGGTGCTGCATGACGTGAATCTGAGCATCCGCGCCGGCGAGCACGTGGCCATCCTCGGCCCCAATGGCTGCGGTAAATCCACGCTGATCCTGGCCATGACCTGCCAGCTCTATCCCATCGTAAAGCCGGGGATGCGCGTGCGCATCTTCGGGCGCGAACGCTGGGATCTGGCCGAGTTGCGGCGGCATTTCGGCGTAGTGGGCGCCGACCTTCCCGGCGAGCGCACCGCCGTGACCACCGGCCTCGACGCCGTAATCGCAGGCTTCTTCTCGGCTTCAGCTTTGTGGCCGAACCTCCATGCCACAGAGGAAATGCGCGAGCGCGCGTGGGAGGCGCTCGTACGCATGGAAGCCACGCGCCTCGCGGATCAGTTGGTCGGCGCCATGTCGGCCGGTGAGAAGCGCAGCATCCTGATCGCGCGGGCGCTGGCGCATCGTCCCCGCCAACTGCTTCTCGACGAGCCTTCCAACACGCTTGACCTGGCGGCGCAGCGCGAGTTGCGCGACACCCTGCGCCGCCTCGCGCGGGAAGGCACTGGCCTGGTGCTTGTGACGCATCATTTGAGCGACATCCTGCCCGAGATCGAGCGCATCATCCTCATGCGCGACGGCCGCATCGTGGCAGACGGCCCGCGCCGTGGGTTGCTGACGGAAGCGCGTCTGAGCGAGCTCTTTCACACCCCGGTGCGCATCCGCCGCGACGAGGAATGGCTGCATAGCTGGTAAAGTCAGGGAACAAGAGAACCAAACGCCGGCGCCGATGGCGCACTGAAGACGGACCAGCTTCGATTTCACACCGGAGGCCCATGAAAGCCGCAAACCACATTCCGCGGTGGCAGACCCTGCTGGCTTTCGGGATCATTTATTTCGTCTGGGGATCGACGTTTTACGCCATCCGTGTAGGCGTACGCGAAGTTCCACCGCTGTTGCTGGCGGCCATGCGCTTCCTGGCCGCGGGCCTTGCGCTTTATGGATGGATGCTGGCGCGCGGCGAGCGCGGCCCCACCCGGCGCGAATGGGCGTCGGTCCTGCTCCTGGGCTTCCTCATCTTTGTTGTCGCTTACGGGTTGCTCTTCTGGGCCGAGCAGCGCGTGCCTTCGGGAATGGCAGCGGTAATGGCGGCCACCATTCCGGCCTTCATGGCTCTGTCGGAAATTGTCTTGCTGCGCACGCAGAAGCTCACCGCGCGGTTGGCGCTGGCGCTCGCCATCGGAATCGCCGGCGTGGTGGCGCTGGTGAGCCGCTCGCTGAATCTGGGCGGAGCGCCGATTGACACTGCCGGCGCCGTGGCCCTGATCATTGGCCCCATAAGCTGGTCGGTGGCCTCGGCGCTGCTGCGCAAGTTGCCCCTCCCCGCTTCCAAGGCCATGAGCTCGGGAGCGCAGATGCTGGCCGGCGGAATCATGCTTGCCATTGCCTCGGCTGCGCGGGGAGAGCTGCGCGGCTTTCATCTCTCCGCGGTTTCCGCCGGCGCATGGTTCGCGTTGCTCTATCTGATCGCGGCCGGATCGATTGTCGGATTCACGGCCTATGTATGGCTCATTCATCACCAGTCGCCGACGCGCGTGGGCACCTATGCGTATGTGAATCCGATTGTGGCCGTGGTGATTGGATATTTCCTGGGCGGCGAAGCCGTGGGCCTGCGCACCCTGCTGGGTACGGCCTGTATTCTGGCCAGCGTGGTATTGATCACGACGGCCCACGCAAAGGCGCCGGTCCCGGTAACGGCAGCGGCCCGGGACTAAAGGCTGGCAAGCGATAGTCATTCCCAGTCCACTGTGCATTGTCCACTGCCGGCCGTCCGCCGATCGCGATCCACGGATCGCGTTTCACGACTCTCCGGCTACAATCCGCCGTCTGTGCTACCATTCGTGCAATTGGCGCACGTCAATCGCGGAGGTCGCAATGAATCCCTATTCCAGGCGAACTTTTATCAAAGCCGGCGTGGCGGCAGGAGCGCTGGCAGGCGTAGGCACGCTGAAAGCGGAGCGCGCCGCGGCAACCGGCTGGGTCACGCTGGGCAAGTCGAATGTGCAGGTTACGCGGCTGGCCTTCGGTACCGGAACCTTCAGCGGCCAGGTGCAACAGGCTCTGGGCCAGGACGGCTTCACCCGCCTGGTGCGCTACGCCTACGATCGCGGCATCCGCTTCTTTGAGACCGCCGGCTCCTACGGCCAATCGCAGCAGATGCTGGGCATCGCGCTCAAGGGACTTCCCCGCGACAGCTACCGATTGATGTCCAAAGTGACCACCGGCACGGGCGGCGACCCGATGAAGAGCCTCGAAGACCTGCGCCGCAATTCCATGACCGATTACTTTGATATCATGCTGCTGCACTGGCAGCACGAGGCGAACTGGCCCACCGACACGCTGCGCTGGCAGGACGCCATTCTCGAGGCCCAACACAAGCAGATGATCCTCAGCCACGGCGCATCGGTGCACGGATTGCCCGCGCTACGCGAGGTTCCCGGCACCAGGTGGCTCGAAATCGCCATGATCCGCATGAACCATAAGGGCACGGTAATGGACGCCGAAATTCCCGACACCGGCGAACCCGGCAACGTGCCTGAAGTGGTGGATTACACCAAGCAGGCCAAGGCGCGCGGCATGGGCGTTATCAGCATGAAGCTGATCGGTGAAGGCAGATTCAACCACGAGGACCGGCAAAAGGCCATGCGCTTTGCATTCCGTAATGCGGGCGTGGATTGCGTGACGGTAGGCTACAAGAACACTTCGGAAATCGACGAAGCCATCGACAACCTGAACTTGGCGCTGTCCTGATGCCGGGCCCCGAAGCCCAGCGCCGGCTACTTTCCCCGCGCCAGGCGCCGGTTACGCAGCCACTTGGCCACGCCCAGCGTCAGTAGCATCCCCCCGAAGGGTATGCACATGAGGGCGACAATGAGCGCGAACCATCCGGTGTTCGTGGTCGCGCCCAGGCGCGTGTAGCCGCCCAGCACGGTCACCAGCAGGATGCCGGCAAGCACCCCCGCGCCCACCATCGACCCGCCCCACTGCAGCAACTGGCGCGTGCCGTCGTTGAGCATCGCGGCGCGTTTTCTTTCCGATTTCATCGTGCTCACCGGCATCGCCCTCTATCCTTGCGCCAGCCGCAGCATCACGTACGTGACCACGCCCGTGACCGAGACATAGAGCCACAGAGGAAACGTCCAGCGCGCGATCTTGCGATGCTGCGGGATGCGCCCCGTAAGCGAAAAGAAAAACGTCACCAGCACCAGCGGCAGCGTGAGCGTGGCCAGAACAATGTGGCTCCCGAGCAGCCAGAGATAGGGCGTGCGCAGGGCCGCGTGCAGCGGATAGCGCACATCGCCGTGCAGCGCGTGGTGTGCAATGTACCCCACCAGAAACAGCGTGGAAAATACAAACGCGGTCATCATGGCCGCGCGGTGGGCGCCGATGCGATGCGCGCGAATGAACGTATAGCCGATGACCAGCGAAACAGCCGCCAGGCCGTTCAGCACTGCGTTCATCGCCGGAAGAAATGCCCACTCGCCCGCGGTCGCTGCGGCCGGATGAATGTAAATCAGCCAGAAAAGAAATGCCGTGACCGCCGCGCTGATCGCCAGGATGGCGGCGATGGCCGGCGCGGCGCCCGAGGGAACGTGATTCCATCGCGAACTGGACGCGGGTGCAACGGTGGTCATCGGTCAGCCCTTCGCGCAGATCATGAGCGTGGTGAAAAGAAGCGGAAGATACAGCACGCTCACCTTGAGCAGGTCGCGCGCCAGCATGCGGCTCTCGTCTTCCGTCCGCGCCCGTAAAATGCGCGCGAACCGGATCGTGTAGGCGAGGTAAACCAGCCCCAGCACGGTTGCGATCGCGGCATACGAAGCGCCGGCCATGCCCAGCCTCCACGGCGCCAGGCTCACGGGAATCATCAGCACCGCGTAAAACAGCGCTTCCACCACGGTCGAGAGGCCGTCGGGCTGCACCACCGGCAACATGCGGATGCCGGCGCGCGCATAGTCCTCGCGATAAAGCCAGGCAATAGACATGAAATGCGGAAATTGCCACACAAACAGGATGGCAAAGAGCGCCACTGCTGGCCACTCGATGTGCGGCCGCGCCGCGGTCCATCCCAGCATCGGGCCCATGGCGCCTGGAAACGCCCCGATAAATGTAGCCAGGCTGGTAACGCGCTTGAGCGGTGTATAAACCGCCACGTACGTAAACGCGGTGAGCAGCGCCAGCGAGACCGTGAGCAGGTTGGTGCGCGCCAGCAGCCACAGCGAGCCCAGTGCCAGGGCGCCCATTCCGAACGCAATGCCGGTAGCCAGCGAAAATCGTCCCGAAGCCAGCGGCCGGTCGGCAGTGCGCTTCATGCGCGCATCGGTGGTTCTCTCCAGAGCCTGGTTCAGCGCGCCGGCGCCGGCTGAAACCAGTCCGATGCCCAGCAGCGCGTCGAGCAGTCCGCGCTGCATCGAAGAGATGCCCGACTGCAGAGAGCCAAGATAATAGCCGCCCCACCCGGTCACCAGAACCAGGCCCACCACCTTCACCTTGAACAACTCGCGCAGATCGTGGATGAGCGTCGCCGTCGCACCGGGACTGGGCGCATGCACCGCGGCCGTCGCGTGCGCGTGCACCGGTTCAGAGGGCGGCGCGGCAAGTTTCGGCGGAGGTGCGGCCTGCGAGGCGAAAGTCATGAAAGCGGCTGGTAATTTCAGGCAAGGGGAAAAATACGGCCTTCGTTAATGATAACAAGCTTGGCGGAGCGCGTTGGGGAACCGGGTGTCGAGTAGCAGCAGCCGGGCTGTTTCAGTTTTGGTAGCCGGCGATGAACGGACGGGAGGAAACCGGAGCCGGAAGCTTTCTGTCGGGGTCCTGCGGATCGTGTGTAAGCAGTGCAAAACGATCGCGCTTGAATCTCTCCCCCGTGACACTCCGCTTTCATCAGGGGCTGTCTGCCGTTTCCCACCCCGTGTCGGGGTTTTGCGACCGCTCGGACCGCTGTCCGTGCACCCAGGCGGGCCTGCAACTTTCGTGGTACAGCCGCTCGCTGGAACCGTCGGAAACTCCGGAATTTGTGCAATTCTTTCCGCTCTGCAACGGAAAAATTTGCGGGATGCAAGTAAGTTTTACGCGGTTGCTCAGGGGTAGATTTTTCTTGAAATTTTCCCGCGAAAGACGCAGTTGACAAGTCGGGAAAACGTGTATGATGCCCCTAGTAATTCCTAGACTGGTTGCCTGCCGGTGAGGGATGAAGAGATTCCAGGGGAACGGAGTGAAAGCGGAATTCCGGCTTCGGGCCGCGACGCCTCCTTTCCTGATTGGGCTTTTCTGATCGAGCCGGAGTTTGGCTTAGCTGAAGTAGAGAGCAAGACCCTCTGCCCGCCAAGCTGTGCGCGAAGAGGTTGCTGAGTAGATAGCAATCGAGGCGCTGTGCGCCTTGAAGTAGCTCAGAACAGCCCCCACAACCCGAAAGGCACGACCCTCCCCCGCAAGGGAACGGGAGAATTGTGTCCTAAACCCACCGCAGAGCAAATGGAACGAACGTTCTCCTGAGGCAGGTTTGTGAAGACTCACTCCCCATCAATCTCGAAGCGGCGCTCTCGAGCAGCCGGCAATGCTGATACGCCGACAGCGAGCGCACATGGCGCTCTCGGAGTCGATGCGGGGAACCTCGATTTGGTTGCAGCGGACAGCAGCCCTGCGCGCCGGTCGGCAAGCCTGCCTGTAAATCTAGCCGGAAGAATCACTTCACTTATTCGAAAAGGGACCCCGTGAAAATGATCAGGAATTCTTTCCTCGCTTCTCCTCTGCTCGCGGCCTGCGCGATTCCGGCACTGGCCAGCGTTACCGTCAACACCCCTAGCAATGGCGCTACCGTGTCTACGCCATTTACGCTCTCCGCACTTGCCACCACCTGCTCAGATCAGACGGTAAGCGCCATGGGTTACTCGCTCGACAGCAGCAGCGACACCACAATCATAGATGCCACTTCGATTGACGCCGCGGTCACCGCTGCCGCGGGTGCGCACACGCTGCACGTCAAAGCATGGGGCGATAAGGGCGCGTCATGCGTCACCGACGTTGCCATCACTGTCACCGATCCCGTGACCGATTCGTCGTCTTCGTCCACCGTTCCCTCCGATGCCGTCAGCGTGAGCAACATTCAGACCCTGGGCACATGGGAAGAGGCAAACGATCCCGGCACCGACGGTCCCTCCAGCGGTTCCATGAAGCTGGTAACTTCGCCCGCCGTAAGCGGCGATAGCCGCGAGTTCGTGACCAGCTTTTCGGGCTCCGGCGGCGAAATCTACCACGTCGCTTTCGGCGATGATACCTCGTCCGAGAATTTCTTCTACGACGGATGGGTCTACTTGACCAGCAGCGCATCCAGCATCGCCAACCTGGAAATGGATATGAACCAGGTGGCTGCAGACGGCCAGACCGTGATCTATGGGTTCCAGTGCGACGGCTATTCCGGAACCTGGGACTATACCGAGAACGCCGGCACTCCCAGCAAGCCCACCGACCACTGGGTGCACTCCAGCGCCTCATGCGACGTGCGCAACTGGAGCAGGAGCGCCTGGCACCATGTCCAGATCAGCTACTCGCGCAACGATTCCGGCGATGTAACTTACCACTCCGTCTGGCTTGACGGCGCGGAGAGCGGTATCAATGCCACCGTCCCCTCCTCGTTCGCCTTGGGATGGGCTCCGGTTCTGCTCACCAACTTCCAGGTCGACGGCCTCGGCTCCGGCTCAAACACCGTCTACCTTGACGAATTGAAGATCTCTCGCTGGTGAACCCAATCGCCGTTGCGGCAGATTCCGCCGCAACGGCGATTGAGCAAATGGTTCGACACAATATGGTGCACGCATGCAGCACCTGAAGCGGCTGGAATCGCCACCAGCGCATCCAGCCGGGCAAGCTTTTTGATCTGCAAAAATCTATGTTTGCAGGATGGGCCCATGGAGTCGAAAGGTATCTCCCTTGCTGTTTGTTTGCTCGCATCCGCGGCCCTTTACACCACTGGATGCGACACCTCCTCTTCCAAGCCGGACTCGGGCGCTGTGAACACCCCGGCGCCTTCTGCCCCGAGCCAGCCTTCCTCTGGCGGCGTCACCATCGCCAGCCCTTCCAATGGCGCATCCGTGTCGTCGCCGTTTGAGCTGTCGGCCAGCGCTTCCGCCTGTTCCGGGCAAACCGTCACTTCCATTGGCTACGCCCTCGACGGCAGCACCAGCCCCACAATCTCCAGCGGCACGTCGCTCTCCGCGCAGGTGACCGCCGCCGCGGGCACGCATACTGTAAATGTCACCGCCTGGGGCAATGGCGGCGCTACCTGCGCCGCCAGCGTGTCAGTGGACGTGGCTGACGCTGCCTCGCCAGTCAATTCGCTGATTCCTTCAGACGCCATCAGTGTGAAAGCCATTGAGTCGTTGAGCAACTGGGAAGAGCAGCACGATCCCGGCACCAGCGGGACTTCCAGCGGCGCCATGAGCCTGGTCAGCTCGCCCGCGCTCAGCGGCGACGCCCGCGAGTTCGACACCGGCTTCTCAGGCTCCGGTGGCGAGCTTTACCACGTGAGCTTCGGCAGCGATGAGTCGTCGTCGAACTTCTTCTATGACGGATGGGTGTATCTCACCGGTTCGGCAAGCACGATTGCCAACCTGGAGATGGATATGAATCAGGTGGTGTCCAACGGAGACACCGTGATCTATGGGTTCCAGTGCGACGGTTACTCGGGCACCTGGGATTACACCGAGAACGAAAGCGGCTCGACCCATTGGGTCCACTCGAATGCAGCCTGCGATGTGCGGAAATGGACCCAGAATGCCTGGCACCACGTTCAGATCAGTTATTCGCGCGATGACTCCGGAAACGTGACCTACAGCTCAGTATGGCTGGACGGAGTCGAAGCGCAGATCAATGCCACGGTTCCCTCGGAGTTCGCACTCGGATGGAGCTCGGTGCTGCTGACTAACTTCCAGATCGACGGCCTCAGCTCCGGGACGAATACCGTGTACCTGAATGAGCTGACCATCTCGCGCTGGTAATTCCCTGCCTCCGCCGATCCTGCTTGCCGGTCTTGCCAGGAGGATTGCGCACCGTGTAACCCGGCGAGAAAGGGTACGACTTTTCTGGCAGTCCGGAGCAGATTGTCTACAGTGGAGTTTGTCAGACAAATAACCTACAAATTACGACAGGAAATTCGCATTGGAGCCCTAGATTAGCTTAAGACGGCTCCAGCTTCATCGCACCCGATACGAATTAAGACGAATATGCTCAGTTATTTTCGCGCGGCCTGATTGTCCAGTAACTTCGCCATCAATTCCGCTTTCGCCTTGCTTCTCTCCGGCGCGAGCGGAGTTCCGAAGTCGGAAGGCCAGGCTGGACGGGCTGCTGAAAACGTGTATCATGCCTTTAGTAACTCAATGGACTGGCGGCCTACGGCCAGATATGGAAGGCGCGGCGCGGGAAGAAGAGTAACTTCCTGGTGCGTGAAAGCGCACGGTGCCTCCTCCCAAATGCGGGTTAGCCAGACATGGCAAGCTCCTCTGCTCGCCGAGTTGTACGCGAAGAGGTGGCTGAGTAGCTGGCTGCGGACATAACGGCCCGCAGCAGCTGAAGAAAGCAGCCAGACAAATCAGGATAGGCGGACCTTCCCTACGCGAGGCGTGGGATAAGTGTGCCTGGAATTTCCGTTCACCACGAGAAATCGAGCGGCTGAGTCGATTTCGCGCAGGCCGCGGTGATTTTACGCAAGCTCCGTTACCGGGCTTCGCCGCCATCGGCAATCGACGTTGGACGGCGCTCAGGGACCAGGCGGCGGTTCTACTTAGCCGCTGACCTGATAGATGCGGGCCAGATGAGAACGGTTGCCGCGTGCGTCCTGGATCGGCCTCGTGGCCGCCGGAAGCATTGAACGACTCCTGAAATGAACGACTTGAACGGTCTTGGGAAAAAACCCACACGAAGGGATTTTCAAATCGTGAATCTGTTAAAAAATTGCTTCCTCGCTCTTTCTTTGCTCGTAGTTCTGGCAGTAATTGGAGCCGGATGCGGCGGCTCTGCTGCCAAGACTGCGGCGGCCACATCGCCGGTCACGCCGGGTTCCAGCTCATCCAGTTCCTCTTCGGCGTCTTCTTCCGGAATTACCGTCAGCAGTCCGGCAAATGGCGCAGCGGTGGGCTCACCGTTCACGCTCGAGGCCAGTGCCACGACTTGCTCGTCGCAGGCGGTCACTTCGATCGGCTACTCGCTCGACAGCAGTACTGATACAGTGGCGGCAAACGGCAACTCCATCAACACGCCCGTTTCAGCACAGACGGGCACGCACACACTGCATGTAAAAGCGTGGGGAGAACAGGGAGCAAGCTGCGATCAGGATCTGGCGGTTGCGGTTACGGATTCCAGTTCGCCCGAAAACTCCCTGGTGCCTTCCGACGCCACCGTCGTCAGCAATATTCAAGCGGTCATCGGCTGGCAAGCCGCGCACGATCCGGTCACGGGCGCAAGCTCGAGCGGCTCCATGAACATGGTGAGTTCGCCCTCGCTGAGCGGCAATGCGCGCCAGTTCGATACCAGTTTTTCGAACGACGGCGGCGAGATCTACAACGTAGCCTTCGCCAACGATCCCAACCCTGCCAATTTTTTCTACGACGGATGGGTCTATTTGGCCAGTTCCGCAACCAATGTGGAGAACCTGGAGCTGGATACGAATCAGGTGCTGGCCAACGGGAACACCGTGATCTACGGATTCCAGTGCGATGGCTACTCCGGCACCTGGGACTATACCGCCAACCAGGGCAGCCCGGCCAATCCCAAGGATGTATGGGTCCATTCCGGTGCCTCGTGCAACGTGCAGAGCTGGGGCAAAGAGCAATGGCATCATGTGCAGATCAGCTATTCGCGCGACGATTCCGGAAACGTAACCTACAACTCGGTTTGGCTCGACGGCGCGGAAGCGAAGATTAACGCCACGGTGCCCTCGGAGTTCGCGCTCGGATGGGTGCCGTCACTGGTTACCAACTTCCAGGTAGACGGCAACGGCTCGGGATCGAATACCCTATACCTCGACAAGCTCACCATCTCGCGCTGGTAACGCGCACACCGCGCGATGGCGTTAGCTCGTGCGGTTCATCTCAGCTCCGCGGCGCGCAGAATCGCCTCCACCAGCTCTTCGGGGGTGAGCGTATCCGCAGCGATGGAAACGTGCGCGCTGCGGTAGAGAGGCAGGCGGCGCTCGTAGCGGCGGCTGAGGTTGACCTCATCCGCAAGAACCGGGCGCGTCTCCTCGGTGCCGCGGCAGCGGGTCAGCGTGGTGGCAAGTTCAACTTCCAGATGAACGAGGAGCGTGCTCTTGTCCGAAAGCAAAAGGGCACGCGTCTCATCGCGCTCGATAGCGCCGCCTCCGAGAGCCAGCACCACTGCCTCTCCGCCCGCCAGCCGCGCGATAGCCGCCTGTTCGCGATCGCGAAACGCCGCTTCGCCGTGGCGCGCGAAGAGCTCGGCGATTTTTGCGCCGGCTTCGGCCTCAATCACGTCATCTAGATCGATAAACCGCCAGCCCAGCCGCCGCGCCAGCAGCGGTCCCACGGTGCTCTTGCCCGAGCCCATAAACCCGGTCAGCACAATGCGGCGCAGCTTCGGCGCGGAGCTTGGTCCGGAATTCGTTTGTAAGATCACTTCTCCTAGTATAGGGAAACCCCGATTCCTGACGCCTGATCCCTGGCCCGCCGCTGCGTTACCATCGAGATATGCGCCCCCTTCTGCCGGCTCTGGCGGCTTTCGCTGTGTTCTGCCTTGGCGGATGCGGCTATCACACCCTGGGCGCAGCCGCGCATCTGCCGCCGGATGTCAAGACCATTTCGGTCCCTGAGTTTGCCAACCGCACCGTTGCCAATGGCACCGCGCGCGCGATGACCGAAGCGGTAATCCAAGAGTTCACGGCCCGCACGCATTTTCGGATCACCCCGCGCGACATCCCCGGCGCCGACGCAGTGCTGCAGGGCGCCATCCTGCAGGAAACCGTCCGGCCGCTCACTTACAACACCGCGACCCAGCAATCCTCCAGCTTCCTCGTCACCGTGGTCGCTTCGGTCACGCTCAAGGACCGCGACGGCAGGGTCCTCTACCGCAACGATAAGTATGTTTTCCGTCAGCAGTATCAATCCACCACTGATTTGCCCCAGTTCCTCGAAGAAAATCCGGCCGCCGTCGACCGCCTGGCGCGCGACTTTGCGCGCCAGCTCGTGGCCGACGTCTTGGAGGGATTGTGACCGCTTTTCCTGAGGCGAGCCTTGCGATTCGACTCGCCCCGCGGCCTCTGCCAGCGTTATTCTGGAGCCGCATGGGAAACGCGGCTCTGAATGCACCGCGCGCAGCATGGATGTCCCGCACCGGTCGAAGAGCCGGGGCCGCGGAGCGTGCCTCTTGACCGGCCAGCGCTGGAGTTCCGCTTCTTCTTCCGCGCCACCTCGATTTGGTCCGTCTGGAGGCGCGGGCCTTTCCGCCGTGCAGCGCTTCACTGCGCAAATCGAATCAGCCGCTGCCGGCAAAGGCGAGCTGCGCCCCGGCTATGTGCTCGCTGGCGATGAAGTTTTTCTTCTCGACCGCTGCCGCGCCGCCGTGCTCAAGGCCTTTGTGCCCGCCGATCTGCGCGACTTTTGTCTCTCCGATCTCGACCTGGCCGAAACTTCCATCTTTGAAGTGCTCGACCTTGCGCAAACCCCGTCGCTCATGGCGCCGTTTCAAGTCATCTTTGTCCGCAACCTGCGCTTGCTCTACACGCGTGGCGCCAAAAAGGAAGAATTCGCCGCCCTCGATCGCTATTTCCGCTCCCCCAATCCGCAGGCCCTGCTGCTCTTCATCGCCGATTTCCTGCGCATCCCCTCCGACACGAGGCGCATGGACCTGGACAACAAGAACCGCTTCGACCGCCTCACCGAATCGCTGGGCGAGCACTGCGGCATGGTGGAGTTGGCGCGCCTCACCGAGGAAGATGCCCTGCGTTTTACCGTGACCACCGCGCAGCAGGCCGGCGTGCGCATCGATTCCGACGCCGCGCGCGAGCTGGTAGACGCGCTGGGCGCGGACATGATGCTGGTCAGCTCGGAACTCGAGAAGCTGCTGCTCTACGCCACCGATCGCGGCAAAATCACCCTCGGCGACGTGGAGACCATGGTGCTGGCCGCCAAGCAGCGCTCGATCTACGAGCTGACCGACGCCATCAGCGCCCGCGACCGCGTCCGCGCCCTGGCCCTGCTGCAAGGCTTGCTCAACAGCTCCGACGCCGGCGGGGACATGGCCATCGGCCATCTCTACATGCTGGCCCGCACCTTTCGCCAGATGCTGGTGATCCTCGAAAAAAACGTGCGCGACTCGCGCGCCATCTGGCAGGCGCTGTGGCAGGGCTTCCGCATGCCGCCCTTCGCCGCCGACGATCTCATCCGCCAGGCGCACCGCTATAAGAGCCCCCGCGAGCTCACGCGCGCCTTGCGCCTGGTGGCCCGTGCCGACCTCGAGCTGCGCTCCTCGCCGCCCGACAAGCGCCTGGTGCTGGAGCGCCTGGTATACGACCTGGCCTCCGAGACCCCTCCGGCTGCGCCCCCGTGGGCCTCGGCGCAACTCACCTTCGAGAGCCAGAACGGCTGAGCTGGCTCGCGCGCTCGCGCTTCGGACACCCGAAAGCCGCTCCGCGCTCTATTTCACCCCGTGATTCTTCATCCACGGCCCGTATTCCTTGTCCTCGCGCTGAATGTGGTTTTTCAGCCAGTCGCGCAGGAAGATCAGCAGGTCAATGTTGACCGCGCTATCGCCCTTTTTCAAACGCCCCATGAACTCGCCCACTTTGCCGGTCAGGGCGTGGTGATGCTCTCGATGCTGGGCCAGCGCGGGGTAGTGCGCAGCTTCCATCAGCCGCTCCTCCGTCGTAAAGTGATCTTTCGTGTAGTCGACCAGCTTGTGCAGCAGCGTCCCGGTCACGCTCTGCCCCTTGCCGGCCATCATCGCGTCGTGCAGCTCGTTGAGAAGGTCGAAAAGGTTGGTATGCTGGCTGTCGAGAGCTTTCACTCCCACCGAGTAGTCGTCGCTCCAGGTGAAAAGCGCCATCGGGAATTCTCCTTGCGGCACAGGCCGCAACTAGCTTATCGGTGTGAAGAAGAGAAAGTTGAATTAGCCCTTTGTGATTACCCCCGCCAACGTCGCCGCCGCTCTGCTGCTCCTCATTCCCTACCTCGCCGTAGCCTTTTTTCCAAAGGCGCCAGTGTCCCGCGTACGTGCGCTTCCGCTGTGGGCGCAGCTTGCCGCGCCCGCCCTGCTCTCTATCTCTTATGTCCTGGTCGCTGCCGGTGCCGGCCGGTTCCAATGGGGATGGTTTGCGCTTTATTTGTTGCTGCCCGTCGGAATTGCGGCGCTGCTATACCAGGCCGCGCGCATCGATCCCAGCCAATCCGCGCCCGGCCGATCTAAGTCCAGCCTGACGACGCCCGGCCCTCCAGCGATCGCGGAATCAGTCACGCCAGCCGAGCCCACCCAGCGCGGCAACTGGCGTGACTTCCTCATCCTCGCCATCCTCGGCCTGGCCGTCGATCTGCGCTGGTTCGAGCGCGCCTGGCCCCCGCACATGTCCATTTTCAACAAGGTCCTGCTGCTCGACGCCGGCATCTACGGTTTCGTTCTCATCCGCCGCCTCCAAGGCACAGGCTTCGACCTGCGTCTGCGCCTCCGCGACCTCGCTATCGGCGTGCGCGAGCTGGTCTTTTACTCACCCATTGCGCTCGCCCTTGGCCTGAGCCTCGGCTTTCTCCACGCCCACGCCGTCGTACCCAGCCCCGGCAAAATTGCCCAAGCCTGGCTCTTCACCTTCTTCTTCATCGCCGTGCCGGAAGAGCTCTTTTTTCGCGGGTGGTTGCAGAACCTGCTCGAGCGGCGCCTGGGCCGCTACCCTGCCCTGTTTCTCACCGCAGCGCTCTTCGGCCTCGCCCACTTCAACAAGCGGACGACAACCTTCAACTGGCGCTATGTTCTATTGGCCGCGCTGGCCGGCATCTTCTACGGCCGCGCCTGGAGAAGCGACCGGCGCGTGGGGGCCTCGGCTATCACCCACGCCTCGGTAGACGCCATCTGGTCCCTCTGGCTGCATTAACCCGCACCACCAGCCGGTAAGATTCGGCGTTCGGCAAGAACCGTATCGAAAAGTAACTTCCGGGCAGGCGACTATGCGCACGCGACCCTATCGAAGAACGCGTGGGCCGCCCTTTCCATAAAAATGGAGGATTCCACAGCACTGGCCGACTTCGCAGGACAAATCCCGTTCGGCGAATGGCCCAAGCACAGGGAAGCTAAGCAATTAGTGACTATGGATGCCCCAGGTGCCTCGCATTTGGGCACCTGGGAGATCACCGAACTCCACCAACAACATTCAGGACCTTCCGTTGTATCCTCGTCCCATGCCGCGAGGATTGGTCCGATACCACCACACAGGGAACTTCCACTTCCTCACCTTTAGCTGCTATCGCCGTCTTCCGTACCTCGGTTCAGCCGCGGCGCGCGATCTCTTCCTGGATGCGCTGGAGCGGACGCGCCTGCGTTACCGGTTCGTGGTCGCCGGATATGCCGTCATGCCCGAACATGTCCATCTGCTCGCCGGCGAACCGCAGAAGGGCGATGTTGACGGCGGTTCTCCTTGAAAAAGATTGGACAACCCGATTCTTCCAGAACCGGGTCGAACCGCCGCTCAACTTTCAACTGCTACTGAGACATCCTCAAAACGCCTTCCTCTTTTAGGCAAGCGAGTTGCTCACCAGTAATAACGGCTTCACCCGTTAATTTCATTGGTATAACTATGCTGTCGCCTTCGATCTTCGATGAGTCCGCTTCCGCATGATAAACAGCATAGAGCGATTTGTTGTCATTTGTTCCCAGTCGTTTGACAACGTACTTCGTTCCAGCAGACATCGTAAAAGTCCTATCGCAACAGGTTATAACCCGTCCTTGCATGCACTCATATACGGCCATTTTGACCCCTTATCAGCTTATCTCAAACTATTTCGCGTTTAGTCGTTGCTCAAGCTCCTGCTCTTCCTCATGCTTTTCTTTCGTATCGCGCTCGGTTTCACTCTGCTCGACCTGTTGATTATGGAGCGCTAATCCTGAATCGTCGTCGACGTTTACCCTAATGCGGCCATCATCAATTTGATATGCTTTGGCTCCCACACTGTTACCCCAATCCCCCCAAAAGTACTGATCTTTTACCACATCCGCCTGCCCAAATTCTCCCGGCCCAAGCTTTTTCTCTAGCATTTGGAATGCTTCATTCACGCTCATATTCTTTGGGAGATCGAATGTGTAATCATAATCGCAAACTCTGTATACACTCGGCGTACTTGAGTCTTTGTAGAACGATGCAGTAATCTCTGAGTCGGCATCGTAAAACGTGCACTCTAATAGATCATCGGGGGTGCATCCGACATCTTGTGCAGTCGCATTAAGACGCACATTGCCGAAGGTTGTATAAACTCCAATTACATTCCTACCTGCTTCTACATAGGCGGATGTCTTCGGAGGGGCAGGCGACGTGCTGGACGGACTGTCATCATCCATGCTTCCCGCCGCCAGAATGCAAAAAACTCCCAAAGCGAAAACGGATAGCATATGCGTCTTGAACGAGCACTTCATACCTGCAGACTTCTTGTCCTGAAATGGTGCGTCTTGTCGCTCAGAAATATTTGCACGGAAACAGAAGCAAGCACCCAGGCCACAAGGTAAGAGGACATATCCTCCCAATCAAACGTGCCCGGAACAAGCCTAAGCCTCTGTCCTATTTCGGCCCCCATCGCCATAGAGACCGGAAGAAGTGTCCAAAAAAGCCGCGCATATCGTTGTGGCTTCTGATACCAGATAAGCCCCATCAAGGCCGTGAATGAATAAACCCAGAGACCGTCTGGGAGAGAATACAAAATTACGCCAGGAATCAAATGTTTTACGGCAGAAACTTGGGATCTCAGCATCATGATGGGCGCAGACAATCCAGCCCATCTATACCACGCAAATACGAGCAGGGCTTTGGATCGCTACAGGCTGTAGATCGTTGCTCCGATGAAGACAGGAAGAATCACATGGACGAAAAGGAAAATGGATGTGATGCGTTTCGAGGACGCCAAATTGCCGCTATCATTTTTAATGAGTTGAATTTGTGAACGATCCATTTGCCACGTATGCTAATGGTCAGGTGTTTGGTTTGTCAAAAAGACAATCGTTTTGGTAGTGGGTCAAATCTTTTCCACAGGTTATGCAGCGCCCAGCAGGCCGTGAAGAATTGACCGCTTATCGAGTAGCGAAACCAACTCGCCGACGCTCCAAGCGTGATCCGCGATCTTCGCTTCCATTGCGGGCGTGACGCGAAGTGTTTGATGGATGCGACAGTAGTTGTAATACATATAGTAGATCGCGACCATGTGGCGGGTGGCCCGGTAGTGGTGCCGTTTGATTTTCACAGGCTCGCCGGAACTTTGCTGCCAGCGGTAAACTAGATTCATGACGCAGAGATGGCTCCGAATGGTAAAAACTACCCCGAACCTCGGAGGAGTTTGCCAGCGATGCGGCTCTCATTTTGACTCCGATCTGGCTGACCCAACCAAGGCGATGGACGAAATTACTACCGCATTCGATGCCCATAAATGCATGCCTTTGGATGCCAGCCAGAACGCCTTGCGTGTAGTCCGCGAGGCGACTGAAGACAAATAGCCTATTCCTTACCTCGAATCTGTTCCTGCATGGCCATGAAGTGCTCATACCGAAGTAGCACGGCCAGCGGCTTATCGTTATCCTGAATAACAAGAGTTTTATCCAGGTCACGCAACTGCTCGATGTTGAGCGCACGTAGCTTGCTCACGCCGACGTGTTGCACATTGGGATCAAGATACGGAATAGAAACCTGATTCGCCTTCGCCATAAACTTTCCAAATCGTCCTTTCGGCAGCTTTTGCAATCAATTTGCGGTCTAACTGCTGAATCGCGTTCTCTTCGGGAATCAAGCCGCAAAGTTCTTCCAATGTCCATACGTGATCGGTCAACCCGATCTCCATAGCCGGGGTGACTCTCAACGTCTTGTGAACCCGGCAGAAGTTATAGTGCATGAAGTAAACCGCGATCTGGTGCGCGTGGTTTGCCAGCTTTTTGCTGAACCCGTTGGTCAGGCGCGTAAACCGGCGCATCCCCATTCGCATGGAGAGGTTCTGCCGTTCGACATAAGACGTACTGACATGCTTTGGATCAGGGTCGCCACTCACAACCTTCATGTCAGCTCCGATGCACTTCGCCGGGGAGTAACGGCGCTGATCGGCATCGGTCGGTGCGCCGTAAATCTTCTGTAACATTGCATAGTCCACATCACATCCAAATGCGCCTTCCACGGCTCTCAAATAGGCTTTGTGGGCATCGGTAGTCAGTTGGACCCGCCCATGAATACGTTCGGCGCAATCCTGCATGAAGTCGTAAGCCCATCCAGCATCGCGCCCACCTACCAGCCATGACACGCAGAACTTGGAATCAGCATCAATCCCTGTCCAAGTCCAAACATCGCCCCACCCTTCCGGTTCTCGTTCTGATCTGACATTTTTTGCCTTGGCTCCAACGAAGCTCCAGATTTCATCGCATTGCAGACGGCGAACCTTTAGATTACGAACGAATCGATCATGGAAGTTCGCACAGGCAATACCAGCATCTTCCAAGAGGCGCAGAACCGTATGCTTCCCGACTCCGAGCATTCGGCAAGTCGAGTTAATGGAGTTGCCTTCGACTAAAGCCCCTATCACTTGCGCCCTCTTTTCAATGCTCAAACGGTTCATAATTGCCTCTATATTGCCTTATTATAGGCAATATAGAGGCATATGTCAAGCAGTAAATAGCCTACAATTTAGGAAATTTTAGCCTTATAATGGCTTTGACGACGCCAATCGATATGACGACAGCATAAAAAATACCGAGGGCCGCGATGATTCTGAGCACGGTGACAACCCATGCAGTTTTCCTTGTGTCGTTATCCAATTCCCGCGCCATGTCGATCTCACCAGATGCAATCAACGCTATGGACAATGGCATTCGGGATGATCTGCAAGCCTTCAGCCAGTCTCTATTTGCCGGGGTTGTATGGTCTGCCATCGTGGTTGTGATTGGCGTCGCTATGGAAGGCCCAGAAATACTCCATGAGCTATGGCCCAGAACGTTTACGTTTTTCGCAACTGGCTCACTGGGCAGAATTAGAAGGGTAGGGCGCTGGCTCAAACTGATTGGCTTCGTTGGGTGGATGTTGGTTGTAGTAGGTGTAGCAGGAGAAGGAATCTTTGAAATGCTCCAGAATCGCGCTGAGGGCCAATTGCAAACCTTCAATGATATTCTCTTGGCAGATGCCCAGCGGAACGCCGGAAGCGCAAGATCATCAGCAGTTGAAGCCGCGAATGCAGCCAGCCGCGCAGACTCAGAATCCGATAAAGCAACCCAAGCCAGTGCGAGCGCTATGGCCTTAGCTGGTGGATTGACAGACAAGATCACATCAGCAAATGAGAAAGCTGCCGATGCTGTGTCACGGTTGGCTGGTGCAGAACAACAATTGGCGGACGCGACGCGGCGAGAGGCAAGCGCAGAAGAGAAGCTGAGATGGCTAAAGACTCCTCGAACGCTACGCAACGCATCCGCGCTATCGAGCCTACTTAAGCAGTTTGAGGGGACGGAATATAGCTTCCCAACCTGCTTCGCTGAAGACGAATCCATATCGCTCTTGAAACAAATCGATGCTGCCTTACATGCGGCTGGATGGAAGCGCGTCGCCCCGTCGCCGGTACCTATGATTAGCATGAATGTATTTGGGGACAAACCCGACGAGCGCGTCGGCCTCGGAACTCTAACTGGGGTCGAAATCGAGGTAGATTCTACGGAATCAACTGATTCCCTCAATTCCAAACCCTCTACCGAGTGGCCTAAACCTGTCCAGGTCGGTGGCTTCCTCAAAAATGCCTTATCAGCCTCTATCGACCCTCCATCCGATAGCAATGTGCTAAAGGACTTGGTTGTGACCAACGGATCGTCTGCCGTTGTGCGCATATTGGTTGGCAAAAAGCCATAGCTTATGAAGAGGAGCAGCAAAGCAATTGCCAAACACAGTCCTGTGGAAATCAAACGGCACCAGTACCGGTGGCCCCGGTCCTTCCAGGTTTCTAAACCACAGATGAGGGTGCCCCCGGTCCCTCGCACTTGGGGACCGGGGATTCCACCGACCTCACCAGGCCAGAGCCCAAATCCCGATCGATTCTGAAAAACGCGCTCGTCGCCAAAATCGCGTGAAAACGGGCGGTTCCGGGCGAACCACCGCCAATGCGGAAATAACCATTTTGCAAACGCGACCAAGCCCCCGTCGATACCCTGAGACTCCATGAGCCCCGGAGCGCCCATCCCCGCCGGGTTCATACACACCCCCCGGGGGGTGCATGGGATTCTGCCATGAAGCTCCTTGGTCGATCCTGAAAAACCGGTAAAAGGCGCATAAATCCTGAAGAAGTTGGGAACGTTGCGGGTAGAATTTCCGCAGTAGAGCTGGGAATTTCCGCACCAAGTGGGGAAGACGATGGGTCCGAAGAGCGAGCCGAAGCCTCCGCAGCGTGCGATGTTCGAGGTGGCACTGGAGCAGGTTGTGGACCTGGGTCACCCCTTGATGCGGCTGGGGCAGTCGATCGCCTGGGCGTCGTTCGAGGCGGCGCTGGGCGCCGACCTATCCCGCCACGCGGGGAGCGCCGGGCATCGCCACGCGGCGCATGGTGGCGCTGCACTCTCTGAAGCACCAGCACGATCTGAGCGACGAGGACGTGGTGGCGCACTGGGTGGAAAACCCCTGCTGGCAGGGGGGCGCTACTTTCAGCATCGCGCGCCGGCCGGCGCCTCCAGCCTGACGCGGTGGCGCTTGCGGCTGGGCGAAGCCGGGGC
>JASHRF010000023.1 GCA_030037545.1 Acidobacteriaceae bacterium | reverse complement strand
GATAAGTGTGCAGAATCTCCAGCATTTATGCGGGTATCCGTAACTTAGCTGGTTCTTCCCCAAGCGGCTTGCGATACCATCTTCTGGGCCGGGTCTCGTTGAGATCGATACCGCCCACCAGCAGCGCCAGTTCCTCCTGGCTCAGCACCATCTTGGCCGCCGTGGCGCCGCCCTCCGGCCAGCGAAATCTCCCGCCGCGAAGATTATGCGCGCTTGCGCCGAGACCGACGCCAGTCCCGACGAAGTTACAGTCGACGACTAACTCGTCGTTGGGGATCCTGAGGACCCCAACGACGATCCGGTACGCATCGAACTGCTTACCCGTGCCCAGATGCGCAGCATGCACAAGCCGATCGAAACCATGCCCTGGAACTTACGGGGACTCTCGGACTGGGAGCTCACGCCTCTATTGCAAGCAGCGTTTCAGGCTGCGAGCGACCGCAATAGCGGGCTCACCATCGACCCCAGGCAGCTTACAGTACACTGCCTGCTGCTCACGATGCTGTTCACTGCACGTACCTTCAAGGAGGCATGCGAATCGATGCTATATGGGCCGCGCGCCCAGACGCCACAGGCAGAACTGGCCATCTATTTTGCCGACGATCCCGCCGAGGATAGGCTCCGGCTGGTTGCAATCAAACCCGAGTACGCGAACCCGGAGCCGGAACCTGCTGACAACGTCCATCATCCGTCCGGCTATGTTTGGCTGCCGGTGCCGTCTTTACTTAGCTTCGTGCTGCGCGCGGAAGTCGCTCCGTCAGGCGCAAATCTGGAGCTTGACACCCCGCGCAAGCTTTGTACCCACGTATCGGAGATGCGGGGCTGTGCCTTCCATATGCTGGCAGAACTCGACAAGAGTGGCCGCGTAAGTTTCTCGAGGCTCCGCTCGACTTTACCGGCACGGATGTGGCAGCGCACCGAGGGCGATCTCACTTTGGCAAGCCTCCTCTCCGGACATAAGCACGAGTTGATCAACGCCGAACTGCACTATGACGGCACAGACCTGCGCAGCCTTGCCACGCTGTACCGCGAGGTAACCGAGTCATGATCCACGCCGCCCTCCCCAGGTTTTCACATCCCTCGAAACCGATCAATACATTCATTCCGGATGATTTTGTGGGCTGCCGTAATACTCCGACCCTGCCCGAGCTGCGCAAAGCCATTACAACTCATCTCATAAATGCCTGAAGAGGATTTTGAGGCAGGCGAGATGGACGAATCCGAGGAAGTTTTCGACATGTCGTTCCCATCGGGTGGTCAATCGGCGGAAGTTCTGCATCCAGGCGAAGACGCGCTCGATCTTCCATCGCCTGCGATAACGCCGGAGGGCGCGCTTGTCCTGCGTGGCGCGCTTGCGGTTGGCACGATTGGGCGCGATCATCTCGATGCCGTACTCCCGCATCTGCGCGTCCAGCGGGTCCGAGTCGTAGGCTTTATCTCCGATCAGCCGCGCGGGAAGCTCGTCGAGGAAGCATCCTGCCAGAACAGCTTCCACAAGCCGGCACTCGGCAGGCGAAGCGCTTTCGACAGAGACGGCGACAGGAAGACCGTCGCCAGAGGCGATAGCGACGATCTTGGTCCCCTTGCCCCGCTTGGTCGGGCCGACTGCGAAGCCCCTTTTTTCGCGCTCGCAAATGTTGCATCCACGAACGCTTCTTCCAGGTTCAGCTTGCCGCGCTCGCGCAGTTGCCGGGCCAGCCGTTGCAGCGTCTCCACCAATTTCCCATCGCGTATCCACTGCTGGAACCGCCGGTGGCAGGTCTGGTATGGAGGGTATTTTCGGGGCAGTTCCGACCACTGCGCGCCGGTGCCCAGTATCCACAACACGCCGTTCAACACCGCGCGCGTGTCGTGCCACGGGCGGCCACGGTTATCCCCGCGCCGCGCCGGGCGCAGCACCGGTTCCACCAACTCCCACTGTTCTTCTGTCAGTTCCCAACGGCCTGCCATCGCTGCACGCGGAAACGCCTTGAGCCTTCCCAGTTTCGCAGATTTCAGACTCGAAAATGTTTATGAGATGAGTTCTAAGCTTCCTCGGGAGCAAATGGTAACAAAGCAAGCAGCTTGAGCGGTCCATTCATTCTGGCGCAAACTTAGACCGGTGTGAATAAACTGTCAAGTCAAAGTTATGCAAAAAGCTGTGGAAAAGCCTTGGTCTTTCTCATTGCTCTAATTAGGTAACCAACTCTGATTATTTGTTTGTTAATGATCTATCCGTATACTTATAAGCCCATGTGAAAGTACGCATACTGACGTGGCTCCGTTTGTTCGGAGAGGTTTTTCGGGTTTTTAAGTAGAAAAATTATTCAGTTAGCAGCAGTCGAGGCGGTGGAAATGTGAAAATCGGTTTCATCGATTTTCAAGGTCTGTGGGAAGGGCGGAAAACAGTTCTATCGTTTTCCGTGCTTTCCATCAGACCGGCACTTCCACGGCCTGTCAAGTTGCGCGTTATGCCGCCAGTGCCTCCGGTGGACCGTGGAAGTATACCTGGTCTGACGTCAGTGCGCCCAGGCTCGAATGCGAGCGTTTGTTATTGTAGAAATCGAAGTAGCGACCGATCTTCATGCGTGCTTCGGCCACCGATTCGTAAGCATGCAGATAGACATGTTCATATTTGAGCGAGCGCCACAGCCGCTCGACGAAAACATTGTCGGCCTAACGTCCCTTTCCATCCATGCTGATTTGAATCCCTTCCATTTTTAGCCGTCCGGTGAAAACCTCACTCGTGAACTGCGCACCCTGATCGGTGTTGAAGATCTCCGGCCGCCCGTGCTTCTCGATTGCTTCCTCCAGGGCCTCGATGCAGAAGCCCGTGTCCATGGTGATCGACACGCGCCAGGCGAGCACGCGGCGGCTGAACCAGTCGACGAGCGCGGCCAGGTAGACGAAGCCGCGCGCCATCGGGATGTACGTCATATCCATGGCCCACGCCTGTTTGGGCCGAGTGATCGCGATGCCGCGCGGAAGATAGGGGTAAATCCTGTGTCCTGGAGCGGGTTTCGATGTGTTCGGTTTGCGGTAAAGCGTCTCGTCAAACGCGAACATTTTGGACGGAAAGAACCAGATCAACAGGAATGGACAATGCCACCCCGAGTGAAAAATGGCGGCTATCCTCGCAAGGTGGGCGGAATTTGACCCGGAGCCGCCCGCTGGAACATTCCCGCAGAGCAAATGAAGATGCGGACCCCGCACATCGTTCCGCTGTCTCAGCAGGCATTGACCGTACTGGACACGCTGCGGACCCTCACCCGCGGCAGCGCGTGGCTCTTCCCCGGCGACCGTAACGCCAAAAAGCCCATGAGCGACAATACGATTCTCAAGGCAGTGGAGCGTATGGAATATAAAGGGCGCATGACCGGCCACGGCTTCCGGGGACTTGCATCCACGATCCTGCATGAGTAGGGCTACGACCATGAGCGTATTGAATTGCAGCTTGCCCACGCCCCGCGTAACGCTTTCAGCGCGGCCTATCACCACGCACTGTATCCTGAGCCGCGCACGCGCATGATGCAGGACTGGGCCGACTATCTGGAGCTAACCCAACGGGGCGGCAAAGTGCTGCCGTTCCGTGGCTCGCATTATCGTTCCAATGCGCTTCACGTTGAAATTCGAGCCAATTCCCAGCTTCCTATTTGTGGCAGCCGGTTATCGTTCGCCAAACGCTTTTTTGAAAAACTCCACGATGCGTTGGCGGCCGTCGAAGCCGTGCCAGGGCTCGGGGCTGGGCATTCCGAAGACGCCCACGGCGAGCGGGCCGTGATCTTCGCGCGGGTACTCAACCAAATCGACAAGCACGCCCATTTGCCGCAGCGCGCGATACATCTCCTGGCTTTGGCCGAGGGGATCGGTGCGATCGCTCTCGCCCTGCAGCAGCAGAAACGGTGTTTTGGCGTGGGCGGCGTTGGCCAGCGGGCTCTGCCGCCATGCATCCACGGCGTGTTCCCACGGGTATCCGTTGTAAAACCAGCGGTCGTACCAGGAGCTATTCTCGGTGCCGTATTCGCTCTCCTGGTCGATGACCGGCGCGCCGCAGACGATGGCTTTGAAGCGGTCGGTCTGGCCTTCGACAAAGCCGGCCATTTCACCGCCGTAACTGTAGCCCATGAGCGCAACTTTGGCCGGGTCGATGGGATATTTGGCCAGCACCGCATCGACGCCGGCCATGATGTCGCGATAGTCGCCGCCGCCGAGGTCGTTTTTGTTGGCCGCGGCGAAGGCTGCGCCGTAGCCGGTGCTGCCGCGGGGATTGGGGCGCAGCACCGCCCATCCCAGGCCGAGCAGGAATTCCGTGAACGGGTTCCAGTTGTCTTCAAAGGCGCCGGTCGGTCCGCCGTGCACATCGACGATGAGCGGAACCTTTTTCTGCGCGGATCGCGCGGGCAGGTAAAGCAGGCCTTCGATGGTGAAGACGCTGCGCTTGCCTGCGCCGCTTGTCGAGGATCCGTTTGTCGGGGATTCGCTTTCCGGAGGTCCACTTTTCCACGAGACGAGCTGAGGCGCGATCTCGGTCCACGCCGCCGGAGTCATGCTGGGCGTATGGAGCGCTTTGGCGCCTGTTCCGGGTTTTTCGGCGTAATAGAGCGCCGGCGGCCGACCGCCCGATGAGCCGATCCAGACCCAGGCCGACTGCTTTCGGTTGGTGTTCAGTTGGGCAACGGTGGCTGTGTCGAATTGGACAGGCTGGCGGCGATCGGCTGCAAAGCGCATGTACGATGTGTGCGTGCCGGTTTGAATCGATTCGAGAACGTCGCCAGCCTCGGCGATGGGCGGCTCACCCTCCACGCTGCCGCTGAAGCCCGCGCTGAGATTGAGAAGCGACGCATTGGAGACGGTGAGATCGAAGAGATCGTCGTATCCGGGCGGAGCGTCCGCTTGGCTCTGCGCGAGGAAATCGATGTGCTTGCCGTCCTGGGACCATTGCGCCGCGCCGACGGTGGCGGGAACGGATTTGAGCTCGACCGGGTGCGCGAGGTCGGAGAGGACGACCACCCACGCGCTCGCCGCGGGCGTCAAATCGCCCACATCGTTCATGCCCTCGCTGATGGTAAGCAGGCGATCGCTTTGCCGGGTCCAGGAGACATGCCTCACATCCGGCGGAACGGGGACGGCCGCGATCTTACCGGTTCGAGGATCGAGCAGGTAGAGGCGCGCGCCGTGGGGATCGTGATCGACCCAGACCGCGTCCGCTTTCTCGTCGTGCTCTCTTTTCTCGCCCGGGGTTTCCGGATCATGGACGATCAAGGCAATGTTGCGGCCATCGGGGGCGATGAAATAGCTTTGCACATCGCACTCAACCGGTTCGGTTTTGGCCGGTTCGGCTTTGGCGGTCGCGGCCGAGCTTTCGGTCGAGTTTTGGGTCGAGTCCTCGGTCGAGGCTTCGGCCGAGCTTCCGGCCGGGGGCGGAATCGCTCCCGGCTCTTTCGATTGATCCACGGGAGGCACGATCTTCACCTCGAAGGCGTGCGCCTCGCCGCCGTTCATCGGCAGCCGGAACAGCTGCGTATGTTCTCCGCGATGCGCGAGGAAGAGGATGCTGCCGCCATCCGGCATCCATTCGGCGTCATATTCGCCGCGTTTGTCGGTTGCCGTGGACCAGGTGAGCTGGCGGAAAGTGTTCTCGCCCGCGTCGACAAGCCAGATGTGGGTTTTGGCGCCGTCGGCCGTCGAGTCGGAGATTTGAATAAGAACGCTGCGGCCGTCTGGCGAGAGCCGCGGCCGCGCCATGGAGCGCACGTGGCGCAGGTCTTCGTTAGTGGGGAAGTGCGCGCCGGTCTGGGCGCCGGCCTGAGCAGGGGCGTGGGCAGCGGCGCCGGCCACATAGACGCAGCAAAGGGCCGCCGCAAGCATGGAACACGGGCAGAAATCGTGCATTCAGGAATGCATATCGCAAGGATGCACCTGAAGTCAAATGGGCACGGCGCGCAGGTCGAGGAGCGCTCGCAGGAGCGCTCGACAGCCGGGGAAGAGTTGTTTCGTCATGCCGGCATTCCTCCGCATCTTTTCCGCCTCTTTAGCGGCTCTGGGTGATTTCGAAATGGAATCTAGAATTCGCCTTCGTGTGCTCAGAGCTTGTAACTATATTGCTTTTGCAGTGGACAATACGTCGACAATCAAAAAAGTCACACGCTCTCAGCCTGAGAGTTTTGGGGAATCCTGGAAAAGTTATGCTTGACGTCGCATTTCCTCTGGCCAATAATAACGTCTACCAAGGAAAAAGTTCCCCGATTCAGTACTGTAAGTCCAACAGAGACACGGCTTCCATCGACCGGCACGCGGCGAGCTCATTTATGGAGGAGATATGACGAAACGCTGTTTTGCAGCTGCCGCACTCATTTGTTTGTTGGTTCCAGCAGGCGCAGCAAGGGCCCAGGTCGCCACCACGTCGCTTCGCGGCGTAATCCAAGATTCGACTGGCGGAGTCGTGCCCGGCGCGAAGATCACCTTGACAAACGACGCCAATGGCCAGCAATTTAACGCGGCGTCCAATGCGTCGGGCGAGTATACGTTCGCCCAAATTCCACCCGCGCGCTATAAGATCACGGCGACGGCGTCGGGATTCGGCGATCAGAGTAAGATTGCAGAGCTGCTGGTGAACCAGCCGGCGACGGTCGATTTCACCATGACCGTGAAGGCGGTTACGCAGGTGGTGAACGTGAGCGCTGCGGCCCAAACGCTGAACACCACCGACGCCTCGCTGGGTAACTCGATGGGCAACACGCTGATCCAGGCGATTCCAAGCGAGACGCGCAACGTGCCGGACCTGCTCTCGCTGGAGCCGGGGGTGCTTTATCTGCCCAGCAACCCGGGGGATGCGGGAGCTTCGGAGCTGAACCCGACCGGTGACAGCCGCAGCGGCGTGGTGAATGGCGTGCGTTCCGACCAGGGCGATGTAACCATTGACGGCGTGGACGATAACGATCAGGTTTACGGGTACGCGTTTACCGGGGTGCTGCGCGAGACGCAGGATTCCGTGGACGAATTCCGCGTCGCGACGCAGAACAGCAACTCAGATGAAGGCCGCTCGGCCGGCGCGCAGGTAAGCCTGATAACCAAATCCGGCACGAACCAGTTCCACGGGTCGGCGTATGAATACAACCGGCCCACGTTGACCGTTTCCAATAATTACTTCAACAAGATGTCGGAGCTGGCCAGCGGATTGGGGAACGTTCCCCCCAAGCTGATCCGCAACATTTTCGGCGTCGATGCGGGTGGGCCGATTAAGAAGGACAAACTGTTCTTCTTCGCCAACTACGAGGCCTCACGCCAGGCGGAAAACGAAGAAGTCATCGCGTTGACGGCGTTCCCGTCGTATGAGGCGGGAGATCTGAGCTACCAGGGCGACAGCAGCGGCGGCGTTGTGGACGTGACCCTCTCACCTTCTCAGGTGGCGGCGGTGGATAATAGCTGCATCAGTCAGGGCGGCTGCGAAAGCTCCCAGTACACGCTGGGTCCCGGTCCCAACCCCAACGCGCTGGCCTATTTCAAATCCATGCCGACAGCCAACGGGATTCTCGAAGGCGACGGGCTCAACACGGGTTCCTATGCGTTCTCCTCGCCCAATCCGACGGATCTGAACACCAGCATCGTGCGCCTGGATTACACGCCCAATAACAAGCACCGCATCTTTGTGCGCGGCGGCCTGCAAAAGGACACCGTGCACAACGCGGAGAATTTCCCGGGGCAGGGCCCTGCCAGCGTTTATTCCGACAACACCAAGGGCATCGTCGCCGGCGACACGTGGACCATTAATCCGAACATCGTGAATGACCTGCGTTACGGTTATATCCGCCAGGGGGACAGCACCCGCGGGGTGGGCGTCGGCGACTATACCTCTTTCCGGTTCATGAGTACGCAGACCGCGGAAACCCGCACCACCATCAGTTCGGTGCCGGTGAACAACGTTGTGGACAACTTCAACTGGAACAAGGGCAGGCACGATTTCCAGTTCGGGGCGAACTGGCGTCTGGTGGATCAGAACAGCGACACCGACGCAAACTCTTTCGACTCGGGCAGCTCGAACCCATACTGGGTGAGCGGCTTTCCTCCGCAGCCCAACACTACGATCAACCAGGACCCGGTCGACCCCGGATTCACGGATTCCTATCTGATTGCCTATGCCAACCTGGTGGGCGATGTGCCTTCGGTCACCGACTATTACAACTATAAGCTCACCAGCGCAACCTCCGGCACCCTGTTGCCGGACGGCTCGTTCCTGTCAAGGCGTTTCCGGTCGAACGAATTCGAGGCCTACGCGCAGGACGCATGGAAGCCGATAAGCAATCTGACCATCACCTTCGGCGTTCGCTACACCCTATTGCAGACGCCCTACGAGACGACCGGTCAGGAAGTGACGCCCACGACCGACACGGATACCTGGTACAAGGCGCGCGAAGCTGCGGCCGCGCAAGGCCAGATTGACGAGCCGCTGCTCACGTTTGCGCCGGCCGGGAACTACTACGGCAAGCCCGGGTTCTACCCGATGTCGAAGGACAATTTCGCGCCCCGCCTGGCCATCGCCTACGCTCCCACCAGTAAAACCACCATCCGCGCGGGCGCCGGGATTTACTACGACCACTTCGGCGAAGCCCTGGTGAACCTCTTCAACGCGAGCGGATCGTTCGGTCTGAGCGGTTCCGTCACCAACGCGGCCAGCATCTATTCCACGGAATCGTCACCCCGGTTTATCGCTGCCAATAACGTGCCCTTCAACAACGGCATTGGCGCCTCACCGCAGGCGTATCCCTACACGCCAGCCTCCAACGACGTGCAGGGATTCGCCATTACCTGGGGACTGGACGACAAGATCAAGACGCCGTACACGGAGGCCTTTAACTTCTCCATCCAGCATCAGTTCGCAAAAGGCTGGACGCTGGAAACGGATTACGTGGGAACGATGGGACGGCACTTGATCCAGAACCTCGATCTGGCCGAGCCGGTGGATTATGTCGATCCGCAGGGCGGCGGCGATTACTACAGTGCCGGCACGAAGCTGGACCAAATCGTAGACCAGAACGACGACAACGGCCTCTACACCGGAAACGACACCCTGGTGAACGTGCCGGCGATCCAGTACTTCGAGGACGTATTTTATTGGATGAAAGATTACGACTATATGGGGGAGAACGCCACGACGGCCATTTACAACAATGAATGGGCGTACAACCGTCAGGATTTAGGCGCCACGGAGTCCCTGGCCGACCTGGATTTTTACGGTCCCCTCGAAGGCTTCTATCCGGCGCCGTCGAACTGGGTGCAGCACTTCTGGCAGGACCAGTTCGCCTCGCTGTATGCGCTGTCCGGAATCGGCATGAGCTACTACAACGCCGGGCAGGTGGTTTTGCAGCATCCCATCAGCCACGGCCTTGAGCTGCAAGTGAGCTACGCGTACTCGCACTCCATTGACGAAGACTCGGATGCCGAGCGCAGCACCGAGTACAGCACGAGCCGCGCGCTCGATACCGGCATCCTGAACACCTGGGAGCCGTGGCTAAACCGCGCGTCTTCCGATTTCGACACCCGGCATCTGCTCACCGTTGACGGCGTGTGGGACATGCCCTTCGGGAGGGGACGCCAATACCTGGCCAATGACAATCGGTTCGCCGACGCCTTCCTGGGCGGATGGGAGCTCACCGGCCTGAACCGCACCACCAGCGGCCTGCCGTGGAGCTTGTACGCGCCAGGATACGACACCGACTGGCAGGAGCCGGACTATGCCGTCATCACCAACCCCAGCCAAGTGAAAGTGCACAAGCACTTCGATGCGTCCGGCGATCCGCTGTACTTCGACAACGCCAGCGCCATTAACAGCGGCATCATCAGCGGTTCGCCGGTTCGCCTGCCATATCCGGGCGAAGCCGGCCAACGCAACAACCTGCGCGGCGATGGTTATTTCGACATCGATTCCGGGCTGAACAAAACCTGGCATCTGGGCCGCGAATATGGCGCTCTTAAATTCGACTGGGAAGTTTACAACGTCACCAATACGGTGCGCTTCGATCCGCAGTCTATCGGGTCTACTTTGTCGGAGAGCAACCTGGGTATCGCCAGCTCTCTTCTGAACGATCCTCGGCGCATGCAGTTCGCACTGCGGTATGACTTTTAATCGCTGCGCCGGCAGTTGCCTCGGCCGCGCAGGATCTGCCGTCGTGCCGGGCCGGTGTCTATTGCGATTTTACGGAAAGAGGATTCATGCGATTACAGGGAATTCGCTGGGCTTTGCTGATTTCCGCCGCTGTTTCTTCCGCTTTTGTTGCCCCTGCCCAGGCGCCTACTCCGGCATCGGTGCTGGGACACACGCCGGGCGACGACTACTATCTGGCGAATTACGAAGAAGAGATTCACTATTTCCACGTCCTCGCGGCTCACTCCGACCGGGTGAAGATGTTTACGGTCGGCAAGACGACCGAAGGGCGCGATATCGAAGTGGCGGTGATCTCGTCGCCGGAAAATCTGGCGCGTCTGGATGAGTACAAAGCGAACGCACGGCGGCTGGCAACCGCACAGGGGCTGGATGACGCGCAGGCCCAAACGCTGGCGCAGAGTTCAAAGTTGATCGTTCATATCGACGGCGGCCTGCACTCGAACGAAGTGGCGGGCCCGCAGCACTCGATCGTCCTGGCATACAAGCTGGCGTCTGCGCAAGGCGACCCGGAGATCGATGCGATTCTGAACAATGTCATTCTCCTGCTCTGGCCCACGCTGAATCCTGACGGGCAGGACATGGTCGTTTCCTGGTATCGCAAGAACCTGGGCACGCGATTTGAGGTCAGCCCGATGCCGTGGCTGTTCCAGGATTATGTCGGTCACGATAACAACCGCGACGGGTACATGCTGAACATGAAAGAGTCGCAGGTGGTTGCCAAGACAGAGATTGAGTATGCGCCTGCGATTTTTTACTGCCAGCACCAGACGGCGCCGTTTCCGGCGCGCATCTGGATACCGCCATTTTCCGATCCAATTTCCTCGAACATCAGCCCATACGTGCGGAGCTGGTTCAACGTGATCGGCACGAATATGGCGGCATATCTGGACGAGCACCAGATGCCGGGAGCGATCAGCGAGCAGCGCTTTGATAACTGGTATCCGGGCTTTGTGGACTACGCCGGGTCATTCCGCAATGAGATTTCTTTCTTCACGGAGACGGCGCTGTACGAGTACGCCACGCCGCGGTTCTATACCGTCAACGAGTTTCCGAAAGACATGCAGGACCTGCGCGCCCTCACGATGTATACCACGCCCTGGCAGGGTGGCTGGTGGAGGCTGAGAGACGCGGTGAATTACATGGTTGCCGGGTCCATGTCGGTGCTGGACACCGCGGCCCGTTATCGCGAGACGCTCCTGTACAACCAGTATCAGGCGGCGCGCGACAATATAAAGCGCTATACGGAGGGGCCGCCCTTCGCGTATGTGATTCCCAGCGTGCAGGCGGATGCGCCGGAAGGTGAGTTGCTGGCGCACATCATGCAGGAAAATGGTATCTCGATTCGGGAATCGGAGACCGGGTTCAAAGCCAACGACCGGGATTACCCGCCGGGATCATGGGTGATCCTGATGAACCAGCCGTATTCCGCGATGGCCAAGGAGCTGTTCGAGGTGCAGCGATACCCGGAGGCGCTGTTCCAGGAGAGCAACAAGCCGGTCGATCTGCCTTACGACGTGACCGGATGGACGCTGCCTCTGCAGATGGGAGTTCGTGTGGATGCGGTGACGGATCCGCTGACCAGCGAGCAGCTTTCGCACTTGAAAGAGGTGAGCGAGCTGGATCGGCCGCCGTCTGAGGTGCAGGGAACCGGCGGTACGTACCTGCTGAGCCATCAGCCGAATGCGGGGTTCCGGGTTGTAAACGATGTGCTGGCCGCGGGCGGATCGGTGGCGTTTGCGCAGGATGAGGTCAAGACTCCGGAGGGGATGGAGGAGGGCGCGATTGTGATCGGCGGGATCAGCCGGACGGCGATCGGAGACTTGTCGAAGAAGTATGCGGTTTCGGTTCTAGCCGCGGAGAAGGCTCCCGAGCACACGGTTGCCATTCACAAGGCGCGCATCGGGCTTTATCGGCCGTGGGACCCCTCCATCGATGAGGGCTGGACGCGTTGGATTCTGGAGCAGTACGGGTATGCTCCGATCAGCCTTTATAACGCCGATATGCGTTCGGGCGAGCTGCTCGACCGCGTTGACGTGGTGATCCTTCCCGATATGCGTCCCGATCAGATGATGAATGGCTTTCATGACGGGATCGTGCCGGGAGAATATGCGGGCGGCCTGGGCGAAGAAGGGCTGAACAGTCTGCGCGATTTTGTGCGCCGGGGCGGGACGCTGGTGGCCTTCAATCAGTCGGCGGCAACGCTTGTTCCGCTTCTGTCGCTGCCGGTTTCGAATGCGCTGCAGGGGCTGAAGAGCGATAAATTTTTCTGCTCGGGCGCGCTGCTGCGTGTCGAGCTCGAAGCAGGTAACCGGCCTGTGACCTGGGGATTACCGGAGGAGCCGGTAGTCATGTTCGAGCGCGGGCCGGCTTTTACCACGCAGGCGGGGTTTGTGGGAGCCGTGCTGGCGCGCTATCCGAAAGACAGCAATCCGCTGGAGAGCGGACTGTTGCTGCATCCCGAAGCCATTGAGGACAAGATAGCCGCGCTGGAAGTTTCCTATGGGAGCGGGCGCATTTTTCTCTACGGGTTCAAGCCGCAGTGGCGCGCGCAGTCGCACGGAACGTATAAATTCTTTTTCAATGCTCTTTACAAATACGAGCAGCCTCCTTTTGCGAAACAGGAGACCGCGGAACAGAAGGAGACGAAAGCGAAATAGGCGCACCGCGCTTCCGCACAAAACCATGATCGTGACAACGTATCATTTCTGCACGTCTATGCGTGCGCTCGCCATCATCGCCTGTGTTTTTGGCGGGGCTGCCGGCATGGCCGCGGGCCAGACCGCTGCTTCCGCTCCGGCGCCGCATCCCCTCACTCTCAACGATCTTTTTCGGCTCCAGGAGGTCGGCAATCCTCAGGTTTCGCCGGATGGCAAATGGGTGGCGTACACCGTATCCACGGTGAATACCGCCGCCGATAAACGGACCACCGATCTATGGATGGTTTCCTGGGACGGCACGGAGGATATAGAGCTGACCTGGGGAGCGGATTCCGCCGCGGACCCCAATGCGCTGGGTTCCTCGGAATCGCCGCGCTGGAGTCCGGATGGGAAATATCTGTCCTTCATGGCGGAACGTCCCGGCATGGCGAAAGGCACGCAGGTCTGGGTGCTGGACCGGCGCGGCGGGGAGGCGCATCAACTCACAAATGTGAAAGGCCATCTTTCCGCTTACGCCTGGTCTCGGGACGGGACCAAGCTGGTCCTCGGCATCCAGCCGGAGGACGAGCCACAGGATGAGCCAAAAGACGCGGACAAGGAAAAAGAGAAACCGAAGCCGATCGTGATTGACCGCTACCACTTTAAGCAGGATGTGGAAGGCTATCTGAAAAACAACAGCCACACGCAGCTTTGGCTATTCGACGTGGCAACCCACAAACTGGATAAGCTTACGCCTGACTCGGCATACGACGAATCGAACGCCGTATGGTCGCCGGACGGGAAGCAGATCGCCTATGTGAGCAATCACGACCCCGATCCGGATCGCAGCATCCATACCGACGTTTGGGTGGTCGATGCGGCGCCCAAGTCGATACCTCGCCGGCTGACGAACTACGACGGACCTGACGGAGGCCGCATTTGCTGGAGTCCGGATAGCAAGTGGATTGCGTTTCTTCGCGGCGACCCGCTGAAATTGTGGCAATACAGCGAATCGAAGCTGGGCATTGTCGCGGCCGATGGCAACTCCCCGGCGCGGATTCTGACGGCCAGCCTTGATCGCGCAGTCTCGGAGCCGTTTTTTTCGCCTGACGGCAAATCCATTGAGGTTGTAGTCGAAGACGATCGCAACGAATACCCAGCATCGGTCGATATTGCGAGCGGCAAAGTGCATCGGGACGCCGGCGATTCCGGAACGGCCATGGAGCTGAATGAGTCAGATGAACATGCGGCGCTGGTGTGGACAAGCAACGATGAGCCTGGGGAAATCTACGCGCTCGAAAAGGGTTCGCTGCGCAAGCTTACGCACCACAATGATACGTTGATGGGCGAACTGAAGCTCGGCCAAACCCGTGATATCACGGCTACCAGTCAAGACGGGACGGAGGTTCACGGGCTCATCACGCTTCCGCCGGGCGCGCAGGCTGGAACGAAATATCCGATGTTACTTTTCATTCACGGCGGCCCGAACGGCCAGGATGGGCATGAGTTCGAGGCGCTGAGGCAACTCTTTGCCGCCCATGGCTACGCTGTGCTCAATGTGAATTATCGCGGAAGCTCCGGGCGCGGATCCGCGTATCAGCAGGCGATCGCTGATGACTGGGGGCATCTTGAGATACAGGATTTACTGGCTGCCGTTGATGAGGTGGTGAAGGAGGGACTGGTTGACCCCAATCGAATGGCGGTTGGCGGATGGAGCTATGGCGGGATCCTGACCGATTACACCATTGCCAGCACCAATCGGTTCAAGGCGGCGAGCAGTGGAGCGGGAACCGGAAATCCCAGCGCCCTGTACGGAATCGACGAGTACATTCTCCAGTACGATAACGAAATTGGTCCGCCATGGAGGGACACGCAGAAGTACATCCAGCTTGGATACCCGTTCTTCCATGCTGACCGGATTCATACGCCGACGCTGTTCATGGGAGGCACTTCCGACTTCAATGTCCCGCTGAATGGCGGCGAGCAGATGTACCAGGCGCTCCGCAGCCTGAATGTGCCCACGGAACTAATCGTGTACCCTGACCAATTCCACGGGTTCACGCGGCCCAGCTTCATCCTTGATCGTTACCAGCGCTGGTTCGACTGGTACGACAAATGGGTTCTGGGCAAAGCGCCAGCGCCGGCAGTTCCGGCTACTCCAATGAAGAAGTAGTACCGGGTCCACATGATTCTGTAATCGAACTTGTGAACTTGGGTGCCCCAGTTTCCGCTTTTGGGACCTGGGAGACCACCGAATCAAACGGACGCGATAGTAACCTGAATTCCGGTCGCCTGCATGCAGAGCGCCGGCGATCGGTTGCGGTTTACTTCATGGCGGCTGGCGGATGAGAGAGGCGGTCGAAATTGAGAATCGCGTTCAGCACCATCGGGTAACTGCCGATGGTCTCGCCGCGGTACATAGGATCGTTGGCAAAGAGCAGGACATTGCCGTTACCGAGATGCGCGTCCACGACGATAGGCTTCTCCTCAATCTGCGATCCTCCGCTCAGCAGTCCGGAGAGCAACAACTGTTTGGTTGCCGCGAAGCGAAGAATCACATCGGGACGGTACTGCTCCGGGATGACCAGAGGATTGTTGCGCGTTTCTTCCTCATTCAGCGGGGTCGCCTCCCACGGCTTGGGCGAAGGCAGCGGCTCGGCCTGTACGGCTGGGCGGCCTTGCGGAACATCTTCATCATCGGGGCCTCCGCGTCCGGTTGGGCGGTGGTAGTCATGTTCGGTCAGCAGATGACGCGGCACAACCATATCGCCGATTGTGAAGGCCATGCCGTTTGCGCTGTAGACGGCGAGATCCTCGCCGTAACCCGATGCGATGGGGCTCTTCGTGTTTACAAATTGCGCGCCGAGCACGCTGCCGACGACATGAACGCTGCCACCAGCATTGAGGAAGACGCCGGGCGCGAGTCCCTCCTGGATGGCAAACGCCGCCGTGTCCTCGGAGGTAATCAGCAAACCGCCCTGCGCGACAAAATTCTTCAGGTGCGCCAGGCCGTCGGGGCCCAGACCAGGCCGCATGTCTTCGGTTGAGTCGATTCGGCCAAGATTTGGCGTCAGCGCGGTTTTTTCCCAGGGCAGCGGATTCCCCCACATCGGTATGCCGTCGATGATCTGCTGCGGCGAGGCGTGGCCGACCGGAGCGAAGAGGATGACGTCATACCTGGCCCGCAAGTCGCCTTCGCGCGAAACAGCTTGCGTACTGATGTAGTCATAGTGCACATGCAGCTTGTCCAGCGCCTCGCGCCACCAGCCTTCGGTCTGCGTGCTAAGCCAGGTGTGCATCATGGCGATGCGAGGCAGCGGCGCATCGTGCATGGAGACGGAAGGCGGCGCGGACAGACTGACCGCTTCCACATCGCCGCTCTTGATCGCCGTCTGAAGCAGTTCGGGGCTGACATTCTGAATCACCAGCGATCCCGACGCGAAATGCTTTCCTGCGGCATCGAAGGGCTGATCGGCGATGGATACTTTCGCATCTTTGAGCGCGTAGCGCAACCCGAGCAGCGTGAGTTCGCCGGAATTATTGATCGCATATAGGCTGCCGGAACCGGATACGGAACCATCCGCAGCGCCGGGGTCGGAAACGGGATCCATTTTCGCCTTCAGAATCGAGGCGTCGGTGACGCGCACGGTGGGCACCGAGAAAAGATCGGGCATGGACCAGCCTGTGTCGTCGTACGGGGTCTTTTGGGGGTCCTCGGGCGACCAGAATTGCCGGTCGAGCAGCGCATCGGCGATGCGCGAATAGGGCTGGTCCATGCGGATGACGTAACTTCCCGCGGGGAAGGTTACGGTTTTGGGGCCGGTGGAGGCGTCCTGTTTTTTGTTCGTCTCCTCATTTTTGTCCGTCTCCTCAGGCTTGCGGACCGCTGGAATTGTCACCGTGGCCGGTTCTGTCAGGCGGCTGACTTCCACATGCTGCAGCGCCATGACACGGAGCAGCGCCGCGCGACGGCTGGGCGACTGACCCTGGGCGGAAATCACGTAGGCTGCCGGCCCGGCATTTTGCGGCTTTTCGATGGAGCGCTTTGCCTTGAGGTAGTAGTTCTGCAGCCATTGCTGGCTGTTCTGCGCGAAAAAGGAGAGCGTGGTCAGCAGCGCAGTCTCTTCGTAGTTGTTGTTGTCGCGCTGCGACCACTCCACGACCGGCAGCGGAGGGTTCTGCTTGTACCACGTCCGCTCGTATTCATTAGGTTCGAGGATGCGCTTTTCCGTATCCGCGCCGCCATTGCCGAAGGTCTCATACAAGCGGCTGATGCCGTTGTGCATGGCGGCGAGAAACATCAGATACCCTGGGCTCCAGGTATCGAAGTCGCCGTGCGTGAAGACGCCGGGCATCCCCAGGCTAGTCATCTGCTGGACGTTGTTCCACCCGATTTCGGCCCACTCGCCGGCGAGGATGGGGTCGATCCATGCGTTGTATGGTCCGTCGCCGACGGTGTTGTCATAAAGGAACGGCACCGACTCATGCAGATCGTGGAGCACCTGCGCATGCCAGTCGAGGTAAGTATTCAGCACGTTGCGGGTCAGGTCGAGAGTCATAGTCATAGCGTCGCGATTGTTGTCGTGCGCCACGTAATGGCCCCAGTAGAGCAGCCGGGGATAATTTTCGTCCAGATGCGCGCGGTGCCATCTGTAGATGTCGACCATGCGATCGCGTCCGTCAACTTCGACGACGGGCGTGATCAGGACAATCATGTGCGAGCGGATGTAGCGGATGTAAGGCGAGTCGTCAACGGCCAGGCGATAGGCCAGCTCCATGAGAGCCGTCGGCGCGCCTGTTTCCGGGGAGTGGATGGTACCGGTGATGTAATACACCGGAAAAGATTGCTTTACCAGGGATGCGGCCACTGTATCGTCAAGATGTATGGTTCGTGGATCGGCGAGCTTGGCCAGCCGCGCATTATTCTCCTGCTGCTGGTCCAGGAGCGATGGATCGGCGATCGCGACGGCGATCATTTCCCGACCCTCTTCGGTGTGGCCGATGGTGTACACCTCGACTCGCGGAGTGCTTGCCGCCAATAGCCGGAAGTATTTGTACACATCTTCGGCATAGGGAAGCATGTTGGGAGCGCCGGAAACATCTCCCAGCACGCTGGCCGGTGTCGGCACGGTTTTCGAGGCCGGCAGATAATCCGTTAGCGGCGAATTGAAATATGGCTCTGTGGTGTATTGCCGGATGTGCGCCGTGTATGTCTGATCGATTAGCTGCGCGGGATCGCGCGCATAAGCCATGCTCAACACATTTTGCGCCGAGGCTAAAAGGGAAGTGAAACAGAAAACAGACGTGAGCAATACCGACCAGCGGCACCGTTGCTCCATTAGAGCAGACCTCGACGATGGAATTTTTTCCGCGATCAAGGATAACAGCAAACTCGAGCAATTTTGCAACTTTATTCCCAGCCAATTTACCCATGAATCACTGCTCGCACTAAATCTTGTTCGACATCCAGACCGAAGTCCGGTGCAGAACCCTCCCTGCTGCGGTGAATGCCGGTATGCGTGGATAGCGCGTCAAATGTTCGCTGGTCCAGGCTTCGGAGCTTTCCTGCAATTCAATGGCTTGTAGTTGCTGGTGGCCAGAACCTCCGAGAATGAGAGGAGCGACATCGATCTGATGATGCGTGGGCAAGCTCGATTTTGATACTGTGGTCGAGAGGCTGGCCCGCGCCCAAAAGACCCTTAACCGAGAAATCAATCCTGCGGTGTATTCAGTTCAAGAGTTCACGAGCAAGGTACGGGGCAATCTCCTGAAAGTTTGCAGGTTCACAATTTCACAAGGTCGATAGTATTTCTGTCACCGAGACCCACCGTGTCAGCGTTCAAGACCTGATCGGCAGAGCGCTTTCAAAATTCAATACGTCCCTTGCCGTCGTGGGAGATCGGCAGGCGGAGTTCGCAGCGGAAATCAGAAAAGCGCTCGAATTCATCCGGCAGGAAAGTGCCCCAATGGACTATGTTCCGGGCACTCGCGAAGCTCTGAACTGGTGCGACGGATCATAGATCAGTTCCTGATTTGTTCTTCCAATAACATTGCAGATTGGCTCTGGCGCCGAGGAAATGCGCGACTCAATTCGGCGGTGTGCCAAGAAAGTGGCGGAATTCGGGCGAATGCCGGCCCGTTCATCCACCCGCAATCTGCCCCAATAATTGAATCCGCTCCTTGGCCCGAGTCGGTAGTGTCCAGCTTTTTCGCACTTTCGATCTTCCTTGGAACTTAGGAAGGTTGTTGGTTGACGTTGTTTTGCCACTGGCCCCATGGGGCCAGTGGCAAAGCGGCTCAGGCAATGGCTTGGACTTCGGCCAGCCTGTTCATTTGCAGATAGCGTTTCGTCCCCCACCTGGTCGCGGCGACATGTCGCAGTCGGGCCGCTACCAGCGTCAGCGCCGAATGGCCGTCAGGAAACGCGCCCACCACGCGCGTTCGTCGCCGAATCTCCCGGTTGAGCCGTTCCAGCGGGTTGTTGGTGCGGATGCACCGCCAGTGTTCCGGCGGCATGGAGTAATAACTCAACGTCTCATCCACACCGGAATCGACGATCTCCGCGGCCTTGCCCAGCCGCATCTCGCGCAGCTTGGCCACTACCAGGCGAGCCTTTTCCTTAGCCGCCTCGGCGTCTTCCTGCGCATGGATGGCCTTCAGCATCGCAGCTACTTCCTTCACCTTGCCGGTAGGCACCGCCGTCCACACGTTGCGATAGAAATGCACCACGCAACGTTGCCACCTCGC
>JASHRF010000022.1 GCA_030037545.1 Acidobacteriaceae bacterium | reverse complement strand
TTGGCGGCGACCATGAAGTAGCTGGTAGGCGCGCCCTTCTTTTCCGAGCCGTACTTCGGATTTGCGCTGACGTGGATGATTTCCTTGGGATTGCCCAGCTCATCGGTGAGACCGTCGCGCTCGAAGAGCAGATCGTTGAGGTCGCCGAGGATGGCGCCGAGGTTTTTACCGGTGGTGATGGCGCCCCATCCGCCGATAGAGTGGAAGCGCACGGCAACTGCGCCTTCGGGAAGCAGCGAGGGGGTCTCGTCGGCGACTACGGAATAGGGGTGGTCGATGCCAAGCACGAAGAAGGTGGCGCCGCCGGCAGCGGTTTTGCCGTCCTTGCGGGCGCGGCCTTCGGCGGCGAACTCGTAGGCACCGATCATGTGCTCGGGGCGGAAGTCGCGCGAGCCCAGGCCGTAGCTGCCGCCCAGGAACCGCGGGATTTCAGCGAGAGGGATGTGGGGCAGGCCGGTTGCGCCCTGGACGGCTTTCGAAAATGCAGTGCGAATGTCACGGCCCATGGGGTTGTCGCCGGCCATGGCTTCATCGGTGCGCTCGAGGATGATGACGTTCTTCTTGCCGCGGAGCGCGCTCACGATGGCCGCTTCAGGGAAGGGGCGGATGACATTGATGTGGACGGAGCCGACCGAGGCGTTGCGCGTGGCGCGCAGGTAATCGACCGCGGCTTCGATATTCTCAGCGGCGGAGCCGAGGGAGACGAAGACGGTTTCGGCGTCTGCGGTTTTGTACTCGGTGACCAGGCCGTAGTGGCGGCCGGTGAGCTCGGCAAAATCTTCGTAGGCATCTTCCAGGAACGCAAGGATCGGCTCGGCGAAATTGTTGCGGCGCGCCACCACGCCCTGCATGTAATGTTCCTGGTTCTGCACCGGACCGAGCAGGACGGGGTTGGTGAGGTCCATCATCTTGGGCACGCGGCGACGGGTGGGACCGAAGAGCGTGCGCTGCGCTTCGGTGGGGCATTCGACGATGTCGTCGGGCGCGCCGAGGAATTCGCGGATCAGCTCCGACTCGTGCTTGTAAAAGGTGCGCTCGAGGTGGGTGGTCAGGAAGCCGTCCATGATGTTCATGCCCGGCGTGAGCGAGAGCTCGGTGACGCGGCGCAGGATGAGCGCCTGGTCGGCGGCCTGCTGCGCGTCCTTGCCGAAGAGCATGATCCAGCCGGTGTCGAGCGCGCCGTAGACGTCGTCGTGGCCGCAGTGCACGTTGAGGGCGTGCTTGGTGAGGGCGCGGGCGCCGACTTCGAGGACCATGGTGGATCCCTTGCCGGGCGCGTGATAGTACTGCTCCACGCCGTAGACCACGCCCTGGCCGGAGGTGAAGTTGACCACGCGCTTGCCGCAAACCGAGTGGGCAATGGCTCCGCCCTGGGCCGCGTGCTCGCCTTCCGTCTCAATGGCAATCGTGTTGCCGCCAAAGACGTTCAGATGGCCTTCGGCATAGGCCTGCTGGAAAAGCTCGCCGCCCTCGGTCGAAGGCGTGATGGGGTAAAACACACCGGCATCGGCGACGCGTGTCTCCGTGTGATAGGCAACGAGCTGGTTGCCGTTGGCGGTGACGCGGATTCCAGGGTAACGAGCCTGGTTGCGAGCCTTTGATTCAGCGGCAGCTTTCATGGTGTCCTCTCTGGCGACATGGTTCCCGTGCCGATAACTTGCCTGCTTCCCAGAGCGCCACGGACTGGGAGTGCCGACCGAACTGGCCTTGCGAAGAAGGCGCCTCGAAAAAGGGCCGCCGCTGAATGCGGCCAAATCGGTTTTTCCCCGCTTACTCCTGCGATTCCAATGTTTGCGTGCGGAGAGCAGGAAACCCAAGGGGAGGGTGATTCCTACTCCTAGTATGCACCCGCTAATGGAGACGGTATCTCATATTGCAGGACAAAATGAGAGTCAAAAGCTGCGATTTGAGTGCAATGATTCGCGCCGGCAGCGGGGTGCGCGCCGGCAGTGGCCGGGGCGGAAATCGCGCCTGACGGGTTGAGCTACCATAAAGAAAGGATTGAGGATGGGCTTCATGTTCGTGGTGGTGTGGCAGTTCGAGGTTGCCGAGGAGAAACTTGCCGCTTTCGAGGCTGCTTACGGGGCGGAGGGCGAGTGGGCAAAGCTGTTCCGGGCGTCCCCGAAATACACCGGGACCGAGTTACTGCGCGACGCCTATGTTCCGGGCAGTTACCTGACCATCGACCGCTGGGCGAGCGAGGCGGATTTTCGCGCTTTCCGCAAGCGGCACGACAAAGACTACGAGAAGCTGGACCGGGCTTGCGATGCGCTGACGGCCAAGGAGACGCGGGTGGGGGCATATACGGTTTGAAGCGGTGTGACGATTGCCCGGCTGTCCCAAGGTGGCTTCGCTTAAGAACGCGAGTTTGCCCGATCCAACGTCGCCTGCCGAAGAGGGGCGGAGATTGGGATGAAGGTCACGTTGGGTTGGCATTGCGATGATCCGCTTGGAACTCCGAGGATTTGTCCCGTGGTAAGACGATCGTAGAAGTAGAAGCAGTGATCAGCGGGAGCGCATGTGCACTAAGCCCCAGATGCAGAGCGCGACACCGACTACACTGGCAGCGATGAACCCCATCACGATGAACCCCATCACGAAGAGCGGGCCGCCGTCATCCCTACCGACCTTGAAAACGACTGCCCAGCCGAGAAGCGCCGCTCCAACGAGCAAAAATGTTAAGCCAATCCAAACGAGCAGATGGATTTTAGCGCAGGTTATGGCCTGTGCTCCTTCACCGAAGCGGCCATGTTCGAGAAATTGTTCCTGCTCTTCAGGGGATCGCATTGGTTGGGTATTATCCGACAATGTGACGTCAAACACGGCTGTTGAGGAGCTTTCACCTTTTTTTCGCCATTTTCCACTGTCTTTCGCTGCCCCGCCCTGCTACAATCCCAACGAAATCCAAGGCTCAGCCCCGGGCTGTTTTCCGCCGCGCGAAAGGCAAAGGAGCGCCGGACGAGCCGCATTGAGGAGCCCTTTTTATGGCTATCGTCGACGACCGCGCCAAAGCGGTGGAACTTGCCTTGGCACAGATCGAAAAACAGTTTGGAAAAGGCTCGATTGTCCGGCTCGGCTCGCGGGAGGCGCTGTTGCCGATCTCGGTGATCTCGACCGGCTCGATCAGCTTTGACGCGGCGCTGGGGGTGGGTGGCATTCCGCGCGGGCGGGTGACCGAGGTCTTCGGGCCGGAGTCGTCGGGCAAGACGACCATCACACTGCAGGTGATTGCCGAGGCGCAACGCAACGGCGGGATGGCGGCATTCGTGGACGCCGAGCACGCGCTCGATCCTGGCTATGCGAAAAAGCTGGGCGTGGACACGGACAACCTGCTGGTGTCGCAGCCCGACTCGGGCGAGCAGGCGCTGGAGATTACCGAGGCGCTGGTGCGCTCGGGGGCTATCGACGTGCTGGTGGTGGACTCGGTGGCCGCGCTGGTGCCCAAGGCGGAGCTGGACGGCGAGATGGGCGAGTCGCACATGGGCCTGCAGGCGCGTCTCATGTCGCAGGCGCTGCGCAAGCTTACCGGGACGGTTTCCAAATCGCGGACCGCGCTGGTGTTCATCAACCAGATTCGCGAGAAGATCGGCGTGATGTTCGGCAACCCCGAGACCACCACCGGCGGGCGCGCGCTGAAATTTTATTCTTCGGTGCGCATCGATATCCGGCGCATTGCCGCGGTGAAGGAAGGCGACGCGGTGGTGGGGTCGCGGACCAAGGTCAAGATCGTGAAGAACAAGGTGGCCGCACCGTTCCGCGAAGCGGAGTTCGACATTCTGTACGGCGAGGGCATCAGCCGCGAGGGCGATGTGCTCGACTTGGCGGTGACGCACAACATCGTGGAGAAGTCGGGCGCGTGGTACAGCTACGGTGGTGAGCGCATTGGCCAGGGACGCGAGAACACGCGCGCGTTCCTCAAGGAAAACAAGGACGTCTTCGCCAAGATCGACGCCGAGCTGCGCAAGCGGCTGAACATTGGCGCGGTGAAGGCGGATGTGCCGGAGGTGCCGGTGAATGGGCCGGCAGAGGCGAAGGAAGCGGTGAGGGCAAGGCGGGGATAGGCACTTTAGATGGCCGACCCTGAGCAACAAAAGTTGACGCGGTAATGTATGTGCGGTAGAGTCATGTATATGGAGGATGAATGGCTCCTACCGAAGAAACTAAGAAGCACGTGATCGCTAAATATGTAGTTCCTGCCCGATCTAGCGGTCAAGACAAGATTCAGGTGCGCGTCGGGAACGTAATGAAAGAGCTGGGGTGGACCAACCGTACGCCATCTGTTTTTTCCACACTGAAGTCGGCGGCATTTCAGCGCGAAGCGGGGCTGGAGCTTCTCGAGAAACGGGGAGGACCAGCTTCCGGCGGTCCAAGCACCACTGTGGAATTCGTATACCGCGTGCTCCATCCGGGGAAAGGTGGTCCGATATCAGCCGCGAGTCCGGCGCAAGTCCCGAATGGGTCTGGCCTCAAAGCGCTCTATGGAATTCTCGCAGACACGTTTCGTGAATTGGGTGGTGGCGAGGCCTTTTTGAAGGCGGAGAGGGCCGCATGGAAACCGGATCCGTGGGAGCGGCTCGAATTGGAGAGGACGAAGGAACTGGAGAATCGTGAGTGAGCCTGATCTATTGGGACTCCATGCTGTTCGTTTATATGCTGGAGGCCCACCCCGTTTACGGCCCTGCCGTGGACAGCATTCTCGACAAAATGATTCGGCGCGGTGACATTCTTTGTACAAGCGTGTTCAGCGTCGGAGAAGTTCTGGGAGGCCCGAAACGGCGTGGCTCGCAGTCCGAAGTCGATACCATTAAACAATTCTTCGTGAGCGGCAACGTTAAGGTCTTACCGTTTACCTTGGAAACCGCCGACCGCTTCGCGTCGATTCGAGCGGTGGTCAGGGTCAGCCCCGCCGACGCCATACATCTCGCGTCAGCCGCAGAGGCGGGTGCCGATATGTTCATTACAAATGACGAGGACCTGCACGATCTCTCGATTCCCGGGATCAAGTTCATTGCGGATCTTGAGGGCAAGGTGATTTGAGGGTGAGATTGGGAGCGGATCCGGTGAGATGAAGCGACGCCGGGTGTGGGCTGTTCGTGAAAGAACTCGATGATTAGCAAGCGGTGAATCCGGCGCAACTGCTGCGAGACGAAGGTAGCCCACGTCACCACCGAAGCGGCGTGGCTCCGCGGGTTTTGAGTCTGCTCAAGCTCACCAGGACCGACGGCAAACCGAACTCGCTAAGACTTGTCGCTCTCCGCCCAAATTGCTCTGCAAATTGAGATTGCCGTACGGTCTACTTCGCCGCCAGCTCGCGCAGCACATACTGCAAGATGCCGCCGTGCTCGTAGTAGAGGATCTCCTGCGGAGTGTCGATGCGGATGCGTGCCTCGAATGTTTTCTTCTTGCCGTCGGGCGTGGTGGCCACAACGGAAACAGTGCGGCCGTTGGCGAATTTCTGGTCGAGGCGCTCCTTGAAGCCGAGGATGTCGTAGGTCTCTTCGCCGGTGAGGCCGAGCGATTCGGCGTTTTCTCCTGTCTTGAACTCCAGCGGTAGAATCCCCATCCCCACCAGGTTCGAGCGGTGAATGCGCTCGTAGCTTTCGGCGATGACGGCGCGGATGCCCAGCAGTTTCGGTCCCTTGGCGGCCCAGTCGCGCGACGAGCCTGAACCGTATTCCTTGCCGGCGATCACAATCAAAGGCACGGCGCGCTTGGCGTACACGACGCTGGCGTCGAAGATCGACATCTGCTCGCCTTCGGGGAGCAGGCGCGTGACGCCGCCCTCGGTTCCCGGAGCGAGCTTGTTGCGCAGGCGCACGTTGGCGAAGGTGCCGCGGACCATGACTTCGTGGTTGCCGCGGCGCGAGCCGTACGAATTGAAGTCTGCGGGCTTGACGCCGTGGGCAGATAGATATTGACCTGCCGGGCCGTTGGCCTTGATGTTGCCCGCGGGCGAAATGTGGTCGGTGGTCACCGAATCGCCCAGTACCGCCAGCACGCGCGCACCGCGAATGTTTTCGACCGGTGCGGGCGTTTTTCCCATGCCGTCGAAGTACGGCGCCTGGCGAATGTAGGTGGAGTCCGGCTCCCACTTGTAAACGTCGCCGGTAGGGAAGCTCAAGCCTTGCCAGCTCGCATCGCCCTCGGCCACGGTGGCATACTCGCGGCGGAAGCTTTCACTATTTACGCTCTTCTCGATGGCCTCGGAGACTTCCTGCTGCGTGGGCCAGATGTCGCGCAGATAGACGGGATTGCCATTTTCATCCTTACCTAACGGATCAGTGTCGAAGTTGTGGCCGATCTTGCCGGCGAGCGCGTAGGCGACCACCAGCGGCGGGCTCATCAGGTAGTTGGCGCGCACGTCCACGTTGACGCGGCCTTCGAAGTTGCGATTGCCGCTCAAGACGCTGACCGCGACCAAGCCGTGGTCGTCAATGGATTTTGACACGTCGGAGGGCAGCGGCCCGCTGTTGCCGATGCAGGTGGTGCAGCCGTAGCCCACCACGTTGAAGCGCAGCTTTTCGAGATAGGGCAAGAGGCCGGCTTTCTCGTAGTAATCGGTGACCACGCGCGATCCGGGCGCGAGCGAGGTCTTGACCCAGGGCGGAACGCAGAGACCTTTCTCGACCGCTTTTTTGGCCAGGATGCCGGCCGCGATCATGACCGAGGGGTTCGAAGTATTGGTGCAGCTCGTGATGGCTGCAATGACGACGGAGCCGTGATCGAGATAGGGATCGGGATCGACGTTGAAGCGCTCCTTGACGGTCGTGGTGATGGGTCCGGTTTGAAAGGTCTGTGCGTCGCGTTGCGCGGTGGCCGCCGCGCTCGACGTGTTCGGGCCCTCGTTATCCTCCGCGGCTACCGCCGCGTCGGTCACGTGGTTGTGCTCCCAGGCGGCCGCGGTGCGCGAGCCGAGCGGCTTGGCCGTGGGCGCCAGCAGGCTGGGCAGTTGTTGCGCAAAGCTGGTGGCGGCGTCTTTCAACAGCACGCGATCCTGGGGGCGCTTGGGTCCGGCCACGCTGGGCTCAACGGCGGCGAGATCGAGCTGGAGCGTGGCGCTGTACTCGGCCTCGGGCGAAAGGGCGGTGTGGAAGAGCTCTTGCTCTTTGTAATACGCCTCGACGAGCGCGATCTGTTCGTCGCTGCGGCCAGTGAGGCGGAGATAGCGCAGGGTTTCGGCGTCAACGGGGAAGATGCCGCAGGTGGCGCCGTACTCGGGGGCCATATTGGCGATCGTGGCGCGGTCGGCAAGGGGTAAATGGGTTAAGCCACTCCCATAGAATTCGACGAATTTTCCCACTACGCCCAGCTTGCGCAGCGCCTGAGTGACGGTGAGGACGAGATCGGTGGCCGTGGCGCCCTCGCGCAGCTTGCCAGTGAGCTTGTAACCGACGACTTGCGGCACCAGCATGGAGACGGGCTGGCCGAGCATGGCGGCCTCGGCTTCGATGCCGCCCACGCCCCAGCCGAGAACGCCCAGGCCGTTGATCATGGTGGTGTGGGAGTCGGTGCCGACCAGCGTGTCGGGATAAGCTACGGTTTCGCCGCCGGTCTGCGCGGTGAAGACCACACGCGCGAGGTACTCGAGATTGACCTGGTGGCAGATGCCCATGCCAGGCGGGACGGCGGAGAAGTTGCGGAATGCCGACTGGCCCCATTTGAGAAACGCGTAGCGCTCGCGATTGCGCTGGAATTCGAGCAGCGAGTTGGCGTTGTAGGCGGCCGGGGTGCCGTACTCATCCACCTGCACGGAGTGGTCGATCACCAGCTCGGCGGGGACCAGCGGGTTGACGCGCTGGGGATCGCCGCCCAGCTTTTTGATGGCGTCGCGCATGGCGGCGAGGTCGACGACCGCGGGCACGCCAGTGAAATCCTGCATGAGCACGCGGGCCGGCATGTAGGCGATCTCCCGGCTGGGCTCGGCCTCGGGGTGCCAGTTGGCCAGGAATTCGATGTCGGCGGCAGTGACATTGACGCCGTCCTCGCGGCGGAGCAGGTTTTCAAGCAGGATTTTGAGGCTGAAGGGCAGGCGGGTGAGGTTGAAGCCGCGGCTGCCAAGCGCGGGCAGACGATAGATGGCGTACTTCTTGCCGCCGGAAGTGAGCACGGCGCGGCTCTCGAAGCTGTTCATCGGAAAGTCCTTTCAGCGGGGCTCGCTGCGTTAGCGGGGCTCGCGGTGTTAGCGCAACTTGCCCGCGCCTGCAGCGAAAGCACCGGCGCAGCGAATTGCGCGGGCGAAACCTCGGTCGAAGAATAGATTAATCAGTGAGCGGGATCAGCGTCCACGGTCGGGGCGTCCACGGCGAAAGCGCTTGAGGAACGGTGCGGCGGCGATGCGACATGGGGCACGCATGGCTTACTGAGTCATTTTAGCGCCCGGCGTAGACAGCGGGAAGAGGCGAAAACTGGGCGCTTAAAGTATAGTGTTTCCAGCTTTGGGAGCGATTATGATTCGCTTCTGTTTGGCGGGAGCTGCTACGATCGCGCTTTGTGCAATGGCGGTTTCGCAAAAACCGGCTTCAACCGGCGCTGCCACCGCAAAGGCCACTCAGTTTGCGGTCCTGAAAGGGATGCCCTACTCCGCCACACAGACTACCACAATTACCAAAGTTGAACCTGACGGGCAAACCACAACCCAAACGCTGATATCGCTGCTCTGGAGAGATGCCGAGGGGCGGACACGGCAAGATGATATCAATGAAAATATGATGGGCGAGACGCGGGCGATTAATGTCAGCGATCCGATCGCGCGTGTGGGCTATGCATGGAACGATGGCGATGACCTCGATAAACGCGCGAACCCCGTGATTGTCAGTTACACTCCAGAGTCTTGGCGGGAAATAGATACTTGGCCAGATTCGCAATCCTCAGCCAAACCGCAAAATCCTCCTCTTGGAGATCGAGCGCGACACAGCGATCCAAATGTCACGGTCGAGATGCTTCAGCACAAGATTCTCAACGGAATCTATGTCGAAGGCCAGCGCGTCACCCGGACGATTCCGGCGGGCGCCGCGGGGAGTGGGAAATCCATCATCGGGACCTTAGAGAAATGGTATTCACCTGAACTGCAGCTCACGATCTATTCGGTGCAAGACTGTCCGCGTAGTGGAAAAACGGTGGTTGAGGTTACGAACATCAATCGTTCCAATCCCGATCCGAGTCTGTTCCAACCACCTGCCAACCGTCCAAAGATTGATATGGCGACGGGCCAACCTCTCAATTGAAGCTGTCAAGCTCAACAGCCGCACTTATTCCTCTCCAAAATCCCGATACCGCTCGAGCACATCGCGCTGGGTGATGACGCCTTCGAGCTCCTTTAGATTGGCGCGGTTGACGACCGGGACCACGGGCCAGCGGTCGACGTAGCGGAGCGCTGTGTCGAGAGGCAGGTCGGGATGCAGCGAGGGAACAGGATCGGGCTCTTCGCCGAGCACGGATTCCAGGGTCTGCAGCCCCTTGCCTGCATCGAGAAGGGATTTCAGCTCGGACTTGCGGATGGTGCTCCAGCCGGAGGGGCGCAGGCGCACGAGCAGGGCGTCGTGCTTCGCCTGGGCGGCGATGCGAGCAGCGCGATCGACCGAATCTTCCGCGCTCAGTACCGGATCGGTTGGCAGCTCCATGGCGTCTTCGACGCGCAGAATGCTTTCCTCGCGCTGTTCCTCCATAGAAGGCAGCTCCAGGCCGTCCTGGCGGCTGAGGGCGTCGAAGATGGCAGTGGGCTGCAGGGCGCGAGAGATAAAGTACGCGATAGTGTTGGCGATTATGACGGGCAGGATGATGGAGTAGTTTCCGCTGACTTCGAGGACCATGAAAACCGAGGTCATGGGACAGCGCAGGAAGCCGGCGAAGAGCACGCCCATGCCCACCAGCGCAAAGGTGCCCGGCGACCAGCTCAAGTGCGGGTAGAGCATGTGCTCCACACCGCCCACCGAGGCGCCCAGCATGGCGCCGATAAAGAGGGTGGGCGCGAACATGCCGCCGGGCGTGCCGCTGACGAAGGAAACCAGCGTGGCCAAGATCTTGAGCAAGGCCAGGATGGCGAGAAATTGCCAGGTGAACTGGCCGTGCATGGCCTCGTCGATATAGACGTAGCCGGCGCCCATGACCTGGGGCGCGCCCAAGACGGCGATGACGCCGATGATGAGCCCGGCGACGGCCGGCTGCAGATACTGGGTCCACAGGCTCATCTGGCGGAAGATGGGACGCAGAGTGGCGATGCCGCTTGAAAACGCGACCGAGGCCAGGCCGCCGCCGATGCCCAGAATGGAATAGGCGATGAGCTCGGAAGGCCGCTGGAGCTCGACAGGCGGGATGCGGAACAGCGGCTCGGGGCCCATGAACCCGCGCATCACCACCACGCTGGAGACGGCGGAAAGCACCACCGAGCCTAAAATACCGGCGGTCCAGCGGCCGATGACCTCCTCAATGACGAACAGCACGGCGGCGATAGGGGCGTTGAAAGCAGCGGCCAGGCCGGCGGCCGCACCTACCGGAGCAATGAGGCGCATGTTGTCGCGGGAGAGGCGCAGCTTGCGGCCGATGGTCGAGGCCAACGCCGCGCCAATCTGCAGCGAAGGATCTTCGGGCCCCAGCGACTGTCCCGAGCCGATGGCCAGCGCGGCGGTAATGAATTTGCCGATAGCGGTGCGCAGTGGGATGTAGCCGTTATAGATGTAGAGCGCGGCCTTGGTCTGGTTTACGCCGCTGCCGCGGGACTGGGGGAAGAAATGGATGACAAGGACGGCAATGAGCAGGCCGGTGAGCGCCGGGGCCAGCAGCAGGCGCTCTCTGGAGGGCGCGCCTGTGCCCAGCAGGTAGAGGCTGCACCAGTCGATGGCAAACCGGAAAAGCACCACCGAGAGCCCTGAGAAGATGCCGATGAAGACCGAGAGGACGAGGAAATAGCGGTCCTCGCGAAAGACAGAGCGCCACACGCGCAAGGGATTGAATGCGTCGCGGGGAGCCACCGCATCCGCAGGAACTACTTCGAGGGGCGCGGCCGGCTGTAAGTGCGATTGCGAGCTCAGGTCAATTCTCCTGTCTAGAAGTGGTTTCGTAACCCGTCTGTCATCGTCCCTCAGGGGCTAAAGCCCCACGTTTTTGGGGAACTTATTGGCACGGCTGAAGCCGTGCCCTTTCAAAACAGGGTTATGCAACGGCTTCTAGTCTTCCTGGTGCAGGCTGGCCACCAAGAGCAGAGCCTGATCGGTTTCAGTTTGCGCGCCGCAGGTGCCGGCGGTTTCCTTTTCGATGGGGAAAACCAGGTTCATGGCGGTGTTCACCAGATCGGGATTGCGTTCGAGGCCGCGCTCCGTCATCCGCGGGCGAAGCTTGGTCCATTGTTGCTCAAATTGCTGCTCCTGCGCGTCGGGTGTTTTACAGGTTTCGAGGCGCGCGCCTGCGGCGGCGAACGCAGCCAGCGCAATGTGATTCTGCTCATCCTGGCCGAGACCCTGGCGGAACGGGTCCCAATGCAGCACGTAGTCGGTCCTTTTCAGGCGTTGCGCGACGTCGGCGTCGCCCGGATTGGCGGCCAGGGCTTCTTCAAGAAATCGCTCGGCTTCGACGTACCGGCCAAGCTGGTAGGCCGCCGCGCCGGCGCCGGCCATTGCGGCGGCATCGTGATGCTGAAGCCGGAGGCTGGCGCGGAAGGCGGCCAGCGCGCGCTGGTAGTCGCCGTCGCTGGCGAACATCCGGCCGAGCTGCTCCTGCTCGGCGGGGTTCTCGCCCACCGCGGCGGCCAAGTCGATCAGCTCCGCCTCGGCCTGGGGACGGGCATTGATGCGCATCAGGTAAGCGATCAGCTCGAGGCGGGTTTTGCGGCGCTGGGCTTCCGCATCTGCCGGCCAGGTGCCGTAAATCGCGTTATGGTAATAGCGCAGCGCCTGCTCGGTGTCGTTCTTGCTGGCGGCGATCCGCGCCAGTTCCAGGCTGATGAGGCCGTTTTCCGGTTCCCGCTCCCACAGGTTGACGAGGTAGGCCTGCGCCTCGTCGTCCCGTTTTAGGCCCATAAGCGCCTCTGCGAGGCTGAGCCGATACGCGGGGTTGTCGCGGCTATAAAGAAGTGCGGTGCGAAAGTCCTCTACCGCTGACTTGAACTGCTGGACGTCCAGGTTGTCGACACCGCGTTGGGCCCAGCGTTCGGCGAGGGACTCGCGTTGCGCATCGTGGATGCGGGCCAGCGCGCTCACGGCTAGAAAAAACACCACCGCCAGCCCGGTCAGCAGCGCCAGGGTTACGGGCTGCCGGCGCAAATACGGCGAAACATCGAGCCGCCTCGGCTCACTGGTCATTCCCGCTCCAAGATCAAAGATCGCGCCAAATACACCGGTGTGTGGGCATTCTCCGAGCCTTCCGCTCTAGTCGAGGCCGGTGGGCAAAATAATCCACGAGCAGCCGAAGGGGACGCGCTCAGGAGGGCTCCCATGCTTTCCCGGCCCTCCGTCCCATCATAATCTGCTGTGCAAAAGGCCGCTTGCGCAGCAAGGAGAGCGCAGGGCAGGGCTGTGCAGAGTCATCCTGTTGATTGGATGCCGATTACCGGCAAATTCATCGGGGCGCCCATGGAGATTAAACCCAATGCTTCCTATCCGCCGGTGGCGGGGTAGTCTTGAGTCAACCGGTAATTGTCGCGGAGTTTTCGAGCCCGACCGATGCGCCAGAAGATACCGAACTGGAAGAGTAAGGTGGCTTGCAAGTGATGGTAACAGGCTAATTCGCTCATCCGCCCGTCTGGCCCGGGGCTCATCCGCGGTTCTGGGAGCGCAGCGCGCCATTGGAGTATGCTCTTCTTGAGAGGCACGCTCCAGAGGAGCCGGCGTGTTCAATCCGGAACACGCGTGTCCGTCAGTGGACGTCCCCGATGTCGCGCGCGTTCCGGCGACAGCACGCTCTCAATTGGTTGCAACAATTTCCCGGCATCTACCAGGCCGCGGCGAGGAACGCGGCGTGCCTGAGGAGAACTGTAGTCAATCTCCGGAGGTTGAATCGCCTTGAAGCAGTTTGGCTCGTTTGTGCTGGATACCGCCAATGAATGCCTGTGGATCGGGAGCGCGCAGATCGCCCTGCAACCCAAGCCCTTTGCGGTGTTGCGTTACCTGGTCGATAATCCGGGCCGGCTGATCACCCACGACGAGCTGCTCGATGCGCTGTGGCCGGAGACGTTTGTGCAGCCCCAGGTGCTGCGCACCTACATGCTGGAGCTGCGCAAGATCCTGGGCGACGACGCCGGCCAGCCGCGCTTCATCCAGACGCTGCCCAAGCGCGGCTATTGTTTTGTGGCGCCGGTGACGGAGGGATCTGCGCAGCGCGGCCGTTCAAAGCCCGTGCCCGTCCCGGCTGTGGAATTGCCGCGCCTGGTGGGACGCGATCGAGAGCTGGCGCGCCTCAATGCGGAGCTTCCGCGGGTCGCAAGCGGCGAGCGCTCGATAGTTTTCCTGAGCGGCGAGGCAGGGATCGGGAAGACGGCGCTGACCGATGCGCTGGCCCGCCAGGCGGACGAGTCGATGGCTGTGGCGCGCGGCCAATGCGTCCCGGGACTGGAGAGGGAACTGTTCTATCCGGTGCTGGAAGCGCTGAGCGGATTGTGCGCTTCGCCGCATGGAGAGGCGGCGTGCCAGGCGCTGGCGCGTCTGGCGCCGGAGTGGCTGGTTCCGCTGGGACGCTACGGAGCAGCGCAGGGACGTGGACCTGTCGTTGGGGACCCCACGCTCGAAGCGGTCGGCCGCGAGCTGATGCCTGGGAACCTGTGCGCGGCGCTGGAGGAATTGGCCGCAGCCGGGCCGCTGCTTCTGGTGTTGGAAGACCTGCAATGGGCCGACGGCGCCACGCTCAACCTTGTGTCGGCGCTGGCGCGGCGGCGCGCGCCAGCGCAGCTCATGGTGGTGGTCACCTTCCGCCCGCGCAGCGCGGCCGGCGAGCTGAAACAGCTCCGCCACGATCTACTGCTGAAACACGCGTGCGCGGAGCTGGCGCTGACGCCACTGAGCAAAAGCGCCGTTCTTGAACTGCTGGCGTGCGAGCTGAAACAGGAGTCGCTGCTGCCGCGGCTGGCGGCCTTCATTTTCCGGCGCTCCGAGGGCAATCCGCTTTTTACCATCGCCATTCTCAACCATCTCATCGCACAGGGACTGCTGGTGCAGCGCACCGCAGCAGCACCGTGGGAGCTGGCGCCGGACTTTGACGAAAGCACGGCCGGCATTCCCGACGAGCTGGTGCAGATGGTGGAGCTCGAGATCGAAAGGCTCACGGCGGAAGAACAGCGCCTGCTCGAAGCTGGCAGCCTGATGAGTGTCGCGTTTCCGGCATGGGCCGTGGCCGCCGCGCTTGCAAAGGAGAGCAATGAAACCGAGGAGGCGTGCGAACAGTTGGCCCGCAAGGCGCATTTTGTTCTGCAAGCCGGCCAGGATGAGCTTCCCGACGGCAGTTTGTCGGCGTTCTATGCCTTCAGTCACGGCATTTATCGCGAGGTGCTGTGGCAGCGGCAAGGTGCTGCGCGGCGGGCGCGCGGGCATATTCGCATCGCGGAGCGGCTGGGACAGCTTTTTGCCGGGCGCGAGGCTCACGTAGCCCGCGAGATGGCCATGCACTACGAAGCCGCGGGAAGCTGGCAACGCGGCGCGGGCGCGCTGCGCGCCGCCGCTCAATATGCGCGGGAACGCCACGCGCAGGCCGAGGCCGCGGAGCTGCTGGAGCGCGCGCTGCGCATCGCCGACCACCACGCCGAAGCGCAGGACGAAGCGCGCGCGCTGCGCCAGGAACTCGGCGCGCTCCAGGTTCTCCAGGCGCCCGCGCCTGGCAAGACTTTCAAACGTGAAAGAAGACGGCCAGAAAGTTTGACAATTTCTTGACGGCGATTTAACGACTTTATTTTTCCGCATGGCTAAGGTGTGTTTCAGGCAGGAGGTCAACACCATGCGGATCAACTTCAAATCTCTCGTTCTGGCCCCGATGGCACTGGCAATCGCAGCTTTTGCTACGCAACCGGCGGTGGCAGCAACCCAAGCTCACCTCGTGAATATCCCCTTCAACTTTGTAGCGGCCGGCAAGACATGCCCGGCAGGCGCCTACCGGGTGTACGAAGACAACAACAACGAGATCCTGTGGCTGAACGGCGCCGGCCATGGCTTCGCATGGATACTGGTTCCCGGCGACGGCAGTGTCCGCGATTATCGCGTTGTTCTCACCTTCGACGTGACCGGACAGGGTTACCTGCTGCGCAACGTGCGGTTCGGTTCCATGACCACCCACCGGATCGACAAGAAGTACATGGAACATATTCCTGCGGCGCAACAGATCGCGCTGCTCGGCCAGTAAGCGGGGCTGCGGCCTGCGAGCTGGCGCCGGATTTTAAATTCGCCTTTGCAACCGGGGAAGGCGTAAGGGTTCCGCCTTCCCCTCTTTTTTTCGAATTCCGGCAAGGGCCGCTGAACAGCGGATTGCCCGGTGGTGAAAACACTGCAGCACTCCTTCCTTGCATCCCCAGGCACGTAGTCCCACGGACTCCGTTGTTTCTCAAGGGGATGGCGCAGGCATCTCCGCCTACCCTGTTACGATCGATTCCATGCTGCGAGTCAAACGATTGGAAGCGGGCGCGCGGCTGCCCGTGGTTGCGCATCCCGGCGAAGATCTGGGCTACGATCTGTTCGCGCTGGAAGCATCGCTGCTGGCCCCGCGCGCTACGGTGCGGGTGCGCACCGGAATTGCCGTGGAGGCCCGCGATCCGCGCAGCGGCGCGCCGCTGGGGCTGCTGGTGCGCGATCGCTCGTCGCTGGCGGCGCGCGGCATCGCCACCACCGGCGGCGTCATCGATGCCGGCTACCGCGGCGAAATCCTGGTGCTGATGACCAACCTCGGCGATGCCGCCCTGGAGCTCCAGGCCGGCGACAAGATCGCGCAGATGATTCCGGTTCCGGTGCTGACGGGGTCAGTCGAGGAGGTGGAAAGGCTGAAAGTCTCGGCACGCGCCGGGAAGGGGTTCGGCAGCTCCGGCCAGTAGTTACCCATCTGTGTTGCCGAGCTGAACGCGGACCCTTTAGACGACAGACTTTGCGGCCTCCCGCTTTGCGACAGAAGAAACTCGCAAGGGCGGGGCCGGGAAGATCTTGGTGTCACTGGTGGAACCGGCCGCACTTCTGAAGCGTATCGTAATCCTGCCGGCTGAGAGGCTACCCAGGGCAAGCGCGGGGGCCGCGAATTCCGTACACTGGTAGTACCGCGACCGTAAAGACGCGTGGTTTCCCAGGTTTCCGCATCGAGCCCTGGGACATCCAGACGCATGGGCGCGAGAAAGCCCGGCCATCACGCCCCGGTCAGAGTAGAACCATGAAGTTCAATGAAGCCCTCATACTCGCGCTGCAATCGCTATGGGCAAACAAGCTACGCTCCGTGCTCACTCTGCTGGGAGTCATTATCGGCGTGGCGTCGGTGATCCTGGTGGTCACGCTGACCAACGGCGCCAAGCAGTTCGTGACCTCGAAGGTGAACACCTACGGGGCGGCTACCATCACCATCAGCAAGATGCCCCAGACCTTCATGACCTTCGATGAGTACGTCGAGTATCAGAAGCGCAAGGACATCAGCTACGACGATTACCGGGCGGTGCTGGACGAATGCCGCTCGTGCGTTTCGGTGGGCGCGCAACGCACCACCACGGGCAGCGTTGTGTACGGAACCCACTCCGCCACCGATACCAACATCCGCGGATGGACGTGGACCATGCCGGCGATGTCGAATCTCAACATCGTCGCGGGCCGCTCCTTCACGGAATCCGAGGATACGCACTCCACGCACGTGGCCATTGTGGGAGCCGATATTGTGGACAACATTCTGGGCGCGGGCGATCCGCTGGGCAAGGAGCTTCGCGTAGACGGGGACCCCTATACCGTGATCGGCGTGGGCGAGCGGCAGGGCAAGATGCTGGGCATGAGCATGGACAACTGGGTGGCCATCCCGCTGACTACATTCCTTGAAACCTACGGCTCCAACGACAGCCTGACGATTTATGTGGACGCGGGCGGAGGCGGAGCGGTGATGGAAGCTACGGAGGACGAATTGCGCACCATCATGCGCACGCGCCGCCACTTGCGCCCCGGCACGCCCGACGCTTTCACCATCGACACCAGCGCCACGTTCCAGAACCTGCTGGGTAACGTTCTGGATAATTTCGGGGCTGTGGTTGCGGCCATCGCCGCCATCTCGCTGGTCATTGGCGGCATCGTGATCATGAACATCATGCTGGTGAGCGTGACGGAGCGGACGCGCGAGATCGGCGTGCGCAAGGCCCTGGGCGCGCGGCGCGCGGATATTCTGCTGCAGTTTCTCATCGAGTCGGCCATCCTGGCGCTGATTGGGGGCGTATTTGGCGTGCTTCTCGGGATAGGCCTGGCCAAGCTGGTCACGCTGAGCATCGGATTCCCGTCGGTGGTGGCGCTTTGGAGTGTCTTCGTGGCGCTTTTTGTGGCCACAGCGGTGGGTTTGTTCTTCGGCATTTATCCGGCGCACAAGGCCTCGGCGCTGGATCCGATCGTAGCATTGCGCGCGGAACTGTGAACTGCGAGCTTTGAACTGAAAAATGCTGGCCATTACTCAAACCCGTGAAGCCGTCAAGCTGGCGCTGGACACGCTGCGCAAAAACAAGCTGCGCTCCGGGCTTACCATTCTGGGCATTTTGATCGGCATCGCCACCGTGATCCTGATCTCCTCGGCCATCAACGGCCTCAACAGCAACATCGCCCGTTGGGTGAACACGCTAGGCACCAACGACCTGTGGATTTTTCAATATGAGCCTTTCGGTCATCGGCCCACCACCGAGGAGCTGAACCGCAAGAAGGTTACCCTTGAAGAGGGCCTTGCGTTGCGCAGCCTGCCCCACGTGGTGGCGGTGGACGCCGAACTGCAATACCAGAACTTTCAGACCGGTCTGGGCAGCGTTTCGATGAAAGCCGGCACGCACAAGATTGAAAATACAATTCTCACTGGCGTCACCACGGAAGTAACCAAGGTGCAGCAGGTGAATCTGACCGCGGGCCGCATGTGGACCGAATCCGAGGAGCAGCGGCGGGCCAATGTGGTGATCCTGGGGCACGACTCCGCGGAGGACCTTTTTCCCGATGAATCGCCGATCGGCAAGGACGTGGAATGCGAGGGCGATGTGTTTACCGTGATTGGGGTGCTGGACCTTCAGCCGCAGCCCTTCGGCAGCGGACGCAACACGGCGGACAATCAGGCCTTCTTCCCACTCGAAACCTTTCACAAGATTCATCCCGAGATCACCGACTACTGGATCGTGGTGAAATACGACGACCCGGCCAACAAGGAACTGGTGACCGAAGAGGTGCGCGAGCGGCTGCGCGTGCTGCGCGGCCTGCGCACCAGCCAGGACGATAACTTTGCCATCTTCAGTCCCGACGCACTGATGCGGCTTTGGAATTCGATCACCGCGGGACTGTTTCTGTTCATGGTTTCGGTTTCCTGCGTGGGGCTGATAGTGGGCGGCGTGGGGGTGATGAACATCATGCTGGTGAGCGTGACCGAACGCACGCGCGAGATCGGCGTGCGCAAGGCGATCGGCGCAACCCGCAGCAACATTCTGCTGCAATTCACGCTCGAAGCGGTCACGCTGTGCATGGTGGGCGGCCTGTTGGGCATCGTCACCGGAGCGCTGTTCACGCTTATCCTGCACTACGCGGTATCGTTCCTTCACGCTGCCCTCTCGCCGTTGTGGGTGGTGGTTGCGTTTGCCGTTTCCTGCTGCATCGGCCTGGTGTTCGGGATCTATCCGGCGTGGAAAGCAGCGTCCATGGACCCCATCGAGGCGCTGCGGTACGAGTAAAGCCTGTCAGTTCACAGTTCTCAGTTCGAAGTTTCTGGCTGCTCGAAGGTACGAACTGTGAACACATCCGCCTGCTCCGTTGGCTAAACTAACGCTTATGCCGCACACCCTGGCTCTGGCCGCAGAGATCGTGACGACGGCCCTGGCCGTGGCGGGAATCATCTACTTTCTGCTGGCGCTGGTGGCGGCGCGCGCCTACCTGTTCAGCCGCGGCAAAGCGCGTGCGCAGGCGGCGCGCTTTGCCGCCGCGGGCTGGTCGCCCGGCGTCAGCCTTCTCAAATCGCTCAAGGGTCTCGACCCCGGCATGATGGATGCCTTTCGCAGCCATGCCCGGCAGAATTATCCCGGCGAATTCGAGCTGCTCTTTGGCGTCTCCTCGCGGGCCGATCCGGCGGCGGCTGCCGTGGCACTGCTGGAGCGGGAATTTCCTGAGATTCCCATCCGGCTGGTCGAGTGCGTGCAACGCCTGGGAACCAACGGCAAGGTAAGCACGCTGGCGCAGCTTGCCGAACATGCGCGTTACGATTTCCTGCTCATTAACGACTCCGACATCACGGTCGGGCCGCGCTATCTGGAGCGGGTGATGGCAGGCTTCGCGCCCTCCGAGCGAGAGACTGCAAATCGAGCCCCAGTTGGCCTGGTTACGGCGCTTTATCGTGGACACGCGCATGGGTCGATTTTTCGCGACGGGCTGCCTTCGCATTTTGAGGCGCTGGGCGTAGCCACCGATTTCATGGCCGGCGTGCTCATGTCGCGCATGATCGAAGGCGGATTGCATTACGGTCTGGGCTCCACGCTCGGTGTGCGCCGCGAGGCGCTGGATGCGACTGGCGGCTTACTCCCGCTTGTCGATCAGCTTGCCGATGATTACGAGCTGGGAGCGCGCATTGCCCGCGCCGGATTTGGAGTGGAAATTGCGCCGGAGGTAGTGGAAACCAGCGTGCCCGCTTACGGCTGGCGCGGCTTTTTCGATCACCAGTTGCGCTGGCTGCGCACGGTGCGCGACGCGCGCCCCGGCGGCTACGCGGGACTGATCTTCACCCACGGCCTGGGCTGGGCGCTACTCAATGTGATAGCCAGCGGCATCAGCCCGGTCAGCCTATGGCTGCTGGCGCTCAGCTTCTTTCTGCGCCTCTCGCTAGCCATGACGGTGGGCACCGAGGTTCTCGCCGACCGCCAGGTGCTTGCATATCTATGGCTGCTGCCCGCGCGCGATCTCATGGCCATGGGTCTCTGGATCGCAGGCTTTGCCGGAAACACCATTGTCTGGCGCGGCGAGCGCTTCGTGCTGCGCAAGGGGCGGCTGGAAAGAGTTCATAGTTCGTAGTTCACAGTCACCGGGCTTGCCTTCGCCGCCGGGGACTACGAACTATGAACTCCGAACTGTGAATTGTCTTATTGCGGCTTTTTCCCGCTTTGCTTGCCGCCTTTCACCGCGCCCTTGGTCGTGTTTTTGGATTTGTTGTAAGCCCTTTTGGCACCCGGCTTGCTCTTGTTGTAGGCCTTCTTCGCGCCTTTCTTCGTCGCCTGGCCCGCGTTGCGAGCGGCATTTTTTGTGTCATGGCCGGCGTTGCGCATGTCCTGCTTGGCGCTGTGGTTCTGCGGGTTTGTATTGTTGGCATTCTGCTGGGCGAGAGCCACGTCCTGCCCGCACGCCAGCGCGGCTGCCAAAAGGAAAGCGGAAAATTGCGTTTGCATGGTCATAGAGAGCACGGATTCGGTTTGCGGCCTCTGAGTTGGCCGCCCCGCTGCCCGGGATGCGTTAGCGTCCGCCGCGTCCGGGATGCTATTGTGAGTCCCAAATGACCCAGTCGACCAGCGCCCAAACCGGCGTGACCACCGCGGGCCCGGCGGCCACGCTGCTTTATGACGACTGGTACCCGGCACTGCGCACAGGGCGGCTGAAGCGTAACAAGCTGGCCAGGGCCATGCTCCTCGACATTCCGCTGGTGCTGGGACGGCGCAGCGACGGGCGCGTCTTTGCCATGCGCGACAGTTGCCCGCACCGCGGCATTCCGCTCAGCTACGGGTGGTTTGACGGCGAGCATCTGACCTGCCGCTATCACGGATGGGAGTTCGAGCCGTGCAGCGGGCAGTGCGCGCTGATTCCATCACTCACCGGCGCCGACCGGCTCGATGCCACGCGCATTTACGCCACCGCGTTCCCGTGCGAGGAGCGCGACGGGCACGCGTGGGTCTTTATTTCCGGTCCCGGTTCGGGGAAGCGCTCGCCGGGCGCGCAGCCGCGCAGGAAGGTTCCGGAGCTGGCCAAGTTCGGGCCGCGCTATCGCACCGCGCACTTGTCCGCCAACTTGCCCTGCAACGTGGATCACGGCATTATCGGCCTCATGGATCCGGCGCATGGGCCGTTCGTGCACCAGGCGTGGTGGTGGCGCTCGCGCTCGAGCATTCGCGAAAAGACCAAGCGGTTCGAACCCATCCCCGAGGGTTTCAGGATGAGCGCGCATGCGCCCAGCGCCAACTCCGCGCCCTACAAGCTGCTCGGCGTTTACGGGCAGCCGGTGGAGACGACCATCGATTTCGTGCTGCCCAACCGGCGCACGGAAACCATCCGCTGCGGCGACAAATGGTTCTCGAGCCTGACGACCATCACGCCCGTGACCAGCGCCACCTGCCGCATCGACGTGATCGCGGCGTGGAATGTTTTCTATTGGGTGCCACTGGTTACGCCGATTGCGAAGTTCTTTGGTGCGAAGTTCGTGCGCCAGGACCAGGTGACGATGATTCAGCAGGCCGAGGGTCTGCGGCACAATCCCAGCCTGATGCTCATTGACGACGCCGACAAGCCGGCGAAGTGGTATTTCGCGCTCAAGCAGGCGCGGTTGGACGCAGCAGCGACAGGCGCCCCGGCTGGGCATCCGGTGGACGGCCCGGTCGAGCTGCACTGGCGCAGCTAGCACCGTGCCCGCGTAGTTCGGTGATCGCTCGGGGACAGGAGCGGGTCAGGAGACCCGCACGACAGCCGGTCTGGAGACCGGCGCTGCTATTTCGTGCCGTTTCCTAACCAGGCGGTCTAAGGGCTGGGTTGCGGGCGCCGTTCTCGTGCGTGCGATCACGGGGCTGGAGCTCGTAAAGCGCCTTCTCCGGGCAAATGTGGCGGCGCTCCAGCCATTCGAGTTCCTGTTCGTTCTCCACGCAGGAAGCGATGGTCATGAGGCAATCGAGACAGCGGATGTTGAAACTGCCGTTATCGTTTTGCGTGCGGCTGTACACGCTCGACGCCGGCTCCAGGGAGAATGATTGTCTGATGCCAGGCCGCCGGCGCAACCGCGCGGCGCGACTGGCGTCATCCTCTTCGGCGATGGGGCGAAACGCAAAAGCAACCGGCCGCCTGGATCTCACCATCGCAAGGGTTTTGCATCCAAGCAGAGAAGGGAACTTGGGCGGGCAACCGCGGCCGCTGGAGGGTGCAAATGGAGGGTTTGAGGGGCAAGGTCGCCATTGTGACCGGGGCAGGCTCAGGCATCGGCCAGGGTATTGCGAAGCGGCTGGGCGGCGAAGGCGTCAAAGTCATTGTCGATTACGTGGGCAGTGCCGCCGGCGCCGAGGAAACCCAGCGCGCGATTCAGCAGGCAGGCGGCGAGAGCGAGATCGTGCTCGCCGACATTACGCGCTGCGACGATATGCGCAAGCTGGTGGACGCGGCGTGGACGAAATTCGGCTCCGCCGACATTCTCGTCAACAATGCCGGAATGGAACATAAAGCTGCGTTCTGGGATACGCAGGAAGCCGACTACGACAGGATCATGAACGTCAATCTGCGCGGGCCGTTCTTTCTCACTCAACAATTTGTCCGGAGGCTGCGGAGCGCGAAACGCACGGGGCACATTGTGAACATCAGTTCGGTGCACGAAGACATGGCATTTCCAGGCTTCTCCACCTACTGCTGCAGCAAGGGCGGGCTGCGCATGTTGATGCGCGACCTGGCCGTGGAGCTGGGACCGCTGGGCATCACGGTGAACAACGTGGCGCCGGGCGCCATCGCTACGCCCATCAACACCGCGCTGCTTGAAGACAAACCCAAGCTCGATGCGCTGCTCAAGAACATTCCGCTGGGCCGGATGGGCACGCCGGAAGATGTGGCCGGTCTGGTGGCGTTTCTGGTTTCCGACGCCGCCGCGTACGTGACCGGCGCCACGTTCGTGATGGATGGCGGATTGATGCGCAGTTACCACGAGCAATAAGAAAGGGCAATCACTAGAAGTGGCTCCATAACCCGTCTGTCATCGTCCCTCAGGGGCTAAAGCCTCACGTTTTTGGGGAACTTATTGGCACGGCTGGAGCCGTGTCTTTTCAAAACAGGATTATGAAACAGCTTCTAATCTCGAACTGACTTCTAACCGGTCTATGGCTCAAAAAATCGAAGATTACGCGCTCATCGGCGACATGGAAACGGCGGCGCTGGTAGACCGCAACGGCTGCATCGACTGGCTCTGCTGGCCCGATTTTTCCTCTGAAGCCTGTTTTGCCTCGCTGCTTGGAAGCGAAGACAACGGTTTCTGGAAAATTGCTCCACTCGAGAAAAACGGGCGCAGCTCGCGACGTTATCGCGATCACACGCTGATTCTCGAAACCAACTTCGAGCGTCCCGGAGGCGTGGTGCGGCTCATTGACTTCATGCCGCCCCGGGGCACGCACTCCGACGTGGTGCGCATTGTGGAAGGCGTGCGCGGGGCGGTGCGCATGCGCATGGAACTGGCCCTGCGTTTCGCTTACGGCCACGCGGTGCCCTGGGTGACGGCCACGCGCGACGGCATCCGCGCGGTGGCCGGACCCAACCTTGCCATTCTGCATGCGTCGGTTCCGGTACACGGCGAAAACCTGAGAACGGTGGCCGAGTTTACCGTGCGCAAGGGAGAGCGGGTATGGTTCACGCTCACCTACGGCTCGTCGTGGGAGCCTGACCCCAAGAAGATCGACTACAAGCGGGCGCTCAACGACACCCTGCGCATCTGGAACAACTTCAGCGGCCGCCTCAAGTACAAAGGCAAATATCGCGATGCGATAGAGTCCTCTCTGATCGCGCTCAAGGCCATGACCTTCCGGCCCACCGGCGGCATTGTGGCCGCGGCCACCACCTCGTTGCCGGAGCGGATTGGCGGCAGCCGCAACTGGGATTACCGTTACTGCTGGTTGCGCGACTCCACGTTCACACTGCTGGCGTTGATAAATGGCGGGCATTTTGAGGAAGCCGAAGCGTGGCAGAACTGGCTCTTGCGCGCCCTGGGCGGCAGCCCTGGCGAAGCGCAGATCATGTACGGCATCAAGGGCGAGCAGCGCCTGACCGAGAGCGAAATCGGTTGGCTCAGCGGCTACGAAAACTCCAAGCCCGTGCGCGTGGGCAACGCCGCCGCTCAGCAGGTGCAGCTTGACATTTACGGCGAGATGCTGGACTCCTTCTTCCACGCGCAGCACGGGCTGCGCGGCCACTCGGAAGACGAATTCCGGGTGCTGTGCCTGCTCCTCAACCACCTGGAAACCATCTGGCAGGACCCTGACGAAGGCATCTGGGAAACGCGCGGGGGCCGTGAGCAATTCACCTATTCCAAGATGATGGTATGGGTAGCTTTTGACCGCGCCGTCATGCTCGCCGAGCAGCTCAAATTCGCCGCGCCGCTGGAAAAATGGAAGACCATCCGCGCGGCCATTCATTCCGAAATCTGCGCGCGCGCCTTCAACCGGCAGAAGAACAGCTTTACGCAGGCCTATGGCTCCGAGCAACTTGACGCATCGCTGCTGCTTATGCCGGTGGTGGGTTTCCTGCCTGGCACCGATGCGCGCGTCAAGGGGACAGTGGAAGCCATCGAGCGCGAGCTTATGCCGGACGGTTACGTGCTCCGCTACGACACCTCGAAGGTGCCTGACGGCCTGCCGCCCGGCGAGGGCGTTTTCCTGGCCTGCAGCTTCTGGATGGTTTCCAGCCTCAAGGCCATCGGCCGCAAGCGGGACGCGCAGGCGCTGTTTGACAAGCTGCTCAAGCTGCGCAACGATGTGGGCCTGCTCAGCGAGGAATTTGACCCCCAACACCACCGCATGGTGGGAAATTTTCCGCAGGCGTTTTCGCATATCGCGCTGGTGAACGCAGCTTTCGACCTGGAGGCCGATGGCGCCCGGGTGCGCGAACGCGCACACCGCAAGGTGGGGCGCAAGCCGACCAAGAACTCCAAGACGCGCGCGGCACGGTAGATCTGGCCGGGAAAATCCTGCGCAGGGGCAGTGGGTCAGCTACCGCGCATGAAGCGGCGGGCGCTTTTCCGTACAATGGAGGTATGAAGTCCTTCCCCGTGCATCGCAATACGCTTGTGCTCTTCGCCGTCCTATTTCTCCTGGCTGTATTTGGCTGGGCCGGCTGGGCGAACTGGGAGTACCGCCAGCAGACGGCCGACCGGCGTGCGGCCCTAGCCGCGCTTCAGAGCGAAGCTGACATGCAGGGGGTGCTGGTTCCCGATGCCGAGGGCGCTTCGCCGGCTACTTCCGCGCTCGATGGCACGGCGGCGCCGGCCTTCACATTGCCCGATCTCGAGGGCAAAGAGATTTCGCTGGCCAGCTACCGGGGCAAGGCGCTGTTGATTAATTTCTGGGCCACGTGGTGCGGTCCGTGCAAAATCGAGACGCCCTGGCTGGTCGAGCTGCGCAATAAATACGCGGCGCAGGGATTCGAAGTGCTGGGCATCGATACCGAAGGCGACGACGCCCAGCCCGGCGACGTGGCCTGGGCCAGGGACAAAACTGACGTGACCAAATTCGTGCAGCAGGAGAAGATGCCGTATCCTGTGCTGGTCGACGGCGACAGCATCAGCAAGCCGTATGGAGGGCTCGACGATCTGCCCACTTCGTTCTTTGTCGATCGCCAGGGCAAGATTATTGCGGCGCAGGTGGGCATTAATTCCGAGAGCGACATCGAGGCCAATATCAAAAAGGCGCTGGCGGAATAGAGACAGTTGTCAGTGATCAGTTTTCAGTTCTCAGTTGGCGCGTGCGAGTATTGGCATGGGTGACTTTGAGAAAAAGGATGTAAAAAAGATGATCGATTTGCGGAAGGTTGCGGGGGTTGGGGTCGCGGCGCTGCTGATGAATGCCGGCGCGCATGCGCAATTCATCTCCAATGCGCCCCAGCGCTCCGCCGCGGTCAAGGCGGAGGCGGTGCAATATCTCTATCCCGAGCAGGTGAACCTGCCGGCGGGAAAAGCGAGCGCGGTGACGCTGCACTTTCGCGTGGCGCAGGGGCTGCACATCAACTCGCACACGCCCAGCGACGATTATCTGATTCCGACCACATTTTCAATTTCCGCGGGAGCCGGAGCGCGGCTTGAGAGCGCGATTTACCCCGCGGGCATCACCATCGCACTGCCCGCCGATCCGGAGACCAAGCTCAGCGTATACACCGGAGAATTCACCATCGAGACGCGCCTGGTGGCCGCGCCCGGCAATCATCTGGTCAAAGGCGCGCTTCATTACCAGGCCTGCAACCAGACGCAGTGCATGCCGCCCAAGACCATCACCGTGGCCATCGACGTGATTGGGAAATAGGTCGCCCTGCATACTTCAGACGGCTGCTCTCGTACAATCGCTTGGAGGGCTGATCCGAAGTGAATCTCCAAAATCTCTGCTCATTCTGCGCAGATCGTAGCTCCGCGCAGCGGGCGCATACGTCTGAACGGCTACCCTTCGTCCTTTTGCGCTCGTTTCCTGCCATTCTGCTGGGCGCACTGATGGTTCTCGTCCCCGGTGTGCTTGGCGCACAGCCGGCGCCGCTGCGCGTGGCCATTGTGGGATTGGTTCACGGCCACGTGGAAGGATTTTTGCACGCGCTGCCGGAGCATGCCAACGTGGATCTGGTGGGCGTTGCCGAGCCGGATGCGGCGCTGCGGGCGAAGTATGCGCAGCGCTTCGGGTTGGCGCAGAGTCTCTTTTTTCCGGACACTGAAGCCATGGTCGCGGCCACGCATCCGCAGGCGCTGCTGGTGTATACGTCGATCGCAGGTCACCGCAAGGTGATTGAAGAAGCGGCCGCGCACGGCATCGACGTGATGGTGGAGAAGCCGCTCACCATTTCGCTCGCCGACGCACTGATTATTCGCAATGTTGCGCGCGCGCGCCACATTCACGTGCTGGTGAATTACGAAACCACCTGGTACGCGAGCAATCGCTTTGCGTATGACGAGCTGGAGAGCGGCAAGCTGGGGCCGGTGCGGCGGGTGGTGGTGAACGACGGGCACCAGGGACCGAAGGAGATCGGTGTGCCGCCGGAGTTCCTCGGCTGGCTCACCGATCCGGCAGAGAACGGGGCCGGCGCGCTCTACGATTTCGGCTGCTACGGCGTAGGCCTGATGACCTGGCTGATGCACGGCGAAGCGCCGCTCACCGTGACCGCCGTGACCAACCACGACAAGCCGCAGATTTACCCGCGCGTGGACGACGACGCGACCATCGTGCTCCAGTACCCGCACGCGGTGGCGGTGATCCAGGCTTCGTGGAACTGGCCGTTCAACGTCAAAGATATGGAAGTGTACGGCGCCACCGGTTACGTAATCACGGTGGGCGCGGACCAGGTGCGGATACGCTTGCAGCATGATGCGCAGGAAAAACTGATCACCGCTGCGCCGCTGGCCGCGCCCGAGGATAATTCACTCGATTACCTGGCCGCCGTGCTGCAAGGAAAGGTGGAAGACAAGGGCGACCTGAGCGCGCTGGATACGAACGTGACGGTGATGCAGATTCTGGATGCGGCGCGGGAGTCGGCGCGGACGGGGCGCACGATCAAGCTGACACCGCTGCCGGAGCACTAACGGCTTCTTGTGTATTTGGGGACGTGGTCTCCCACCCTTCCGTGATGAGACTGCGGAAGGATGGGGCAGCCGCCTTTTTGGAATGATCGCCCGGGCTCCGTCGCCCCTACGGGGCTAGAGCTTTCATTGGCCGTCTACCCAGGACTGCATCCGCTGGCGCGGATTTGTTCTGGGCTATTATCCTTCGTCCCCCGGGACTCCCAATCTGCAAAGGCCGGCGTCCGTGGACGTAAAAGCGTTGAGGCTCAGCATTAAGCGTTGAGGTTCAGCGCAGGTTTCGGCCGCCGGGTTTGGTCAACACGCGCATGGAGCCTTAGGGCACAAACACGTGCAGGCGCACCTGCCACTTGGTGCTTTGTCCGGGCTTGAGCGTGACCATTCCTGTGTCCATCCCGTTCCATTCTTTGCCGAAGGGATCGGCGAAGTTGTACTGGTCTTCGATGGCCACGAATTGCTTGTCGACGGGCGCGTACATCTGGATGGTTTGGATATCGGGTGAGAGGCCTTCGATTTCCATGCCGTAGCGCGCTGCGGGATCGATCACCTTCACCGTCACCGCGTCGTTCTTCCACTGCAGATGGCTCCAGTTGTCATCGTAGAAGTGCTTGTCGAGCGGCATGCCGTTGGGCGCCAGCAGGTTGTACTGGCTGCTGTCGACGGGGTCCAGCTTGCCGGTGGGAAAGACGTTGTCGTAGTTGTCCACCTGGGCCACCATCGTGCCGGGAATATGGACGCGAACCTGCTCGCGATTGCCGGAGGGCAGGTTGAAATAAGGATGCCAGCCGATAGCCATGGGCTCGTCTTCATTGCCGATATTGTGGGCCACGACCGAGGCGTCCACGGCCCGCGCGGTGAGGGTGATGGTGATGACGAGGTCGGTTTTGGAAAGCCAGTGGCCGCCGAAGCTGCCGGCGCGAATCACGCCGCTGGCCTGTTCGCCGCCGGGCGTCGAGAGCACGCGAATATCGGTGGCCTTGGCCTTGAGGATGAGGCCGTGCATGGCGTGGCGCTCGGCACCGGGCAGTTTGCCCACGTTGTTGGCGGGCAGCGTGAGCTGGTGGCCGCGCCAGGAGGTGGTCAGGGTCTTGCCGTCTGGCGAGAGCTTGCCGCGAATGCGATTCGGATAGGGAACCAGAAACGCCGCACCCATGCGGTAGCTGAGGTCGCCGTTGGCGTCATCCTGCTGGTCGAGCATTTTGGCGGCTAAGGCCAGACCGGGCGAGGCGAGCACCGGCACTTCGCCTTTGCCGGGGAAGTTGGCGGTGATCGAGAGCAGTTCCATGCCGCGGCCGGGCATGAGCGTGACAGAGGTGAACTCCGGCATGGTTTTGCTCACAGGCGCGCGATTGAGGGTAATGATTTTTTCGCCGCCGATCGTGGCCGGCGTTTGGGCGGATGCCGGGATAAGCAACAACAAGGCAAGAAACGGAAATGCGGGAGCAAAAGCAAGCTTTCTCATGGGCAGTTCCTGATGGGGCGGATTTCCGGCGCGCCCGGCGATTCGCGGCTGATTCCAGGCAGGATGCGGCGGCGGAGCCATTCTACTGTACGGCGGTCGCAGCGCGTCGGCAAGGGAAGTGGATTGATAATTTCAGTTGGTTTTCCTCAGTTTTATGGAGGCACTGCTAACTAATCCTTTAGTTGGTCGTCTATGGTGGTAATCGGGGAATCCGAAAACCCGGCCGGGGGTGGATGCAAGCCGAAGAAGCACAACGAGATATAAAAATGCCGCCCAAGAAATCCAACACGCTGACCGAGGCCGAGCTCCGGCTGATGAAGATTTTGTGGCAGAGGGGCGAATCGGCGGTGACCGACCTGGTGGCGGCCATGCCGGAGGGCGAAACCCTGGCCTATAACTCGGTGCTGACAACCATCCGAATTCTGGAACAAAAAGGGTACGTCGAGCATCGGCAGGAAGGGCGGGCTTTTGTGTATCGACCGTGCGTGGCGGAGCAGGAAGCCAGCCGGAGCGAGGTGCGGCACGTGCTCAAGCGGTTTTTTGGCAACTCGCGCGAGCAGCTTTTGCTTTCGCTGCTGGGCGACGAGGAGTTGACCGCGGACGAATTGGAGCGGCTGAAAGAGGCGATCCGCGTCGCCGCACCGGACCAGTCGGCTGGTGAAGAAACGGGAGGCGAGGCGTAGCGCATGGAGATGGCGGTGATCTGGCGGGTCTTTGCCGCAACCGCGGGACCGGCGGCAGTATCGGCGCTGTGGCAGGGTGCGGCATTGGCGTTGGGATTGGCGCTGTGCTTGCGGCTGACACCGCGGATGCCGGCCGCGGATCGCTTCCGTGTTTGGGCCGCTGGATTTGCTGCGTTGGTTGCCTTGCCGTTTTTGCCCCGGTTGGTTTCCTTGCTTCCTTCTGTCTTCAGCGCGGAAGCCGCTACGCCCGGAGCGTCGCCGTCGGGTCCGGTCTTCGCGCCCGTGCATCCCTGGCTCGCTCTCGACCCGCGGTGGGGTTTGGCGATAGCGGCAGTGTGGCTGGCGGCGTCGCTGGCGCGGGGCGTGGATCTCGGCGTACAAGCGGTGCGATTGGGGCGGCTGTGGAAGCGGGCAGTGCCGTTGGCGGTGGGCGGTTTTGAAAATCCCTCAGAGGCTAAAGCCCTCAAACTTTCTCGAGGCAATTCGGCACGACTGAAGCCGTGCCCTGACACGGAGTCGATTCGCCTTTCGGCACGGCTCAAGCCGGGCGATTTCAAAGCAGCGTCTTGTGGTGCGGAACAAAATGATTTCAAGCTTGAGAAGATTCTGCGCGCGCTAAGCCCGAACGTTGAGGTTTGTACGACGCGGGATCTGGATCGGCCCAGCGTGATCGGATTCTTTCGGCCGCGGATTCTTATTCCGGAGTGGCTGCCGGGACGGCTTTCGCCTGCGGAACTGGAGCAGGTGGTACTGCACGAGGCGGAGCATCTGCGCCGTCGCGATGACTGGATGAACCTGGTACAGAAGCTGTGCCTGGTGGTGTTTCCGCTCAATCCGGCGCTCCAGTGGATGGAGCGCCGGCTTTGCCGCGAGCGCGAGATGGCGTGCGACGAGGGCGTGGTGCGCAGGACGCGGTCGCCGCGAGCGTATGCAGCCTGCCTGACCAGCCTGGCGGAGCGTGGGCTGGCGCACAGGGCGGAGGCTTTGAGCCTGGGCGCGTGGCGGCGGCGGCCGGAGCTCGCACGTCGTGTGCACCAAATTTTGCGGCGCGCACCGGATTTGCATCCGGCTGCAACGCGGGCGCTCGTAGGCGTGGTGGGGTGCGGGTTGGTGCTGGGGTCAGTCGAGTTGGCGCGCTGCCCGCAACTGGTGGAGTTTGCGGCGCGACCGGCGCAAGCAAATCTTGCCGCGCGTCACGGAGCGGCGCGGATGGTAAATACGGCTTACGTGGCCGATGGACAAGCCATGAGCGGGTTCCGGGCTGTTGATGCCGTTGCCCATGTTGCCAGCCGCGCGGAACTGGCTGCGGTGCGCAGGGCACAAGAGCGCGTCGAACTCAGGAAGGATGAAGGCCGGTGGTCCCCCACTCTCGCGACGGGCGGGCAAGCAGCAGGTCCTTCGGCCCCGCTGCGCTCCGCCCAGAATGACAGCAAGTACGAGGCACTGAGCATTCCGCCCAAGTCTGAACGACCCCGAATCGCGGCCTCGACTGTGGCGGAGAATGCGACTCTGGCCATCGATACTTCGGTGGCCGCCGGGCCACGGCAGTGGATCGTGTTTACGGCGTGGGAGCAGGTTGAGACTACAAATTCTTCGCCGGCTTCTGGCGCGAACCGGGCAGCGGCTGCTCGGCGAGTGGTGCGCCAGTACACGGTTACGCGGCTCATTCTGCGCGTTGATCCGACCGGCGGGCTCGGCAACGTGGAGAACGCTGCCGCGACCGGAACCACAAAGCCTGACGCGGCCAAGGCTGCTCCGGCTCAGAACAAGATTTCCATCACACCCTTGCCTCCCGCCATTCCGCTCCGCGATGGCTGGCTGGTGATCGAACTCTAACGGCAGTTCAACAAACCTGAATGAGGTGAAGCATGTCTGCGACAACTAATTCTTTAATAGCAAAAGTGAAAAGGCTGGTGATTCCGGCAGGCTGCGCTTCGGCGCTGGTGGTGGCTGGGGCATTGGCGTTGAATCATAACCTGGCGCACGCGGCCATTGGCACGGCTGCGCCGCTGAACGAGAGCGCGGTCTCGCCACTGGTGGCGCTGGACAACGCGGTGGAAGCCGTGGCGGCGCGCGTGACGCCAGCGGTGGTGAACGTGGCCGTTACATCGCGGGTTACCGACGACTCCGGCCAGGATGGCGGGGGGCAGAACGGTGGTGGTCCAGGATTCGGTTTCGGCGGCATTCCGCCGCAGGATTTGCCGCCAGGATTCCAGCAGTTTTTTTTCGGGCCCAATGGCGGCCGCGGAATGCAGCCGCAGCCGCAGATTGAGCACGGCATCGGCAGCGGCGTGATTGTTTCGCCCGACGGCTATATTGTGACCAACGATCACGTGGTGAATGGCGCCACGCAGATGCGCGTTACACTCGACGACCGGCGCGTCTTTTCAGCCAGACTGGTGGGCGTGGACAAGCTCAACGACCTGGCGGTGATCAAGATCGACGCGCACAACCTGACCAGCATCGCATGGGGCGATTCCACCCGGGTGAAGCCGGGTGAAACGGTGCTGGCTTTCGGCAATCCCTTCGGCAACTTTCCCTTCACCGTCACGCGCGGCATCGTGAGCGGCATCGACCGGCCCAATCCCTACTCCGACGATCCGCGCAAACCGGGCGACTTTATCCAGACCGACGCGGCCATCAACCCCGGCAACAGCGGCGGCCCGCTGGTGAACGCCTACGGCGAACTGGTGGGCATCGACACCTTCATCATCTCCGACAGCGGCTCGTTCGCAGGAGCAGGGTTCGCGATTCCGTCGCAGATCGTGAAGGCCAGCGCGGAGGCCATCATCAAGGACGGCACGGTGCACCACGGCTACCTGGGCATCAGCATGAACGACGTGACACCTGAGAACGCCAGCTTCTTCAATCTGCCCGACGCGTCGGGAGCGATCGTCGCCCAGGTGACGCCTGACTCGCCGGCCAGCCGCGCCGGACTGGAGCGCGGCGATGTGCTACGCGAGCTCAACGGACAGAAGATTGCCAACGGCAGCGCGCTGCAGGTTGCGGTGAGCGAGATGGCGCCGGGAACGCGCATTGAGCTGGGCATTCTGCGCAATGGCAAGCCGATGACGCTGGACGCTACGGTGGGTGAGTTCCACAAGAATGGAGGCGAAGAAGCCGAAAATGGCGCACCGGGAGCGAGCAGGGGCAAACTGGGCCTGACGGTCGACAACCTGACGCCGGACACGCGCCAGCGGTACAACGTGCCCGACACGGTGAAGGGCGCAGCCATTGAGAACGTGCGGCCGGGCAGCCCGGCAGACGACGCGGGCCTGGCACCAGGGGACGTGATCCTGGAAGTCGACCGCAAGCCGGTCGAGGATGCGGAAAGCTGCGGGAACGCGATTCACGCTGCGCCCGATGGCAAGGACATTCTGCTGCTGGTGTGGGCCCATGGCGGCACGTTCTACCGCGTAGTGCATCCGGCTGGCGGAGCGCAGAGCGGGATGTAATTCAGGTCGGGCGATCGATGGATACGGGCCTCTAAAGCATTTTCGGAAATCATGTGAACTTTTGCGAGCAGCGGGGTGGATTTTTCTTGAGGAAAAATCCACTCAGCAGTCGGGGCTTCAGTCCGCAGCTTTCCCGAAGATGCCATGGCCAGCAAATTCGGTTTTTGGCCAAGCCCGTTTTTTTTGCCCCGCGGCCTGTTTCTCATTGGAAAAGATAAATTTGCACAGCCGGACACCCCGGCACGAAAATGCGCATCATACCGGGCGTGAACGTGTGCGCGGTACCGCGCCTTGCAGCGAGGTTCTGAGCAGCCTCGAGGGGTTTCCGCCAACTCAATGCCATGCCCTGGTTTCCTCGCGGCGATGGAGCGCGCTTTCCAATTCGGTATGGACTCTTCTCAAGAGAAATTTCAGACTGGAGGAAATCAATGAAACGAATTTTCACGGCTGTTTGCTGCATCTCCATGCTGTCGGTTCCGGTGCTGGCTCAGAAACACGCGGAAAAAGGCGCTGCGGGCAAGACGATGACCGATCAGCAGTTCGTCGATTTCGCGGGGCAGACCGACATGGTGGAAGCGAACCTGGGACAGCTGGCGCAGAATGTGGCCGCCAAGCAGGAAGTGAAGGACTACGGCCAGATGCTGGCGACGGATCACACCAACGATTACCAGCAGCTGACCACGGCCGCCCAGCAGGCGAATCTCACCGTGCCGACCGCGATCGACGCAGAGCATAACAAGGCCTTGATTGGCCCCATGAATGCACTGAAGGGCGCGGCGTTCGATCACAAGTTCATTGCGGAGATGATCGCAGGACACACCAAGGCCATCGCGGTTTACAAGAAAGAAGCCGACGACGCGCAGAACCCGGCCATCAAGAGCTATGCGGAACAGGCTTTGCCGGTGTTGCAGAAGCACCTCCAGGATGCCCAGGGCCTGGAGAAGAATAAACCCATGTCAGTAACGTCGCCGGGTGCGCAACCGTAAGCACCGGCGCTACCGCGCACGCAAACGCCGCAGGGCCAGCTTTGCGGCATGATATCCGCACATGCCGTGAACGCCGGCGCCGGGAGGCGTGGAGGCAGAGCAGAGATAAATCCTGGGGTTGCTGGTGGCGTAGCCGCGCAGGGTGGGACGGAAGAGCATTTGACGCATGGTGATGGCGCCGCCGGCGATGTCGCCGCCGACGAGATTCGCGTCCATTTTTTCGAGCATGGCGGGCGCGGAACTGTGGCGCGCCAGAACGCAGTCGCGAAATCCGGGAGCAAAGCGCTCGATTTGGGCATCGATGCACTCGGTCAAATCCGCGGAAGAGCTGTTGGGAACGTGGCAGTAAGTCCACAGCACGTGTTTTCCGTGTGGCGCGCGTGCGGGATCGAAGAGCGTGGGCTGCGCAGCCAGCACGAACGGCCGCTGGGGCTCGCGGCCATGAATCACTGCATCCTCTGAAGCTGCAATCTCCTCAAACGTGCCGCCCAGATGTACGGAGATGGCGCGCCGGCACTCGGCCGCGCGCCAGGGCACGGGCTCGGAGAGCGCATAATCCACCTTGAATGCTCCGGGGCCGTGGCGGAAATTGGCGAGCGCCAGGCGATAGCCGACCGTGAGCTGGTCGCCGGCGACGGCCAGCAACTGGCGCGGACTCAGGTCACACATCACCAGCGCGCTGCCGGCGGCTAGCTCGGGGAATGCCGCCGCGTCAATGTGGCGGGAAGTGTGAACCACTCCGCCCAGCGATTCCAGATAGCCGATGAGGGCGTGGCTGATGGCGCGCGCGCCGCCGCGCGGGCTAGGCCAGCCCAGCGCGTGCAGCGACGCAGCAAACATCAAGCCGATGCCGGCGCTGAGCAACTGATCCATGCCCAAAAACGAGTGCGCGGCGAGGCCCGCAAAAACGGCGCGCGCGCGCTGGCCGGAGAAATGGTTGTGGACCAGCGTCTGCGCCGATCCAAGCGACGCGAGCCCGAAGCGCGCCATCAGCAGCGGATGACGCGGTACTCGAAGCAGCGGGGCAAAAGCGTCGGCTGCAAATTGGTTCCAACGCAGCGCGGCCGGCGCCACCAGCCAGCGCCAGCTTTTGCCATCGGGGCTGAGTGCGGCTTCGTTGGCGCCCAAGTCGCGCTCCATGATGACGGCGGAGCCGTCGTCGAGCGGGTGAGCCAGCGGCGCATCGCCGTGAACCCATTCGAGACCGTAATTGTCGAGTGGCAGCGTGCTGAAGAACGGTGAGCCGATGGCAAGCGGGTGAACGGCCGAGCCGAAATCGTGGAGAAAGCCGGGCAACGTCAGGGGCAGAGTGCGCGCCGCGCCGCCAGGCTCGGCTTCAGCCTCGAAGACTTCGACGCGCAGGCCGGCCTGTGCCAGCACGATGGCCGCCGCCAAGCCGTTCGGTCCCGATCCGATGATGCAGGCGCGTTGCATGAACCTCCATGAGCAGCGGTGGCATCCCCGGTCCCAAGATCTGGGCCTGATGACATGACAGCGTCGGCTCCTTCAAGCTGAGTACATGGGTTGTGGCGAAACGACCTTGGGCTGGGGAGCAGGAGCCGAGCAGGATGATTATAGGCTGTGATTTCCATCTTCGTTTTCAGCAGGTCGCATATATGGAGACGGAGACGGGGGAGTACGCAGAACGCCGACGGATGCATGGGGCCGAGGCAGAGAGTTCTTATCGGTCCCTGGCGGGCCAGGGGGCGCGAGTGGGGCTGGAGGCGACCGCGAACTTTGGTTGCCCCAGTCGCGCCTGGTGCGGATGTGCCCGCGGATCGAAAACCAGAGTTGGACGCCGTCGGCAGGGACGAAGGCCGGGTGCGAAGCCGGCGATGGACAGGCCCGGCGGCGGCGCGAGGTCGAAGCGCTCGAGCTGGAGAGCCGGTACGGGCAACGGCGGCAGGACTTGTTGTCGCTGCTGGATGGATTGGAGGACCGGATCGAGCCGCTGCAAGAAGCAGTCAGGGCAGCGGCCCAAGCCCATCCGCAGGCCAGGCTTCTGATGATTCACCCGGGAAAACATCTGAGCTTCGTTCCCAAGCCGATTCTGAAAGTGGCCGGGACGATGGCAAGGGTCAAGATGAACGCCACAAAACGGCGCCTTTGACATCGCCCCGACCACCGCGGGAAAGTGTGCGCCTCTTCACTTGACAAGGAGAGACGCTGTCATATCAGGGGCACCCAGAATCGATAAAGATCTGATATGGAGTGACCTGTCAACCTCTGCACATCGATGGGTTGTTTTTGCTGTTGGCGTTGTTTTTTGTGTCTGTCGAGCACAGAGCCAGCAGCAGTCGGGGGCAGGTTTGAGCGACGATTAATCAGTCTGATATTCGCGCGTCGAAGTCGCATAATCATGATCCGTCGGGAGCTGCCTCTGACTAGTGTCGCGAGTCCGGCTGAGCCTGTCG
>JASHRF010000021.1 GCA_030037545.1 Acidobacteriaceae bacterium | reverse complement strand
TGCTGATGCGGCTGTTTTGCCGCTACGACACCCTCGTCAAGGTGTTCGTGGACGGCGGCTACACAGGCGCGCTGATCGAATGGGCCAAGCAGGTGTTGGGCTGCGACGCGGAGGTGGTGAAGCCAAACCAGCAGCACATGTTTCGCGTGCTGCCCAAACGCTGGCTCGTGGAACGGACCCTGGCCTGGCTGAATTGGTCGCGCCGCCTGTCCAAGGATTATGAACTGCTCCACGCCACGGCAGAAACCATAATCCTCATGGCCTTCACTCATCCGCTGCTGCGACGATATAAGTAGTTTTAAACAGATTCTTAGAAGTAAGATTCTTAGAAGTAATCGTTCGGATGCGTAAGATTTACACGGGGCGGGAACAATGAGTTACTCGGCCTGCAAGCTGCCGCACAACTCTATCCCGAATGGAACCAAGTATATACAGGACATCAGCAGAATCTGGCTGTAAACAGGCATAGACAGGTACAACAGCTGACGCGAGCTGATCTTTCTGTAGGTAATTGAAAATAAATGATCTTCTTCCCGGCGCCGAATGGCACGCTAGTTGCCATAGCCCGAGTGCCCCCCGGCTTCGGCTTAGAAAGCGTGAAGGTGGTTTCTACCCGAGACTTGCGCTGAGGGCTACCCCAAAAGGGCCCCGAGGTTTACGTATGGTTTGTCTGAAGTGCCAATCGACCGCCACCGCGCTGCTGCCAGCAGAAGTTCGGCTCTACCGTAACAGCCCACGCACATTGAGCCATCCGCCGATCACTCCATCCCCCGAGATTCTTGTCTGCCTCGATTGCGGCTGGTCGGAGTTTTCCATTCCGCAATCCTGGCTGGCGGCGGGATGGCTGCGTCCGCAGCGCCCGCAACCCGTCGCCAATAGCCCTGCCGCAGTGCTAGCGAACGTCGCTCCCGCAACCGCCTGACGCCATTTTTTGTAACGCATGCCTGCCGATGCCTTCGGCTTGGAGAGGCGTGGCCTGCTGCGGCCAGGCTACTTCGTTGGTTTAGTAGTTTTCGATGCGGGACCCATCATCGACATAGGAACGTTTCTCGATCCGGTTCAATTCCCAGCGGGATCGAGCAAGCGTGGGTCAATTTGTGCGCCGCGGTGGAAGAAAGTCGCTTGTTGCGGATGGGAGGACTCTCAGGCGATCCGGCCCGCGGGCGCTCGTTTCGGTCGTATACGCTGCGTGGTAAACTAACGCCTTTGCTGCATTGACTTCCCGCCAGGATCGCTCTATGAATTTCTCCTTTCACCTTTTGCCCGAGTCGGTTCTATGCCTTTTTGTCTGCCTCGCAACCGCAAGCTCCCCTGCGCAGCAGGCCCCCACTCCGAGCACGCCGTTCGCCGGTCAAGCCGGTCCCCAAAAGGCAAACCAGGAAGGCCGCACCGAATTACCTTTCGTGGTGCGTAAGAGCGTCAACTTTCGCGAGATCGGTCCAGCCATCTCTGGCGGGCGCGTGAGCGCCGTGGCAGGTGTTGCCGGCCATCCCGACACCTACTATGTGGGCGCGGCCATCGGCGGCATCTTCCGCACCAATGACGGAGGCACAACCTGGAAGGCGCTCTTCCAGTACGAGAGCGTAGCGTCCATTGGCGCTCTCGCGGTAGATCCCGTCAATCCCCAGATCGTCTGGGCAGGCACTGGCGAGGCCAATATCCGCAACGATGTTTCCTATGGTGACGGCATCTATAAATCGACCGACGGCGGCGCGCACTGGAAGCGTATGGGACTCGAACACTCCTTCGAAATCTCCGCAATTGCGATCGATCCGCACCATCCCTGCACCGTGATCGCAGCCGTTATGGGCGATCCCTACGCCGACAGCGAGGATCGCGGCGTCTATCGCACCACCGACGGCGGCGCGACCTGGCAGAAGGTGCTCTACGTGGGGCCGAGCATCGGCATCTCGGATTTAGCCATGAACCCCGAAAACCCGCAGGTGCTGTTTGCCGCCGCATATCGCTTTCGGCGTACGCCGTGGAGCTACTCCGACGGCGGACCTGAGGACGCGATCTACCGCTCCATCGACCAGGGCGCAACCTGGCAGCGCCTCAGCGGCCATGGACTTCCTGCAGCGCCCGTGGCGCGCATCGGCCTAGCCATCGCGCCCAGTAACCCCAGCGTGGTCTACGCCGTCATGGGCTCGAACGAAGGCGTCCTATGGCGCTCCGACGACTCCGGAAACCATTGGACGCTGGTCAGCCAAGATCAGGAAGTGGATTCGCGTCCCTTCTACTTCTCCCACATCGCCGTCGACGCCAAGGATCCGGATTGCGTTCTTGCCCTGTCGAACCTGCTGATGGAATCGACGGACGGCGGACGGACATTCAGCCCTATCGCCAAGCAGATTCATGTCGATCATCACGCCATCTGGATCGACCCGTCGGGCAGCGGCCGCATCATCGAAGGCAACGACGGCGGCGTGGCCCTCTCGCGCGACAATGGCGCGCACTGGGCCTTCATCCACAATCTTGCCATCGGCCAGTTTTATCATGTCAGCGCAACGGGGAGTCCGTGGACCCTCATCTGCGGAGGATTGCAGGACAACAGCGCGTGGTGCGGGCCCGGCCACACCAAGGATCCCACCGGGATTCTCGATCGCACGTGGTTCACGCTCAATGGCGGCGATGGCATCTACGCCATCCCCGCGCCCGACGATCCCAATCTAATCTACGACAGCACGCAAAACAATGTCCTCATGACCTTCAACCGCTCGGAAGAGCAGATTCATGACATGGAGCCGTACCCGCGCGACTTCAACGGCGGAGGCGTCGCCGATCTTCCTTACCGTTTTGCGTGGGACGCTGGATTCGCCATATCGCCGCAAGATTCCAAGGTGCTTTACGCGGGCGGGAACGTGGTTTTCAAGAGCGAAGACCGCGGCCGCACCTGGAAGCCCATCAGTCCCGACCTCACGCGCAACGACAAGGCCAAGCAGCAATCCTCGGGCGGCCCGGTCATCCAGGACAACTCCGGCGCCGAAGTTTACGATGCTATCCTCATCATTGCCCCGTCGCCGGAGAGCGCCAACACTATATGGGTGGGCACCGATGACGGCGAGGTGCAGCTCACGCGCGACGGCGGCGCCAACTGGACCAACGTCACGGATCATATTTCCGGCCTGCCGGCGTGGGGACGCATTGAATCTATCGACCTGCCGCCCGGCGAGCCCGGCTCTGCGGTCGTCGCCGTGGATTGCCATTTCAGTGGCGATTTCAAACCGTATCTCTTCCGCACCAGCGATTACGGTGCCACGTGGCAGCCGATCAGCGGCGATCTGCCGCAGGTCTACGCGCATGTCGTGCGGCGCGACCTGCGCAATTCTCACATGTACTATGCGGGGCTCGAGAACGGCCTTTACGTCACATGGGATGACGGCCAGCATTGGTTCCTGTTCGGGCTTGGCCTGCCCGACGTATCGGTATACGACCTGGCCCTGAACGGCGCGGACAACAGCCTGGTGGTGGGAACGCACGGGCGCTCGGTTTGGATTCTGGATGACCTGACGCCGTTCCAGCAGTTCACTCCTCAAACCGCGAAGGAGACCGCGCAACTCTTCGCTCCGCCAGCGGCGGTGCGGTTCTGGCCCTGGTCGCAGGTTGAGCCGCTGGGAGACGGCGCGTTCTACGGCAAGAATCCGGCCTACGGCGCGGAGCTCAGCTACTATCTTGACCGCGACGCCAAAGAGCCGGGAACGCTGGTGATCACCAACGCGGAAGGCCGCGCGGTGCGCACCATGAAGGGCACGCACACCCTGGAGCCCGGCGAAGCTATGCCCGAGGACGAAGATCTTCCTCCCGCGGCGCAGGCCGGACCGCCTGCTCAAAGCGGAAGGGAGGCGCCTGAGCGGAGCGAATCCAAGCCTTCAGCGCCGGCTGTGCCTTCGCAGACGCAGCAGCAGCTTGTCCCGGAAAAGACTGCTGAAGAGCAAGCGCAGGGCGAGCAGCCGAAAGAAGTTCCGTGGGTTCCGGCCAAACAAGGCTTGCAGCGCGTTTATTGGGATCTGCGCGCCGATGGCCCCGTGCGCTGGGAGGGCGGGAAGGACTTCAACAAGGGGCCGCGCTCGGGCGCGCTCCTGCCTCCCGGCGACTACACCGCAACCCTGACCATCGCCGGAAAGACGGTTTCGCAGAGACTCGTGGTCGCGAACGACCCAGCTTCGCACGGCACGCAGGCGGAAATGGAGGAGCGTTTCCGCGATACCGAGTCTGTGCTCCACCAGTTGTCTCAGGTGGATGTGGCGCTCAACCGGCTGGACGCCATGCACGCGCAGTTGGAGGCATTGCGGCAGGTGGTCAAAGGCACGCCAGACGAGGCGGCGGTAAAAACGGAGATCGACGCGCTCGAAAAGAAGTCCGCGGCACTCGAGGCCGGAATCACCAGCAATGCCGGCGCCGAGGAATCGAATCTCCGCATCCCCGACCAGATTCACGAGAAGCTGCTGGCGCTCGGCGCGCTGCTGGAGGGCGAGGACGATGCGCCCACGGCCGCGATTGTGGATCAGGAAAAGCTCTTAGAGCCGGAGTACCAGTCGGCAATCCAGAAATTCAACCAGTTTGTATCCACCGATGTGAAGACCTTCAACGCCGCCGTGGCTGCGCGCAAGCTGACGGGAGCGGTAGCCGGCCAAGTGCTAGAGCCGTAAATACCTGGAAACAAAGGAAGGGGAGCAGCGAGTGCGCCGTGATGGCCGCTTCCGGAACCACCGGCCGGCCCTCAGCATCAATACCCAGACCCGCCGCCAACGCTTACTATGGTGATGAAACGGCATCTTGCTGCCGCATATTTGAGGTTGCCGGAACATTTTATCGTCCCAATGCGCAATCTTCCTCGATTCCTTCTGCTCTTTGTGTCAGCAGCAGTGCTGGCGCGCGCGCAGGGCGGACCGCCGTTTATTACCGACGATCCCGCGCCCCCAGGGAACCATCACTGGGAGATCAACTTCGGCTGGATTGCCAATCACAATCCGGGCCAGTCGTACTACGAGATTCCCGACGTGGACATGAATTACGGCTGGGGCAACCGTATCCAGCTCAAATGGGAGCAGCCCCTGGCCGCCGGCACCAACGCCGACAACTCCACCGGAGTGGGGTTGGGCGAGTCGCTGCTGGGGATCAAGTTTCGCGCCTTCCAGCACTACATTCCCGGCAAGGAGAAGACCGACGACAACATCAATTTCTCCGTCGGAACCTATCCGCAGGTGTCCCTCAACACCCCCGCCGGCTCGGCGCAGCGCGGCATCGTCGAGCCCGGTCCGCAATATTATCTGCCCATCGAAGTCACAACCCAGGTGGGATGGTTGGCGCTGGATGGCGAGGTGGGCCGATGGATCGGGAACAAAAACATGCCCAGCCAATGGGGGCGCGGCCTGATTGCGGGCCACGCGTTCAACGACCGCTTCGAACTTTACACCGAGTTATACGACTTGCAGGCGATCAATGTGATTGGCGACCAACCCAAGCAGCGTTCGCTGACGCTGGACATGGGCGGGCGCCAATCCCTCGATCGCACCAACCATATCCGGCTTCTTTTTATGGGAGGCCGCGCCATCCAGGCGGTTACGCGCGCCAACGGCGAGCCCAGTTGGATTGCATATGTGGGGGTTCAATTCCTGCTCGGACCCAAGTACGAAGAAGCGGACACGCCAATCGCAAAATAGCCATGGCCGCTCCCCGCGCTCGTCCACGCCAGCCTCAAATCGCGCCGCTATTCGTCCCGCAACAAAATCAGCGGATCGACGGCCAGCGCGCGGCGGGCGGGAATCCACGCCGCTACCAATCCCAACAGCAGCATGGTCACCGTCACCCCGGCCAGCACCAGCGGATCTTTGGGCGTGGCCTGGTAGACGATATACCCGAGCACCCGCGTGGCCAGCAATCCCAGGCCCAGGCCGGCGACCGAGCCGACGGCCAGCAGGAGAAAAGCGCGACCCAGCGTAGCGGCGAGCACCTGACGCCGTCCCGCGCCCAGCGCGACGCGAATACCCAGCTCGCGCAGCCGCTTGCTCACCACGTACGAAGCCATGCCGAAGACTCCCGTGATCGCCAGCATTGCGCCCAGCAGTCCCAGCGCGCCCAGCGCCACCGCGGCCACGCGCGAGGCGAATAACGCAGAGTCCATTTCCCCGGCCCAGGTTCTTATCCGCAGCGGCAGCCCGGAATCCAATCCATGCAGGGTACGGTCCAGCGCCTCCGCAGTATCCGCCGGATCGCGATTGGACCGCACCACCAGCCATGTGCCGCTGCCCTTGTGCTGCAGGAACGAGAAGAACATGGCCGGCTGCTGATCCTCGGTCAGCGTCCGGTATTTCCCGTCTTCCACCACGCCTACTACTTCAGCGCGGTTTCCACCCCAGAACTTAAAGTGGCCGCCAACCGCTTTCCGCACGGATCCGAAAACTTTGACCGCAAATCGCCGGTTCACCAGGGCCACCGTCGGCGCCTTATCGTTGTCATCAAATGTGATATCTCTCCCCGCAATCAGCCGCGTGCCCGCTGCTTCCAGGTAACCCGGCGAGACGTTGTAGTTCATCGCGTCCGCAGCCTCGTTGGTGGGCCGGAAATCAGTGGTGCGGTCGGTATAGACGTAGGAGTCGCCCCCACCCAGGTCCAGCGGAATCTGGCTTATGAAGCCCACCGCCGTCACGCCCGGAATGCCCGCGACCGCATCGATCATGCGCCGCTGCATCGGCGGCGAGGCATCGTCGCTGTATCCCGCCATGTTCAGATCGGTATTCACGGTCAACGCGCCTTGCGGCTGAAATCCATAGCTGCTGTGGAGCGAGCGCGCCAATCCCCGCACCGCAACCAGGGACGACGTGACCAGCACGGCGCAAATCGCAATCTGCATCACCAGCAGCACGTCGCGCAGCGTGAATCGCCGCATTCCGCCCGCAACGTTTGTGCCGGTTCGAATCACTTGCCACGGATCGGTGCGCATGACCTGGCGCACGGGCGCCAATCCGAAGAGCAATCCGCTCGCCAAAGCGAGCAGAAGCGCCACCGCGTAAGTGCGAAGGTCGGGATTTACCGGCACATTGATGGGAATATCGGGAATCGGTTGCCACGCGCTCAATCCGTGCAGGAGCACCACACCGCCGGCCAGCCCGATTGCTCCTCCAGCCAGAGAAACCAGCACCGCTTCGGTCAGCAGCTGGCGCAGAATCAGCCCACGCCGCGATCCTAGCGCCAGTCGCAATCCCACTTCCTTGGCCCGGTCTGCCGCGCGCGCCGCGAACAGGCTCCCCAGGTTGGCGCATGCGGCCAGCAAGATCAGCCCCGACAGCAGCATGAGCCCGGCCATGAACGCCCGCGCTGGCCCGCCCAGAAAATCGCCCACCAGCCCCGGCCGCGCCAGCGAGAACTTTATGCCATCGTCGTCTGCCGGATAGGTCCTGGCCAGCCATGCCCCAATGGCGTTCAGGTCGGCTGTCGCTTGCGCCACCGTCACGCCCGGCTTCAGCCGTCCGATCACCCACGGAGAGTGGTCGCCGCGATACTTGAGCTGGTCGCCGATGACGGTGGGCGCCTCGACCATCGGAATCCACATGGCTGGCGCAAAAAACAATTCCGTGCCTCGAAACGACGGCGGAGCTACGCCAATAATGGTGAACGGATGCTTGTTGATCTCCACCATCCGTCCCACCGCGCCCGGGTCGCCATGAAAATAGCTGTGCCAATATGCGTAGCTCAGCACCACATAGGGTGCGCTGTTGTTTCCCTTTTCGTCGGACGCATGGAAGAACCGACCCCGGCAGGGTTCGATTCCCAGCGCATCAAAGTAGTTTCCGCTGGCCAGAAAGGGCCATGCGGTGGACGGATTCGAGCCCGTATCCACGCCCACCGCGCCCACGATCTGGAAAATCATGAGGCTCTCGAAGGCCCGGTTACGGTCGCGCAGGTCCAGATAGTCGGGGTAGGACTGCGACGGATACTGGAAGCGCTGCACCATGTAGAGGTTCTGCGCATGAGGCACGTTCACCGGACGCAGCACCAGCGCATTCAGCACGCTGAATACCACGGCGTTAGCGCCAATCCCCAGCGCCAGCGTGACAATGGCGGTCAGTGTGAATCCGGGCGATTGAGTCAACTGGCGGAGGGCGAGCTTCAGGTCGCTCAACATGATTGCCTGGTGTACGTGGGTTCCGGCCCCGGAGTTCCCGCAGACGGCCCAAATTCGTTGCGGCATTGCTAGCCGGAAGCCTGCCCCAGCCGCATTCACCTGTGGGTAATGAGAATTCCCAACCCCCGGCCCCGCCGTGTTAGAGTGAAAAACCACGGAGGAAATTGATGGCGGCGGGGCAGCAGTTGCTTGGCAACAGCGAGACCATCGACCTGCAACAACAGGTGGCGCGGCTTCAGGCGCTGCTCGAGGCTTCGCGCCACGTCCACTCCACTATCCAGGAAAGAGAAGTGCTGGAGCAGGTGCTGCGCATTGTGGTGCGCGAGCTGGAGATGGCCGGTGCGGCCTTCCCCGGCACCGGCCTGAGCTACGGCGAAGAGCCGAAATCTGGGAGGGCGCCGCTGCCCACCTGGCCGTTACAGGATCGCGACGGCCACGCTATGACGGAGCTGGTGGTTCTGCCGCCCGGCGGACGCGCCCTCACGCTGTATGAAGCAGATTTTCTGGAAGGGCTGGCCCTGCAGGCTGCCGTGGCCTTGGAAAATGCCCGCAACCACAAGCGCAACATCGAGTTTGCTCGCCTGCAGCAGGACCTGGACGCCGCCCGCCGCATCCAGCGCTCTTTGCTTCCGCAGGATCCACCCGCCATCTCCGGTTACTCGCTTGGATTCCGCTGCGACACCTGCTACGAGGTGGGAGGCGACTATATCGATATCGTGGAGCAGCCCGACGGCAGCGTGCTACTGGCCGTTGCCGACGTGGCCGGAAAAGGCCTGGCTTCGGCCATCGTCTCTATCAGCTTTCGCGCCGCTTTCCGCGGCATGGCGGTTACCGGCATGCCGCTCGACGAGCTCGCCCACCGCATGAACGAGCACCACTGGGCCGAGGGCGAAGAGGCTCGCCGCCGCTACGTCACCGCCATTTTCCTGCGCCTGCACCCAGAGTCGGGCGCCATGGAGGTGGTGAACGCCGGGCACAACGCCGGCTTCCTGGTGGCGCCCAGCGGGCCGCCGCGCCAGTTCAGCGCCGTAGGCACCCCGCTGGGCCTATTTCCCGGCATGACCTATACCTCCCAGCTTGACTCGTTCACCCCCGGCTCGCGCCTGCTTTTCTATACCGACGGCCTCACCGAAGTCTTCAGGGGGGATGAGGAGTTTGGGACGGAAAGGCTTTTGTATGAATTTTGTACGTGCCAGTGCGCAAAGGCCGATGGTATCCTCGATGCGTTATGGGCAGTGCTCGCCGATTTTGCAGCGGGCTCTCCTCAGGGAGACGACATGACCGCCCTGGCACTGTGCCGCGCGGCTTCGGAGGCCTCGGGATGACCAATTCGAAAAGCACCACCGTCGAGGTCCGGCTGCCCTCGCGGCTGGGCTACGAAAAGGTGGCCATGAGCACCGCCGCTTCCGTGGCCAAGCTCATGGGCTTCCGCGAGGACCGCATTGAGGACCTGAAGACGGCCATTGCCGAAGCCTGCATCAACGCCATCGAGCACGGCAACCGTCTCAACGAGAGACTTTCGGTCGGCGTGGTGCTCTCCGCCGGAATCGATGAGCTGGAAGTGAAAGTTATCGACGACGGCTCGGGCATCAAGAAGGCGCCCGCCAAGCCGGACATCGATCGCAAAATGCACGGCGAGGAAGACCCCCGCGGCATGGGCATGTTTCTCATCCAGGCGCTGGTGGACGAAGCCGAGTGGGTGACCGGAACCGACGGCAGAAGCAGCTATGTCCGGCTCGTCATCCGGCTCGACAAGGACGCGGAATAGCTCCGAGGGATCTCTGAATAGACCGACGTTTTGCAGGCCGGCGTTTTGGGCTGAAGCTGGCTCAGCCGAAAAATTGTACAGGCATTAACCGGCTGAAAGCTGAAGGCTGGAAGCGAACAGCTAGTATTAAGGAGAGCGGAGGCAATCGAAAGTGCAAATCGAAACCAAGTCGCGCGTTGACCAGCTTACGTCCCCTGCCGGCCACCCGGTGACCGTCCTGCGCTTCGAGGGCGATATCGCGAGCACTTCAAAAGACGCCGTTCTGGGCGCTTACCAGGCCCTCCCCAAAGAGACCAACAAGTTGATCCTGCTCGATTTCAGCAAGGTGGACTATATCAATTCGAGCGGCATCGCGCTGGTCATCCAGATGCTCATTGAGGCCGCCAACTCCGGCCAGAAGGTCTACGCCTTCGGCCTCTCCGCACACTTCACTAAGGTCTTCACGATGGTGGGCATCACCAAGTACGCCCAGCTCTTTACCAGCGAGGAACAAGCGCTGGCCGCGCTGTAAAAGCAGGGGTCAGAGATCAGGGGTCAGAGCGCTCGGGCATCAAATGCTCTCACATTGGTCTCATCCTCTGCATCGCTTGGAGAAATGGCTGACGATAAAGGAACTGCCATTCTGAGCGCAGCGGAGTCGAAGGATCGGCGGTTGCTTTTAGGGCACCGCTTAAGAGCAACCCACGAGGTATTCTTCCTCTGCAATCCTGATGTACGTTCACTCACTTGCCTTTCGTCGCCGCCTGCAAAGCTGAGGGGTCCAGCTTGCCGATGCGCCCTTTTGGCCCCACCACAAACGGCAGCGAGAGCGCATTCCAGTTCCGATCCGCATCGGCCGCTTCGTGCAGCGCCGCATCGGGGTGCACCGCGCGCCAGTTGCGGCCATCGTCCGTAGAGATATCGGTGCCGTTGGCGCCGACGGTGATCCAGGTCTTAGCGGCTTCGTCGTAGACGACGGCGGAACGGTAGCCGTGGGGTGGGGAATCGGCAGCGGTCCAGTGCTGGCCGGCATCAACGGACCAGGCCCCAGTTGCACTTGACTGTTCCGGGCTAGCATAGTCTCCACCGACTGCGACCATGATTCCGTTAAAGGCAGCGTTGCCAGGCGGCTTTCTCACGCCAAGCGAGAACACCCCGGAACTGTCCGTGTGGCTTCCAACCGGAACCGGCTCCCGGCCCCATCTATTTCGTCTGCCCTCGTAGTCAACGTCTTCTCTTGAGCAATCGACGCAAATCTCCGACTGAACGATCGAATAGACGTAGGCTCCCCGAGTGCCGCCGGAAGCAAAGCTTACGAATTGGCCGGAGGCGGCCAGAGAAGAGTTGCTGGCTGCAAACACTCCTTGTTGGCCCCGTTGAGCCCGGAGCCCCTTGTTATGCTGCCTGATCCAGGTACGGCCGCCATCATCGGTCGCGAACAAAGCAAAGTCGCCCTTCACCGGATCCCCGAGCAACCATCCCCACGTCTTCCGATCAAACTGGATCGCATCCCAGAACCCATCCTTATCGGGATTCATAAACATCAGCTTCCACGAGTTACACCCATCCGTCGTCTTGTACAGCCGTGAAAGATCGCCTTTGCCCGACGACATGACGATGGCGGTATTCGCGTCGAAGGCCTGGATGCCGCGAAAATCAAGCTTATCGGCGCCGGGCGGGACGGTACACGACTGCCACAGGTAGCCGCCATCCTCGGTGCGCAGCACGGTGCCATTCGCGCCCGAGGCCCAGGCCACGCCGCCGCCCACGTTGTCGATGCCGCGCAGATCGGCAGTGGTGTGCGAATCCTCCATGGTCCACTGCGCATGCGTTTCGCCCGCCGCAAGCAGAAGTAGCGCTGCTATGTAAAGGACTCGGTGCATACGAACCAGTGTAGGCCGCGCAGATGAAATCCCGGAACTCTCCCGAATTCGATCCGGAAGAAATATTGAGGTGTGGCGTTGAAGGCGGGTGATCGGCGGCTTGTCGAGCTCGTGCAGATATTCTCTAATCGCGATCGTCTGAGCTGGTGGTGCTTGCTAGAGCGTGACCAGAGGCGTGGCCAGCGCGGGCTGGCAGATGGCTGCCGGTTCACCTTCTTCGCGCGGATGCCAGTTGCGAGGCTGGTAGATGCAGCAGGGCTCCTGGGCGAGCGGATCGCCGGTGAGGGCGTAGGCGCGGGCGCGGCTGCCGCCGCAAATCTCTTTGAACTCGCAGGCGCCGCACTTGCCGCGGAGGCGCGCGGTGTCGCGCAGGGCCTTGAAGATGGGCGCGTTGCGGTAGATGTCTGCCAGCGGCGTCTCGCGAATATTTCCGGCATGGATGGGCAGGAATCCGCTGGGATAGACGTTGCCGGTGTGGGAGATGAACATGAAGCCCTTGCCGTCGTTGACGCGGCGGGTAACCCAGGCATGGCTGCGGGCTTGTGCGTCGGCGGTGGGCGCGCCGGGTTCATACCCCACCGATGAAGACCTGTCCGTGGGGGGCCCGGGCTCGTGTTGCCGTGGCTCGTGGTTCGCGGTTCGCGGGCCGTGGCCGTTGCCGTGGGCGTGAGAGAATTTGCGCTCCTCCAAGTTGTGCTGGAGGAGGTAGCGGCGGTAGTGCATGGCCTCAGTGGTCTTGATCTGGAAGCTGACGCGGTGGGAAAGCTCGTAAATCTTGCCGAAGACCTGTTCGAATTCTTCTCCGCTGAGCAGGTCGGCGAGCTGTCCGCGGCCTACCGGCACCAGGAAAAAGACGTTCCACATGACGATGGCCAGCTTTTCAAACAAAGCACAAAGGTTATCGAGATCCAGGGCGTTGTGGCGGCTGATGGTGGAGTGGACCTGGATGGGGATGCCGGCCTCGTTGGCCCATTCGATGGCCTGGATGGTGCGCGCCCATGCGCCGGGAAGGCCGCGGAAGGCGTCGTGAATCTCAGGCGTAGAGCCGTCGAGCGAGATGCCGAGGCGCACCAGGCCAGCTTCCTTGAGCTTGAAGATGGCTTCGCGGGTGAGCAGCGGGGTGGCGCTGGGCGTGAGAGCCACATGAACGCCTTTGGCGGCAGCGTACCGGATGAGCTCGAAAACGTCGGAACGTTTGAGCGGGTCGCCACCGGTGAAGACGAATACGGGGATGTGCAGGTCGGCAATCTGGTCGATAAGGGCTTTGCCCTCGGCGTTTGTGAGCTGATCGGGGTGGGCTATGGGCTGGGCGGCGGCACGGCAGTGTTTACAGGCCAGGTCGCAGCTCTGAGTCACCTCCCAGATGGCCAGGAACGGGGATTCATCGTAATCGATCCCGCCGCGGGCGGGGATGGAATGCATGGGCTCCGGCGTTTTAGGTTCATTGGTGGATGAACCGGCATCGTGCAGTGTGGCTCTTTCTTGAGGAAAGTGCCGCTTGGAGCTCTCGGCATTATCTGGACCTGAACCGAAAACGCTATGAAGCGGTTGCATAAGGCCTCCCTCGAAACGAACGATCGAACCGGTGCTGTCCAGGCGGGGAATCAGGGTTTGATCCTTGCGCCGGGGTCGGCAGTGACGAAAACGGTAAGCGCAGAAAAAATTCGTGCCTGAGCAACCAAACCTTTGCGCCACGATTCCATTCAAGGAGAACAGTTCCAACACGGGTAGGCTGTGATTGGGATCACCTTTATGGCCAAATTCCGCCTCTGCGGGAATTTCCATCCCGTCAAAACGGAGTGGTTGGAAAAGGTGATTTTTCCTCGGATTTTGACGCGATCCTAAAAATCCGGAGCTTACGATGATGAGGGATGCAGTTTTCTGCCGATGAAGTCGGATAAGGTTGCCAGTTCCTTTCGGGCGCGTGCGCTGAATCACAGCCTCATGTGCGATGGGGCACTGCGATTGCGGGTCCGGAGCGAATTCAATCAACTTGGATTCTTAGGAGGTTTCCCATGGCAACGACGGCGATGAAACCCGGATGGACGAAGCCATCCACAATCCTGTTCGCCTCCGAAATCCCGGCCAATCAGAAGGCATTTGAGTTTGCGCTGGCGCAGGCCTGCGAGTTCAGCTCGGAGCTGATCCTATTCCATGCTTACGACACGCTGGTGGTAGCGGCGTCGGAGACGTCGGGTATCCGCTACTACGACTACGCGGCCGCAGCGCGCGCAGAAAAGCAGCATCTGGAGCCGCTGGCGCAACGGGCCCGGCAGGCGGGCATTGATTGCGAAGTTATTGTGCGGGCGGGATTGCCCGCGGACCAGATTCTGGGCTTCGAGCGGGAGCGGGCGATTGACCGGATCGTGATGGGAACGCACTCGCCGGGGCCGATTGGCAAGCTGCTGGTGGGCTCAGTGGCAGAAGCGGTATTGCGGCGCTCGGCCACGCCTGTCTATATTGTCGGGCCTGAGGTTGCGGTTCCGGTTTCGCACGATTTCAGGACGCGGACCGTGCTGTGCGCGGTGAGCATGCATCCCTCCAGCGGCGTGGTTGCGGAGTTTGCCGCGGAGTTGGCGGCGCAGCACGAGGCGCGGCTGGTGCTGCAGCACGTGATCCGTCCTCAGGAACGCGCCGAGGTACTGGCGGGCCGTTCGCTCGACGAGGTGGAAGCCGATTTGCTGGATCTGACGCCTCCGGATTTGCAGGATAAGGTGGAGATTCAGACCATCGTGGTTCCCGGCGATCCCACGGAGGAGCTTCTCTACCAAAGCCGGGCGCAGCAGGCGGATTTGATTGTGCTAGGCGCGCAGGGCGCCTCGGCATTCGCGGCCATAACGCGCCACGGTGTAGTCTACAAGACGCTGGCACACGCCCACTGCCCGGTGATCACGCTTTCGCCAGTAGTGCTGGAGAAGTGCGGCGCCAAAGAAAAAGCGCCCGAGGAAAGCTATATGGCGGGCGTGTTTTAGCGATGGATCGGGAACATGCAGGAGGGGGGTGCGCTGGTTAGCGCGCCCTTTCTGCATGAGACCCAATTCCCGCAAGGTACTTGATCCCCGCCCTTGCGGCGAGTCTTTCATATAACTCGCAACAACAGCAAAATGAGTATGATAGTGAGAATCAGGCTGACGCTGCCGCCGCCATAGTAGCCCCACCCGGGGCCCACGCGATAGCCTCCATAACCGAATCCGAAAATCAGCAAGATCAAAATAATGAGCAAAAGCATTGCTCTCCTTTTCCGGCCCCGGCATTTGCCGCGGTGGTGTTTGGGGCCCTATCGCGGCGCTGCTGTTCTGATGCACCGGAAGGGCGGCTGGCTGTCTGTGCCGTGGTGCGGCATTGCACCCATTGAAGTTAGGGAGTTTCCACGCACAATCGGGGCGGCGCGCGCAACCCCGGCATACAGCGCATGCGTCCAAGCGTGAGTTGTCGGTGCCCATGCCAGAGGGCTACGGCCCCAGGAGGTGACGACATGCTTTGGACGATTTTCGTAATCCTTCTTGTTTTGTGGTTTTTGGGAATTGTTACTTCTTACACGCTGGGAGGGTTCATTCATCTGCTGCTGGTGATTGCGCTGGTAATTCTTTTGATCCAGTTGATTACGGGCCGCAGACCGGTACTTTAACGATAGCGTTGATGGCGGCAGCCGACGCAGAAGCTCGCGCGGCTGGCGCCGAAAGGATGCAAGGGAAAGCGCAACGGCGAGGAAACATTCAACCTTATTGCAAATCCACGGAGGTGGAAATTATGGATAAAGACAGAGTGAAAGGCGTAGTGGACGATGCAGCCGGCCGGGTCAAGCGGCAGGTGGGCGAATGGACGAATGATCCGGACAAACAGATAGAGGGTGCGGGCCAGCAGATCAAGGGCAAGGCCGAAAAGGCGTGGGGCAACGTGAAGGACACAGCTCGCGAGGCCGACGCGCACAATCGGCATGGCCAGGAGCACCCGCGTCATACCGGGCCGAGCGACGTGGATCGATCCGAGCACCAGGGGACGACCCACGAATCCGGCGGACGCTGAACGGAGCCAAACTCAACTGAAAAGCCAACCGGGCGTTTGCCCGGAACGCGGCAAGGATGGGCAGCGCTCCGGGCGAGCGCCTTTTTTCTTGCCGGGAGCATCGAGCAGGCCCCTTGGCGAATTGGGAACCTTTCGCGGCCAGCGGCTGAAAATAATCGCAAACCGAAAAAAGACCGGGATAGAATGCTCTGGAACCCGCGCGAATCGGATGGGACTTCGGGGAGTCAGGGGTATTGCCTGCCTGCCGACCCAAAGTGAGCGCGTGGTTGCAGCGAGAGCGTGGAAATGCCATTGGAACCATGAGCCTGTCGCGACTCCCCCAGGGCCCTGAAGCGAACGGTTTCGCGTTGCGAATCATTCGAATCCAGTGCCTGCGCTGGGAGCCAGACAACCGAAGGGGAGGATTCACGATGCACATGTATCACGTTAACTACTATGCCTTGATTGCCGCGGCGGCGATTCAGTGGGTCATCGGCGCAATCTGGTACGGGATGATCTTCAAGAAGTCGTGGAAGTCTTTGGTGGGCGACGCGGGCCAAATTCCGCCTGGCCGCACCGTGTTCACCATGATCTGCTCGTATGTGGCCAGTCTCGTTCTTTGCTATGTGCTGGGCAGCCTGATCATGCTGTCGGGGACGGTCGCGTTCATGGGAGGCCTGGCGCTGGGCGTTGTCTGCTGGCTGGGCTTCATGGCTCCGCAGCTCTTTGCCCAACACATTTTCGAGCGCCGGCCGGTGAACCTGTTCGCCATCAACGCCGGATACTGGGTGGTGGCTATGGCCATCAGCGGCGGTGTGCTGGCGGTCTGGCGGTAATGCTCGCCGTTTGACGATAGCGCATGCCGTCGGCGAGCGCAGCAGCGCATTACGACGGTTAAGGTTCTCGACTCCTTTGGAACGGCTTCACAATTGGCGCAGCAGTTTCCGGCCTTAGTGAAAGGTGGCTTTTACTTCCACCGCGGCGACCCCGGCTCTTCGAGCCACCCGTTGCTGAAGACCACGGAGGAAAAAGCCACCTGGCTGAGGTTGCTTCGGGCACAGTCATGCGAAACCGCTGGAGCCCGCCGCAAAGGCGGATGCGCCGCGGTGGATAAAAGGACGAGAGCCGCATCCTTCCCGGCCCCATGCCGTTACAATCGAAGCCATGACAAGAACAGCTATTGTGACCGACGGCGCGCCCGCGGCCATCGGTCCCTATTCCCAAGGTGTGCGGGTGGGCAACCTGATCTTCACGGCCGGCCAGATCGCGCTCGATCCCGGCACCCAGCGGCTCGTTCCCGGCGGCATCGCCGAGCAGGCAAAGCGCGTGCTGGAAAATCTCCAGGCCATTCTGGAGGAAGCCGGCAGCGGCCTGAACCGCGTGGTCAAAGCTACTGTTTACCTGAAGAGCATGGACGATTTCGCGGCCATGAACACCATTTATGACGCCTATCTAGGCTGCAACGGCGAAGATCCGCCGGCTCGTACCACGGTCGAGGTCTCGCGCCTGCCGAAGGATGCTCTGGTAGAGATCGACGTGGTGGCGGAGTGCTGAAGGCAGCGGTCAGTGCGGTGCTGCGCTCTTTCCGATAACTGAAAGCTGACGCCTGACTCCTGATCTCCGATCTCTGTTTAAAATTGTGATCGGAGGGCTTTATCCCTACGAGGTCGCATGGCCGAATCCCCGGGAAAAATTGAGCGCAGCGACGCCGAATGGCGCAGCATGCTCACCGAGGAGCAGTATCGCGTGCTGCGCGAGAAAGGCACGGAGTGCGCTTTTACCGGCACGCTCACCCAAAACCACGAGACCGGCAACTATCACTGCGCGGGCTGCGGCGCGCTGCTGTTTCTGAGCGGCGCCAAGTTCGACTCCGGCTGCGGCTGGCCGAGTTTTGTGATTCCTGCCGATTCAAAGACTGTGGAGGAGCACGAAGACCTGAGCTACGGCATGAGACGCGTGGAGGTGACTTGCGCCCGCTGCGGGGGCCACCTGGGGCACGTGTTTCCGGATGGCCCAGCGCCGACCGGGCTGCGCTACTGCATTAATTCGGCGTCGTTGACGTTTACGAAAAGCCAGGGCACAGAGAACAGGGAGCAGGGATCAGAGTGACCTGTGGCGCATTTGTGTCTCTGGCACAACAAAAAACCGTCCGCTTGGGGACGGGATTCTTGCCGATCCGATTTTTCCGGTCGAACCGCCAGCGTCAAGAGGCTCACGGCAGGAAGCCGTTTGGGACACGATACGCTTACGCTTTTGCGATTTTGCCGGCCTTGATGCAACTCGTACAGACGCGGATCTTCTTGGGCGCGCCGTTGACCAGAACCTTGACCGCCTGGAGGTTGGGGTTCCAACGCCGGCGCGTGACGTTGTGCGCGTGGGAGATGTTGTTGCCAAACTGCGGCCCCTTGCCGCAAATGTCGCATACCTGTGCCATGGTTCTACTCCGGAGCGTTCGTAATCAGTGTGTATTGCCTGGCATTTCAGTGCCGCTTTAGGCGGCAGCAGCGGGGGTGCGGCCACCGCTGCGCCGGTTACGGAGAGCCTACGAACACCCCAACTCCCGCCTGTCGAATCTATAGTATAGCGGAGCTTAGGCCGGAGGGCCAAGACGCAACTCCTCCGAGGCTTTGAGCATTCTCCAGGGGAAGGCAAATTACCGGCAAATCGAACTGACTAATAAGGTAATTCATCAGTAGATACGGGAATGTTTGCCCGGAGGAACCCTGGTTTTGTGCAGAAGGCTGGCGCTGGCGCGAGAAACGGCGATTTCCAAGTGCCCCTAGAATATACGATACCCAGGGAACTTCCTGGTTGGGGGCGGCGTAGTGGAGTTCATAGCGCAGTCCGGACACTGAATTGCGCGTGAATTCGCTCAGGAAGGTCAGCGATGAGGAGAGCCGGCGACCGGCTGAGGCAGGTTTTGCGGAGACTGGTGCGTGCTCCGCTGTTTACCACCCTTACGCTTATTACGCTGGCGGTAGGGATTGGCTCGACGACGCTGATCTTCAGCGTGGTGGATGGAGTGCTGCTGAAACCGCTGCCCTATCCGGAGCCCGAACGGCTAATCGGGGTCTGGTATACGACGCCGAAGGTCGATATCAAAGATCTCAACATTGCTCCTTTTCTCTACTTCATCGATCGCGAGCAAAACAAGACGCTGGAGGACGTGGGCGCTTACACGGGCGATTCGTTGAGCGTGACGGGCACGGGCGTGCCGGAGCACGTACGGGGGCTGGACGTAACCGAGGGTGTTCTGCCGATTCTGGGTGTGAAGCCTGCCGAAGGGCGGCTCTTCACGCAGCAGGACGATACGGCAGGAAGTCCGGGTACCGTGATTCTGTCGTATGCGTATTGGCAACAGAAGTTCGGCGGCGCGCCGTCCGCGATCGGGCGGTCGATGACGGTGGATGGCACGTCGAGAGAGATCATTGGCGTGCTGCCGAGGGGTTTTCATTTCCTGAGCTGGGAAGATGCTGACCTGATCCTGCCCATGCAGTGGGACCGCGGCAAGACCCAGTTGGGGAACTTCAGCTACGAGGGGCTGGCGCGGCTCAAGCCGGGCGTGACGATTGCCGAAGCGAGCAGTGACCTGCAACGGCTGATGCCTGTTGCGATTCGCAGCTTTCCGCCCCCGGAGGGTTACAGTACGGAGCTTTTCGAAGCCGCGCAATTCAAGGCGACCCTGCATCCGCTGAAGCAGGACGTGGTGGGCGATGTGGGCAATGTGCTGTGGGTACTGATGGGCTCCATCGTCATGGTGCTGCTGATTGCGTGCGCGAATGTGGCGAATCTGCTGCTGGTACGCGTAGAAGGGCGAAGACAGGAGCTGGCGATACGCTCCGCTCTGGGCTCCGATTGGAAGCGGATTGCAGGCGACCTGATGTTTGAGAGCGTGGTTTTGGCGCTCATGGGCAGCGTGCTGGGGTTGGGGCTGGCGTACGCGGGACTGCGCGTGCTGGTGACGATGGCTCCGGATTTGCCGCGCATCCACGAGATCGGAATCGACGTTGCGGTGCTCCTGTTCGCGCTGGCTCTGGCGGTGTTGACGGGAATTCTGATCGGACTGATTCCGGTCTTCAAGTTTGCCGGAGGGCAACTGCACACGGGTTTGCGCGAGGGCGGGCGCGCGCTGAGCCAAAGCCGGGAGAGGCATCGAGCGCGAAGCACGCTGGTGGTGATCCAGGTGGCCCTGGCGCTGGTGTTGCTGATCTGTTCAGGGCTGATGATCCGGACGTTCCGGGCGCTGGAGCATGTGAATCCGGGATTTACCGATCCCAACTCTCTGGAGACATTCCGTATATGGATACCGGACACGCAGATAGCGGACAAGGACCGCGACAAACTGGTGCGCATGGAGCAGGACATGATGGACAAGCTGGCAGCCCTGCCAGGCGTGCAGTCGGTAGGCCTGACCAGCGCGGTTCCCATGAGCGGAAACCAGTCGAACGACCTGATCTTTGCCCAGGACCGCACCTATCGCGAGGGCGAAATTCCGCCACTGCGGAGGTTCACGTGGGTTTCTCCGGGACTCTTCAAGACGATGGGAATGCCTCTGATCGCGGGGCGGGATTTCACGTGGGAAGACAACTATGAGAAACTGCCGGTGGCCGTGATCTCAGAGAATTTTGCGCGGGAGTACTGGGGCAGCGTGCAGAATGCGCTGGGCAAGCGGATCCGGACGAGCTCGACGGACGACTGGCGGCAAATTATCGGAGTAGTGGGCGATGTGCACCTGGATGGGGTGAACGAGAAGGCCCCAACGACCGTGTACTGGCCGCTGCTGATGAATAACTTCGATACCCAGAAGGAGCGGGTAGAGCGCGGAGTTTCGTTTGTGATCCGGACGCCGCGGGCGGGATCGGAGGCGTTCATGAACCAAGTGCGGCAGGCGATCTGGTCTGATGATTCCAGCCTGCCGCTGGCAGACACGCATACCGTAGGCTACTACTACACGCAATCGATGGCGCGAACCTCGTTCACGCTGGTGATGCTGGCAGTGGCGGGAGTCATGGCGCTGCTGCTGGGGGTGGTGGGGATTTACGGCGTGATTTCCTACTCTGTGACGCAGCGGGTGCGGGAGATAGGGATACGCATGGCGTTGGGCGCGCAGCGCGGAACAATTGTGGCTCTGTTTGTTCGCGATGGACTTTTGCTGACGGGTATTGGAATGTTGTGTGGGCTGGCGACGGTGCTGGCTGCGGTGCGCCTGATGCAGTCGCTGCTCTTCGGTGTGAGCACCTACGATCCGGTGACTTACGTGGCGATTACGCTGCTGATCTTTGTGACCGCGTCGGTTGCCTGCTGGCTGCCATCGCGCAGGGCCGCCGCAGTCGATCCGATGCACGCGCTGAGGTCGGAGTAAGCTCAAGTCACGCCCTGCCACAAAACCGACGACGTTTGGGTTTGTGCCTTCCGGATCTCAGAAACAAGACCCTGGGCGCACCCAAGATCGTTGGAAAGGTCGGAGCCTGAAGACATGCGGCACTAATGGCCGCGATAACCTTGCCAGACGTACTCCAGCGCTTCAGGGAGGGTTTGGAGCCTTACCGCGTGGTCTACGTGGCCGGCGTTTTCTGCGAAGACAAATTGATAGTGGTAGTGCTTTGCCGCCAGGACGCGGGCCATGCGCTCGTTGGCTGCGACCCAGTCGTGCATGTTGTCGTGCATGGCGTTGGGATTGAGCAGGTCGCGGTCGCCTACTTCCATCCAAATTCTTATGGGCTTGCGCGGGCTGTGGGGGATGAGACGCTCGTGGAACTCCCACGCGCCGTGCGGGGTGGCGGGGTTGTAGGGCCACTGCTGGTTGACGAAGGTTCCGGAGTAGGAGAGCACGCGCCGGTAGAGGTCGGTGCGGTACCAGGCCATTTCGAGAGCCGCTGCGCCTCCGGAGCTGCCGCCCGTGACTGCGCGGCCGTCGGGGTTGTGTGTGAGGCGGACGTGAGCTTCAGATTCAACGCGCGGGAGGACCTCGGTCTCGGCGAACTGGGCGTAGCGGCCGGACATGGTGTCGTATTCGAGGCCGCGCTCGCTGCCCTGCGCGTCCTGGCCGCCGTTGGCGATGGAGATGCCGATGATGGCGGGGAGGCGACGGGCGGCAATGAGCGAGTCCAGGGCGGCGAAGAGCGCCCAGTCAGGGCCGTCGGCGCCCACGATGAAAGGTGCGGTCGTGCCGGGGACGTAGGAGCTGGGGACGTAGACGGCGACGGTGCGCGTCCAGGGTGCAGGGTGACTGCCGGTGACGATCAATCTGGCGGGGTGGTTGGGATCGGCGGTGCGGGTGGTGCCGGAAACGAGGGCTATGCCGGGATAAATTTTGCTTTCGGCCGAGGTCATGGTGAAGACGGTGATGACGCCGTGGGGGAGTTGCGGGACGGCGCCTTTGGCGGGCGGGTTGGCGGCAAAGGCGGCCAGCTCCGAGGCTGGCGCGTGCGTGGGGCCGAGGATGAAGTTGCCGTCGGCGTTCGCGGGCGGGAGCTGGCCGTCGGGAAGCTCGCGGGCCTTGACGTAGCCGGGGGTGTGGGGATCGCGAGTCGGCGGAGTGGGACGGGGCTTTGCGGCCGGCGGGGCGGTGTGGGCGAGGGCCGTGGCGACGATTCCAAGAAAGACGAGCAACGGGCCGAATTTGAACGCGCGATATAGCAGGCGGGCCTCCGGAGAAGCAAAGGGGGATGGCGGAATTGTAGCGGAGCGGCCTTTGTGCCCTCCCGCCCTTGCGCAGGAGCCAAGGCGCAAGGATGGGTCAGGCAGACTCGGTGCTGGTGAGAATTATTGTCCGGGCCGTGACTCGGATCACACGCTGAAGCGCGCGATTGCCGGAATAATCAGGGTGGGATTGGGCAAGTTGGCGCGGAGATCGAACGCGATGTACAGGATTATGGAAGCGCGCGATGTGGGCTACCGGATCAGGCAGTATACGATCGAGGCTCCACGGATTGCGCGCAAACAAAGACCGGGGCAGTTCGTGATTGTGCGATTGCGCGAGCAAGGGGAGCGGATTCCACTGACCATCAAGAGCGCAGACCCGGCGGCGGGGACGGTGACCCTTGCCGTGCAGGCAGTGGGAAAGACCACTTCGCTGCTGAGTTGTCTAGAAGCCGGCGACGCGATTCTGGATATGGTGGGACCGCTGGGGCATCCCTCGGAGATCAGGAAGTATGGCACGGCGGCGATCATAGCCGGCAGCGTGGGCACGGCCATGGCGCTGCCCACGGCGCGGGCGCTCAAAGACGCCGGCAACCGCGTGATCTTTATTGAGGGCGCGCGCAGCAAGCAGATGGTGGTGTTTGAAGACGAGGTGCGCGCAGCGTCGGACGAGGCGTACATCCTGACCGATGATGGAAGCTATGGCGAGCGGGGGTTAGTGACCAAAAAGCTGAACGATCTGCTGGGCGCAGGGGGCCGACTCGATTATGTGCTGGCCGTGGGTCCGGTGCCGATGATGCGGGCGGTTGCGCAGATTACCGCGCCGCTGGGAATCAAGACCATGGTGAGCCTGAACGCGATCATGGTGGATGGGACGGGGATGTGCGGCGGATGCCGCGTGCTACTGGGACGGGAGAGCAAGTTTGCCTGCGTGGACGGGCCGGAGTTCGACGCGGCGCTGGTGAATTTCGATGTGCTGATGCATCGCAATGCGATGTATCGCAATCAGGAATGCCAGTCGCTGCGGCACTTCGAGGAGCACAAGGCGGAAGAAGTGGCGAAATTGCGCGCGGAGCTCGCGGCCAGGGAGCAGGAAGTGGCGTGGCTGCGCGCGGAGCTGGCGGGGTTCGACATCGAAGAGGAGAAGCATTATGTCGGACCGGCTTCGATTTAATTGCGGGCGCGGGGCTCCCTCAGGGGCTAAAGCGCCGGCGTTTTGTGGTCCGCCGATGTACGGGCTAAAGCCCGTACTCTTCAGGCGCGGGACTCCCTCGGTGGCTCAAGCCCACATTTCTTTTTTGGGCTTATTGGCACGGCTGAAGCCGTGCCCTTTCAAAGCATCGAGTTCTCCGCAAACTTTACGGAGCTCGTCTTCCAAAGCATTTGCAATTTCAGAGGATCCAAATCCGTCGCTCTTTCCGGAGGCTTTTTGTGCCTGACCCGAACGCATTGCCAACGGCGAATTCGCTTCCATTGCGGGAGCGGATGAAGATTGCGCGCATGGCGATGCCGGAGCTGGATGCGGAGGTGCGGGCGCATTGCTTTCAGGAAGTGAACCTGGGTCTGAATTCGGCGGATGCGACCAGGGAGGCGGCGCGCTGCCTGGCCTGCGCCAAGCCGGGATGCGTGGATCATTGCCCGGTGGGCGTGAAAGTGCGCGAGGTGGTGGAGCTGGTCTGCGCGGGGGATTTTTTGGGTGCGGCGGCGAAGATGCGCGAGGATAACGCGCTGCCGGCCATTACCGGGCGCGTGTGCCCGCAGGAGACCCAGTGCGAGGGCGGATGCGTGGTGGGGCGCAAGGGCAAGCCGGTGGCGATCGGTAACCTGGAGCGGTTCATCGCGGACTACGAGCGCGCCAGCAGCAAGATGGGACTGCCGGCTGTGGCGCCGGCGACGGGCAAGAGCGTGGCCATTGTGGGCAGCGGGCCGGCGGGGCTTTCGGCCGCGGGCGATCTCAAGCAGAAGGGGCATCGGGTGCGCGTGTTTGAGGCGTTGCACGAGCTGGGCGGCGTGCTGGTGTACGGGATTCCCGAGTTCCGGTTGCCGAAGTCGATTGTCAGGCAGGAGGTCGACAACCTGCGGCGCATGGGCGTGGAGTTTGAGACCAACGTGGTGGTGGGCAAGAGCGTGACGCTCGACGAACTGATGCGCGTGGAGGGGTACGACGCGGTTTTTGTGGCCACGGGCGCGGGGCTGCCGCAGTTTCTCGGAATTCCCGGCGAGCATTTGAACGGTGTTTACTCGGCGAATGAGTTTCTGACCCGCGTGAATTTGATGCGGGCGTACAAGGCGGATGAATACGACGAGCCGATTTACGATTGCCGCGGTCGCCACGTGATTGTGGTGGGCGGCGGAAACACGGCCATGGATGCGGTGCGCACGGCGCGGCGGCTGGGCGCGAGGACGGCTACTCTGATTTATCGCCGATCTGCCGCGGAAATGCCGGCGCGGGCTGAGGAAGTGAAGCACGCGCGCGAGGAGGGGATTGTCTTTCGCATGCTGACCGATCCGGCGGAGTTTCTGGGCGACGAGAATGGATGGCTGACCGGGGCGCGCTGCATGAGGATGGAGCTGGGCGAGGCCGACGCCAGCGGGCGGCGGAGACCCGTGCCGGTGCGCGGCTCGGAGCATGTGCTGCCGGCCAGCGTGGCGATCGTAGGGGTGGGAACGCACGCCAATCCGTTGATTCAGAGCTCGACGCCGGATCTCAAGACGAATGCGAGGAACTATATTGTCGCCGATGCGGAGACGATGCGGACTTCGAAACGCGGAGTTTTTGCGGGAGGGGATATTGTTACGGGCGCGGCGACGGTGATTTTGGCGATGGGAGCGGGACGGAAGGCCGCGAAGGGGATTGACTCCTATTTGAAGAGCGGTGCGTGGGAGTGAGAAAAAATGGGCGGCAAAGCTTTTTGCTTTGCCGCCGCCCGTCCCTGGGTTGTCTTGAAGTTCTGCAGTCTTGCTTAACCTTGGGTGAAAATCGCAGCGCCACGCTACCGATCCCTGACCCCTGCTATTGTAACAGCTTCAGCACTTCCTGCTGCACGCTGTTGGCCTGGGCCAGCGCGGCGATGCCGGTCTGCGAGAGGATCTCATATTTCGACATGTTCGAAGTTGCCGAGGCGTAGTCCGTTGCCTGCACGGCGTTCTGCGCCGAAACCACGTTCTCCTGCTGGGTGCTCATCACCTGGCTGACGGAGTTGAGGGTGTTGATCTGGGCGCCGATGTAGCCGTCCTGCGCGGCCACGTCGGTGACGGCTTGGTTGATAACCTGCAGAGCGGTTTGCGCGTCGGTCGCGGTGAGCAGATCGGTTTGCGCAAGGTTCGCCGAGGTGTCGCCGCCAGCAGCAAATTGGTAGCCGATGGTCGTGGTGGCGGCGGTGTTCGCGCTGAGGGCGGCTGGGGTTTCGGTGTCGTCCGTCCCACCAACTCCCGAATCCTCAAGGCCGTCCAGCGCAATGGCCACATTGGGGTTGGTATTGGTGAGCTGGATACCGTAGTCGCCGGAAGCGACAGCAACGGCCGGGTTGCCGACCGAGGAGACATTCACAGCGCCAGCCGTGGTAAAGCTGGCCGTCACGCCCGCAATGTCGTCCGTGTTGATCGCGGAAATCAGGTCACTTACGGTGTAGTCGTTCCCAGTCGCGGTGATGTTCTGGGCGCTGGTTGTACCGTTGGCGTTGGTAATGGTGAATGTGAACCCAGTGCCAGCCTCGATCAAGTCACTGGCTGCTGCGGCCGTTTGGAGTGTGCCAGCCGGATTATCGATGGACAAATCCGCAAACTCGCCGTCGCTGTTCTGCTGCACCGAGCCGCCTACGTCTCCTACGGTGGACGAGCTGAGAGCTCCGAAGTAGAGGTTGTCGAGTGACGAGCCGATCGCAGACGAGTCGCCCGTGTAGATGTCCACACCGTTGTCCGAGCCGCTGAATACCTGCACCTGGTTGTAGGTGGTCGTGGATCCAATGTTGTTGATCTCGGAGAGGATCGACTGGTACTCCTGGTTGGCGGCAGCGTCCTGAGCGCTGTCGAGCGTGCCGTTGGAGGCCTCAGTGGCCAGGGTGACGGCGCGGCTCAACAGGCTGGTGACCTGGGAGAGCGCACCGTCGGCCACCTGAAGCAAGCCGACGCCTTCAGTGGCATTGGTCTCAGACTGCGTGAGAGCGGCAGAGTTGGCCGCCAGCCCATTGACCAGCGAAAGGCCCGCGGCGTCGTCGGCGCCGGAGTTGATCTGCGACCCGGAAGACAACTGTTGCAGAACCGTTTGCAGGCTCGCATTCGTGTTATTCAGGTTGTTCTCTGCGTAGATGGCGGAGAGATTGTTCAAAACACCGAGGGCCATGGGCTCAACTCCTTCTCAGGATGCCAAGAGGAGCGGTTTACGTGTGCTTCCTCTGCCCCGCTGCCGTGGACTTGTGAGCGGCAGGGGCGATCTTGCATCCAGCCAATTCATCGGAGCGGGGAGAAATAACTTTAGTCATAATTTTTTGGAGGATGCGCGGGGAAGTTTGTCGCGATGCGAATCAAGCTGTCGCGGAGCGGTGCAGAGGGTGTTTGAAAGCGCGGCAGCCGGTGTACGGATGTGAAACTGTCGGTTGTTTCGATTTGGGGCAAAAGCAAGGCGGGTTCCGGTGTGGCGCACAAAAAAGGCGGCATGAGGCATTGCCCCATGCCGCTAGCGGTCTGCACTTCGTTGCGTTGGTTTACTGCTGATCGCCCGACCCGGAGCCCTGCGGCTGGCTGGCCGGCGGATTGGCCGGCGGCGCTCCGGCTGGCGGAGGTCCGCCCTGACCACCAGGATGCTGACGCCACATGTGCTGTCCTGGTCCACCGGGCCCGCCCGGTCCGCGGCGACCCATCATGCCGCCGCGCTGATGGTCCATCATGCCTCTGCGGCCGTGTTCCATCATGTTCGAGCGCATGTCCCTCAACTGCTTCCACTGGTCGGGAGTGAGCTTCATGCGAATATCGAGTAAGAACATGGAGTTGGCGCGCTCCAGGTCGGCGCGCGCGGTCACGACCTTGTCGATCTGCGCCTCCATGGCAGCCTGGTCGGGCTGGTCGGCGCTCATCAGCGGCTGCATGGCTAGCTCCGCGCGCTGCAGGTTGGCCTGCAGGTCAATGAGCTTCTCACGATGTTGATAGAGGATCTGGTCCATGGCCTTGCGCTGATCGTCGGTCAGCTTCAGTTGCGCGATCATGCGTGGGTTATTCCACCAGCGGCCGTGGTCGCCCATGGCCTGCTCGAAAGGCGGGCGATGGCCCGCAAAACCATGGCCCATGGCCATACCGCCGGGTTCGCCCGGACCGCCGGGCCCCTGCGCCACAGCCAGCGTGCCTGCGGCCAGAACGGCAGCCAAGGCGGGGACAATGAATTTTGCAACGGTGGTCGATCTCATAATCAACTCTCCTCCGGTTTTTGCCTGATCAATTCTGTTCGAACGCGATCCGAGCCTGGCATATCCGTCCCGTTCGCGAATGCTGCATTATTGGTTGGCACCCTCGTCCATCAACTGCGCCAGCGGCTCCATGGCGCTGGGCACTTCCTGGGAAACGTCTTTGTCGACCGCGGCCATCAGCTTTCCGTCTTCGATGCGTTGCGCGGCGGCCTGCGCGGCGGCCATTTGGCGCTCTTGGGCAGCACGTTGGGCGGCGATGCGCGCCAACTGCTCGCGATGCTGATGCTGATAGAGGCCGATGGACATGCTACCGGAGGCGAGCACGCATCCCAAAGCCCAGGCCGTGGCGCTGCGCCAGATGCGGTGGTGCTGGGCGAGCACAATGGCGCGCGGGCGGGTGAACTCAGCCTGGCTCCAGGCGTGCACGCTGGAGCGGAAATTCCTCAGGACATCTTCCAGGCCTGCTTCCACGACTTCGACCGATTCCGTTCTTTTGAAAATCATCGGGTCCCTCCCACTTCCGCACGCACTTTGACCAGGGCCCGGGAAAGATGCGCTTTCACCGTGCCCTCGCTGAGGCCGGTGCTCCGGGCAATCTCACTCAGCTCCAGCTCTTCAACGTAGCGCAGCAGAAACACTGTGCGCTGCCGTTCGCTCAGGCCCTGGACAGCCTTCCAAACTCGACCGACCTGCTCTCGGGCCAGCAGCTTCTGCTCGATGGAGCGCTCGCCGCTGGGCAGCCACTCGCTGGCTTCGTCCAGATCCACGGCGTTGGTGCGAGTATGCCGCCAGAACTGCAGGCGCCGGTTGCGCCAGTGATCCTTCTCCAGGTTGATGGCGATGCGCATCAGCCAGGTCATGGCCGTCGAGTCGCCGCGAAAATTGGCCCAGTTCCGGTGCGCCTTCAGGAAACATTCCTGGGTGAGCGTTTCGGCCAGGTCCACGTCGCGCGTGGAGGCGAGCAGGAACCGGAAAATCTGCGGGCGGTGGGTTTCGACGACGCGAGCAAATTCCTGAGCGGCAAGAGCTTGCGCCGCCTCGGCATCGATCGGCTTGGCTACCGCGCCGGCCGCCATCACAGTGGTAGACGCCCCGGCACCCGGTGAGATTACACGTTTATCGGGCATTTCTTTGTCCCATGATCGGGAACACCTGAAGATGACGTCGGGTTGCGACCGGCGAAGCGGTCGTCGAACTCGCTTGTGTGACGTTTGGGCGGGCGGGAAGGCCGCAAAGACGATCCTACGGCCCTGGGGCCGGCAAGCTCGTCCATAATTGCGAGCCAGGGGCTGTGTATGGCTGTTCCGGTTGAGGTTCGTACCATCCCAGACAATGCGCAAAAACAAAGGCGCGCCGAGCCTGTGGCACCGAAGATCGACCAGGTTTGAGCGGTAGTATTGAAAATGGGAGGATGTGCGTCATGCCAGCCGCAACTGGAGTTTTGCCGGCCGCCGAGGCGGGAACGGTTACGCTGGGCGGAGATTTGTCTGTAAACCGCATGGGATTCGGAGCCATGCGCCTGACCGGGAAAGGGATCTGGGGCCCTCCGCTGGACTGCGCGGAAGCGCTGGCGGTTCTGCGCCGGGCCGTGGATCTGGGCGTCAACTTTATTGATACTGCCGATTCGTATGGACCGTATGTCTCGGAGGAGCTGATTGCCGAGGCGCTGTGGCCGTATCCGGCGGGACTGGTGATTGCGTCGAAGGCGGGATGGGTGCGGCATGGACCGGCCATCTGGCAGCACAACGCTGCGCCGGGGCACATTGAGGAGGCGCTGGCCGGCACGCTGAAGCGGCTGCGCCTGGAACGGATCGATGTGTACCAGTTGCACGTTCCCGATCCGGCAGTTTCGTTTGACGCTTCGATGGAGACGCTGGCGCGGCTGCGCGAGCAAGGCAAAATCCGGGACGTGGGGCTTTCCAACGTGACGCTGGAGCATGTGGAGCGGGCGCGCAGGATTGTGCCCATTGTCTCGGTGCAGAACCGGTACAGCTTTTCGGACCGCGAGTGGGATTATCTGGTGAATTATTGCGAGAAGAACGGCATCGCGTTTTTGCCGTGGGGTCCGATGGCGCAAGGGCGCAAGGCCAATGAGGTGATTGAGAAGATTGCGGCGGCGCGGGGAATTTCGACGGCGGTGGTTTCGCTGGCGTGGCTGCTGGGGCGGTCGCCGGTGATGGTGCCGATTCCGGGAACATCGTCGGTGAAGCATGTGGAAGAGAACATCAGCGCGGCGGGGTTGCGGCTGAGCGACGCGGAGTTCGCGGAACTGAACGCGGTGGCGCCGCGGCCTTACTGGCTGCGAGTCTGATTACCGGACCTGGCCGCGCCACAAATACGACCTAGTTCATCTGCTGTAAATCGTGCGGGGACAATCTTCGCTTTCGCTGCATGAGATGCGAGCTTCGTGTGGCCTGGTTTTCGCTTCTTCTCTTTAGGCAATTTCGGCATCTCGGAACTCCTGATCCTGAAAAAGTGCATGTAGCGGTAGTGAATGAGCGGCGTCGGCTATTAACTTGCCTGAGCCGACGCTATCTGTACACCCAAACACCCGCGATGTTCCAGCGCATCCAGCAGTTGTGGGCAGCCAATCAACCCACCGCAGATTGAGCTTTTCAAGGCTCCGCATCTGGAGGGTCGAATCAGGAAGCTTCGCGATTGTGTCCGGCAGCTCCGTTTCCGCTGATGTTCAGATATTTCAACTTGTGGAGCGTTTTGATGGATCGCGGCAGAGATTCGGATGAAGATAAAAACTGTCCAACACCAAGGCGCCTCTATTCCACTTTTCGGTCGGCAATCCCGATCTGAGCGATTTGGCCTGAATGCAGCAATTCATCCTCCCGAGTTCAGCCCAATCTATTGTCCAGACCCGCTCCGCCCTGCGAAGATGGGCGCATGTACGAGATCACTCCCGCTCTCCTCGATGTCGTGCTCGGCCACGCCCGTTCTTGGTTTGAGGCCCTTCCCACGCGCCCTGTCTGCGCGAGCGCATCCTCCGACCAACTGCGCCAATCCATTGGGGGCTCAATGCCCGAAAACGGCACTTCGCCCGCTGCCGTCATGGAGACCCTGGCCAGCGCTGGCATGACCGGGACCATCGCTTCCGCCGGACCTCGCTACTTCGGCTTCGTCGTGGGCGGCAGCGTACCCGCCGCGCTTGTTGCCGACTGGCTCGTCTCCGCATGGGATCAGAACGCCGGCATCTTCGCTCTCTCTCCGCTTGCCTCCACCATCGAGCAGGTCACGGGCTCCTGGCTCCGCGATCTCGCGGGGCTCCCCTCCACCATGAGCTTCGGCTTCGTCACTGGCGGCCACATGGCCAACTTCACCTCACTCGCCTGCGCTCGCCACAGCATCCTGCGTCAAGCCGGCTGGGACGTCGAAGCCAACGGACTCAACGGCGCGCCGCCTATCGAAATCTGCGTCAACGAAGAGTCCCACTACACCATCTTCATGGCGCTTCGGCTCCTCGGCCTCGGCTCTGCCCGGGTGCGCAAAATCCCTGCCGACGAGCAGGGCCGCATGCGCGCCGATCGCCTCGCCGCAGCCCTGCGCAAAACCTCAGGCCCTTGCATCGTCTGCGCACAGGCCGGCAACGTTAACACCGGCGCCTTCGATCCTCTGCCGACCATCGCCGATGTTGCTAAGGAACGTGGCGCGTGGCTCCACGTCGACGGCGCCTTCGGACTCTGGGCCGCAGCCTCTCCCAAGCACGCGCACCTCGTGCACGGCATCGAGCGCGCCGATTCTATCGCGAGCGACGCGCACAAGTGGCTCAACGTTCCCTACGACTGCGGCCTCGTCTTCTGCGCCGACGAAGCTGCTCACCGCGGCGCCATGTCGCTCGCTGCCGCTTACATCGTTGCCACCAGCATGGAGCGCGATCCTCACGAGTTCGTTCCCGAAGAATCCCGCCGGGCTCGGGCCATCCCTGTCTACGCCGCTCTCTGCTCGCTCGGCCGCCGCGGACTCGCCGAAATAATCGAACGCAACTGCCGCCAGGCGCGGCGCTTCGGCGACGCTCTCCGCGCCGCCGGTTTCGAGGTGCTCAACGAGGTTGTCCTCAATCAGGTTCTCGTCTCCTTTGGCACGCCCGAGCGAACCCATGCCACCATCGCCGCCATCCAGCAAGACGGGACATGCTGGTGCGGAGGCACCGTGTGGCAAGACCGCGCCGCCATGCGCATCAGCGTCAGCAACTGGTCCACCACTGACGACGATGTGGAACGCAGCATCGACGCCATCGTTCGGTGCGCCCACGCTGTCGCGGACTAGCAGAACGCGTTAAGGAAAGTGTTTATGGAGACGGCTTAAGGTAAATGTCAAGGGCTGCCGACAGCACGACTTTACTGCCCCCTGGCAGAAACCATAACGTGAGGAGAATATTATAATGCCTAGCGGCGATTTTCTGCGGACCCTCGGCGTTACGTTCCCCATCATCCAAGCTCCAATGGGTGGCGGTCTAACGACCCCGAAGCTCGTAGCGGAGGTGTGCAATGCGGGCGGTTTAGGATCGCTTGCTGCCGCCTATCTCACGCCTGACCAGATTCTGGTTGAGGCTCGGCACATCCGGGTTCTTACAGACAAGCCACTGAATATTAATCTGTTCGCGGGCGGATACAAAATGGAGGCCGTTCAAGACGCACAGCCGATGTTGTCTTTGCTCGGAGAAATCCACCAAGCCCTGGGATTACGTCCACCGGTTTTGCCCCCACTTCTGCCAGACCCGTTCCCAAGCCAGTTCGAAGCGATATTGGAAGTCAAGCCAGATATATTCAGTTTCACTTTTGGGATTCCTTCTCCTGACGTCATGAACTCTCTTAAAACGCGAGGAATTCCGGCTATGGGAACGGCTACGACAGTTGAGGAAGCCCGCATGCTTGAGAAGAGCGGGGTCGTCGCGATCGTGGCGCAAGGAGCGGAGGCGGGTGCACATCGGGGCACGTTTCTTGAAGCCTTTGAATTATCTATGGTTCCAACTCTGGCTCTCGTGCAGGCAATCAGGAGTGCAGTTTCGGTTCCGGTGATTGCTTCTGGCGGCCTCATGGATGGACGCGATATCGCTCAGGTATTCGCGTGCGGCGCGAGCGCCGCTCAACTCGGAACAGCGTTTCTCACATGCCCAGAGTCTGGTACTCCCGAAGCCTACCGGCGAGCCATCCTGTCAGCCCGGTCCGATACGACAGTGATCACGCGCGCTTTTTCAGGCCGGCCAGCGCGTGGTTTGCGGAATGCCTTCATTGACCGGCTAGAGGGAAAGGAGGAATGCTTTCTTCCCTATCCCCTTCAGAACGCTTTGACACGTCCGATGCGTACAGCGGCAGCCAAGAGAGGCGAAGCTGACTTTCTTTCCCTTTGGGCGGGCCAGGGCGTCGCTCGGGCTCGCCTACTCCCTGCAGCAGAGCTTGTGAAGCAACTTGTTGCGGAAATAGGGGAGGCGGGCACGGTACTTTGACGAAACGGGTCTAACACACGCCTTTGCGGTTTCATACAAAGTGGCCTGTGTAACGTGTGATTGCGAGTACTCCCTTTGATTGTCCCGGATGTGCTTGTACTTGTTTCGAGGAGTCAGCATGCGCCGACTCAGAGTGACAATGGACGGGCAGATCGCCGTCTTCGTGGTAGCGGAAAAGGGCTCGTTTGAAGCTGCGGGAAAATACCTGGGAATTGGAAGGTCCGCTGTCCGAAAGCGCGTCCAGAGCATCGAAAGCGAACTCGGAACGCCCTTGTTCCGCGCCATTGGAAAGCGCATGGTGCCCACCGCTGCCGGCAATCTCTATATTCTGGCGGCACGAGAATCGGTTCGGCAGGCGCTCCTTGGCATCGACCGTGTACAGCAGCAACAGCGGAGTGACAAATCGGGTTAGGGGGGCGGCTGCGCACCCAACGGAAGAAAGGGCGGCGCTTCGACGGACGCGTGCTTCCCACAGGAGTTCTCCTTTGGTGGTTTGCCGTCGAGTGGCCACTCTCGGTGCAACGTGCTGGTTGTGAAGGTAGGGCGGGAACCGGGTGGAAAGCGCGGAAAGTCTTCCATTCGGTGTCCTGTCAGGACACCGTCACGGCAAGACAATCTGGTATCGGTCGAGAAGTCAAATTTTCAGTTGGATAGAAGGGCCCACAGGAGGAAAATTGAGGCTGGATGAGTGACTCGGCGGGGAGTCAACAACCGAGTTTCAGATTCAAGGAGTATCGGTCGTAGGTACCTTGTATGCCACGCGTGAACGATCTCGCCGTCTATTTTTCAGGTAGTTTTGAAGACGGCGAAAGGACCACCGACGCCTCGCTTGTCAAAACCCGAAATGTGAAGCTCTCCTGCAAATAAAGGCGAACCGCTGCGTCCGTGTGGCTCAGATAACCGATGGAAATGTCCTGTCCAATGGTTAGTTCAAAATCGCCGCCTCGTGTGCTGAGCACAAAGGCGCCGCCGAGCGCCGGGGCCAGGACGATGTTGCTATCGATGATTCGCTTCACATGTTCCAGAACCGGGTAGCCGTAATCGCGGGTTTCGGCAAGTCCGGTATATTCGGCCGCGCCCAGCGTGACGGCATACGGGCCATTCACACCAACAAGCCGCAACTGGTTCAACGCCTCGGCAATAGCATCCGGATAGTCGCGGATGTCCTCTGGAAGATTTTTGACCGGATTACTCGTCCCCTGGCGAATGCCTTGAATGTTCGCGGCCTGGTATCCATCGAAAATTGCGCGGTCTTCGGCGAATGCGAGGGTTCTGGCGGTGTCCTTGGCTGGTTGCCAATTCGAATCCTCCGCCCCGCGTTCGACGTCGTCAATCGCTTGCCGCGACAGCTCAAAAGCCACTCTCAACTCCACCAGCGGCTTGACCTCATGTTGGTTCGCAGCGACTCCTTCAGCAGGTGACGCGATGGACACAAGGTGTCCGGTAGCCACTCCTGGAAGGGCGATTCCGCCCGGCGCAGGAACGTCTACAACGCGCCTGCCGGCCAGGTATCCCTTGATCGTTCGTTTTGTTTCTTCCTCGATCTGCTCCCATGCCGCGGCTGAAATCGGCGCTAATTCCCGGTGGAGATTATTCATCTTTCTGCTCCCTTGAGAGATCCTATTCCGAGTGATGTATCGAGCACTGGCGACGATGATGGCTGGTCAAGCTGCGCCTCTGCTATAGATGAATCTGTTGCGGGGTCTTCTTCGCCCAGACTCTCAAGAAAAGTAGCCGACGGCGCGAAAAAGAGGTTTCCCGTAACAGGATGGCTGAAGTCGAGGAGCCGGTCGTAATTCCCCGGCGGCCGCCCCACGAACATGTTCTCAAGCATCTGTTCGATGGTTCGTGGAGAGCGGCTGAATCCGATGAAATATGTGCCGAATTCTCCGTAGCCCGGGCTGCCGAAAGGCATGTTGTCCCTCAGAATCTTGACCTCTTTCCCGTTCTCAACAACGGTTGTGAGTGCATTGTGAGCTGAAGAGGGTTTAACGGCATCGTCCAACTCAACATCGGAGAGCTTTTTGCGCCCAATGATGCGCTCCTGCTGCTCGGTGGAAAGCGCGTTCCAGCCTTCCATGTCATGCAGGTATTTCTGGATGATAATGTAGCTGCCTCCGGCAAATCGTGCGTCTTCCTCACCCACGAGCGCCGCGTCGAAGGCGGCCTGGCCCCGCGGATTCTCTGTTCCGTCGACGAATCCAATGACATCACGGTCATCGAAGTAGCGGAAGCCGTGCACCTCATCGACAACAGAAACTGCATCTTTGATCCGCTCCATGATGTGAGTGGCCAATTCAAAACACATGTCCATTCGTTTGGAGCGGATATGGAAGAGCACGTCTCCTGAAGTGGAAACAGCATGACGTCCGTCCGATTGGATCTCCCGAAACGGGTGAAGCTCAGCCGGTCCAGGGTTTCCGAAGAGTTTGTTCCACACATTCGATCCGAATCCGGCGACGCAGGTAAATCCAGCCTCAATGTCGCGAAACTCCACCGCGCGAACCAGTCCGGGCAAATCGGCGCAGAGCGCACGAACGGCTACATAGCTCTTCGTGTTTGGCTTGATGCAGACAACCAGAAAGATCGCAGCACGAGTCAGTGGCGAGAGAATCGGTTGGGCAACCGGTAATTGCGTATGGCGAGAGGTCTCGTTCATTTGGTTCGCTGTCCTGCTGCTCTCTACGCTTTAGATTGTATCGGGTGGTCGCCGATTCCTACATTCATTGCTTATATTGGATTGTTGCCTTTAATGGCTGCAACGAATGTTGGCAAGCGAGATTGGAGAACACGGGAGCACGAGCCAGGGAAGCGATCGATATCGGCATCAGCCGAGCGAGGAGGGTCTTCACGCAGCCCAGGATTGACATGAATCTCAGTATTCAGGGTGAGCCGGATGCATGGGTGCATTCGGCTTGTATTTTGTGTTCGAACGATTGCAGCCTCGACATCGCAGTGAAGGATGGAAGGATGGTGGGCGTGCGCGGGACAGTCGATCATCCGGTCAACTTCGGCCACCTCGGGCCAAAAGGCGAGCATGGCTGGGTGGCCGACAACTCCAAACGCCGCGGCACGACGCCAATGATCCGCCGCGCCAAAGGATCTCCATTAGAGCCCGTAAGCTGGCAGGATGCCGTGGATTTCTTTATCGAGAAGTTCAAAGAAGCCTGGCAACAGGGGCATGAAAATCTGGCCTGCTACAACTCCGGGCAGATCACCGTCGAGGAACTGTACACGCTGGGAAAGCTATGGCGGGGGGCCTGGGCTCTTCCAACATCGATGGCAATACTCGTTTGTGCACGGCGACCTCCGCAAATAGACTGATGGCTAATTTCGGCGCGGACGGCCCCGTCGCCTCCTATGTCGATGTGGATCAGGCAGACCTCCTCTGTCTTTATGGCCACAACGTCGCCGAGGTGCAGACGGTCCTTTGGGAGCGCATGCTTGCGGCGAAGCAGAAGAACGGCGGTCGAATCATCGTCGCCGATCCGCGCCGCACGCCAACGGTTCGCCAAGGTGCGGACCTGCACCTGCAACTTCATGTCGGTACGAATGTCGCGCTGATGAATGGCATCATTCACCTGCTGATTGCGCGCGGCTGGGTGAACCGTGACTTCATCTCGAAGTACACGGTCGGATTCGAGCAGCTCGATGCGATAACTCGCGAGTACCCGCCTGAGCGCGTAGCCGAAATCTGCGACATTCCCAAGAGTGATCTCGAGACTGCGGCCAAATGGATCGGTACCACGCCGCGCATGGTTTCGACGGTGTTGCAGGGGTTCTACCAGAGCGTTGAAGCGACCGCCTCATCATCGCTGGTGAATACGGTGCACCTGTTGCTGGGGGCGATTGGCAAGCCTGGAGCTGGTCCCCTGCTGATGGCGGGGCAACCCGCCGCAATGGCTAACCGCGAAACGGGCGCGGGAGGCTCCTATCCGGGGTATCGCAATCCACACAGCGAAACGCAAATGCGCGACCTGTGCAGGCACTGGAACCTTGATTTTGACAAATCCCATCCCGAGGTTCCGAAGAATATTCTCCTCATGATGGAAACCGCGGAGCGCGCGAGATCGAGTTCATGTGGGTTATCGGCACAAATCCGCTCGTCAGCCTGCCCGACCAAAACCGCAGCGAACGAATCCTGCGCCGGCTTTTCCTGGTAGTACAGGACCCGTTCTTCGATGCCGAGACTGTCGATTTGGCAGACATTCACTTCCCAGCGGCGATGTGGGGAGAGAAAAAGGGCTGCGTCACCAACGCCGATCGAAGCGTCAATCTCCTGCTGAAAGCGGTCGAGCCTCCGGGTGAGGCGCGGAGCGATTTCGATATCTTTGTCGAGGTCGCCAATCGGCTGGCGTTCAAAGAACGCGACGGCGCGCCGCTCATTCCGTTCAAAGACCCAAGCGATGCATTTGAAGAATGGCGCGGAGTGTCGAAGGGTCGGCCTTGCGACTATTCGGGGATGACATACGATCTGATCCTGCAAATGGGCGCGGTCCGCTGGTCCTGCAACGAGCAGCATCCCCGCGGTTGTGAGCGCCTGTATGAGGATCTGAAATTCTGGACGTGTATTGACGACTGTGAGAGCTATGGCGTCGATTTCCTGACGGGCAACAAGAATACCCGAAGCGATTATGTGCGGATCGACCCTGAGGGAAAGGCATTTCTCAGACCCGTGCATTGGCGGCGGCAGCCGAATCCGACTTCTGCCAATTATCCATTCACGCTTATCAGCGGGCGTGTGGTTTATCACTTTCATACTCGGACGAAGACGGCCCGATCCAAAGCATTGAACGAGCGTGCGCCTCATCCTTACATCGAGATTCATCCTGCTGATGCGTCCCGCCTGGAAATCGAAACCGGTGATCTGGTGGAGATTACATCTCCGAATGGCCGTTGGGAGGGCGTAGCAATGATCGTGGATACTGTCCGGCCCGGTGAAGTCTTTGTGCCGTTCCATTACGAACAGGACGCCGAATCAGCCAACCAGCATACGTGGTATGCGCGAGATCCGGTCAGCCAGCAGCCGCAGCTCAAATCCTCGCCTGTTGCGGTGCGGCGGCTTAGCTTTGGACAATCCGAGCCATGGATACTGGCGCGCCTCGCGGAACTGAATAGCGAATCCAATGAGCCGTTCGCGGCACGCGAATTTGGCAACACCGTCAACCTTCCGGTTCAACAACGAACGTGAAGCGTCCAGTTGCTCCCGGTGATAGCGCGTGCATTGTTTCGTCCCATCCCAAACGCGCCGACTTCGTTAATCAGCCCTGTTCCTCGAAGGCATGACATGCGCGTTGATCCTCTGTACAAGGCCATGGGATAGTTCGTAGCCCGCTACGGTATTCTCAGAGACCGATTGCCCGGAGTCGGCGAGATCAGGCAGGCCCGCGCCAGTCCTGACATAAGGCCCAAGCGTTGGCTTTTGCTGATTAATATAGAGATCGTATTCCTGCATAAAGACTCATGGTAGCCCTCGAATTCCAGTCTGCAGGGCCCGATGCTGCGCCCGTCCATAGTCCTCTCGGCAGCAAGCGGCCAGTGCTGCATTCGGCGCTTTGAGATGCATTATCATCAGTTCAATGGCCCAGGTATTCAAAGTAGGCGATCACGTAACCTGGAATTCGGAAGCAGGGTTGGTCAGCGGACACATCGTGCGGGTGCATACGAAGGACGTGAACTACAAAGGCTACGTCCATCACGCAAGCGAGGATGATCCGCAGTACGAAATAAAGAGCGATAAAACGGACCATATAGCCATGCACAAAGGCAAAGCATTGCGGCTCCTCAACTGAACTTGATCTCGCCTGTGGACGGCCTTGCCGAGACCGTTAAATCAGGCTCTCCTATATTGCCTTTCGGAAAAGATGCTCCATCCAATCAACTAATTTGCCGTCCTTGTCTTGGGGGCTCGGCCGTGCGACCTCTTGTGAAGGCCTTCAATTAGCGCATTATTGCCGAGTATCAAATGGAGCCGCCTGCCCAGCCGACTTGTCGCTCGAAACGTGCTAAACCCTATACGCAATAGTTGAGATTCGAACTACGGATCGCCGGACGCCCGCCGAAATCTCAGGAGCTACTCCGCATGCACCTCGGCCTTTGCCCTGTGACTTAAGCCCTACAAGGCGGACAGGTCATGGAAGAACAGCTTACTACACATCTCATAAATGCCGAGGGGCTCGAAGCCGAATTCTGGCCGTCTCGCTTTTGTGATTCAACTTCGGGATTGGCTCGTCAACCCAACCAAGTTTGAACACCACGCCGCGGGCAGGCGGCTCGTTGTTGGGGCCACGGGGCGGGGCTTGATTACGGTGTCAGCTGAAATCCCTGATAAACGTCATTTTTGGTCACTGTAATAACCGACAATCATCCCGTCGTCGTTGATGCTGAGGGCTTTAGTTCCTAGCTGGTCTTGCGTGTTCGGGGAGCGGCCCGCCCCCGCGCCTGGCGCGTTGAGGGTTGTTATGGTGCCGTCGGCGGCGCGAACGAATCCGTGATGAGCGCCGTTTGCGTCCTCCCAACTCCCGGCGATTACTCCGGCGCTGTTGATGCTCTCGGGTACAGTACAACAGGCGGCGCCAGAAACATCGAAGCTGGTGAACGTACCGCCGGCGGTGCCAACGAATCCATTATTGTTGACATATCCGACGATCTGCCCGTCGGTGTTGTTGCTCAAGGGGAAGGTGCCCGCGCCGGGAGTTGTTGTGCTCGCGCCAGGCGCGTTGAACTCGGTGAAAGTCTGCGCCGACGCAGCCACGGCTGCCAGACAGACCAGTCCCAGCAGGCCCAGTTGCAATCCACCTGCGCTCTGGCGACTCCTGATACCGATTGTCCTTCTTTCAATCGTCATATGCATAAAGTCCTCCTCTGAATTCGGTCTCATGCGGGTTTGCTCGTTGCCCTGCCCATGCGCAGAACGCAGATAGTCGCCATCCCTTAAGCTTCAGTCGGAAGCTTGGTTGGTGTTGTCACGAAAAAGTAATTTTGTTGTCAATCAGATTTCCTACTTGACGGCGGCCCTTGCATGTAGCAATTTCTGTGCGATTCTGCGCTTACTTGGAGATGGAAGGAGATACCGATTCCAGGCAACACGAGGCTTTGGACGTGCTGACCTGAAGCGGGACAATCGTCCTGGTCCACTTCCGGCTCACATGCAAGCACGAGTCTCCATGAACATGCGCCTGCGAGCCCAAATCGGCAAGTTGATCTGCACCATGACTGCTCATTTCAAATAGGCCCGCACGAGATCGATGAGGTCCTCAGCTACTTCCTGCATGGCGACCTTCTCATTATTCGGGTCCATCATGTGCAGGCGAATGTGATCCTCCAATACTTCGGCCATGAGGCTATTGATGCCGCCCCGGACATTGGCCAGGAGCATCAGTATGTCCGCACAGTCATCGCCGCCCGATAGTGAGCGCTCGATTGCCTCTACCTGGCCGCGAATCCGCCTGATCCTGGCCATGAGCTTTTGTTTTTCTTTTTCGAAATGTGACATTTTTCCCTTGCATATACCCTAGGGGGTTGCTGAAAAACTAAGTGGTTTGCATGTTTCACTTCACGTCCGGATCATTTTCGGTTGATGATGGGCCAAGCTGCTGTTTATTTTGGCGCTCTGCGAACCATTTTTGCGGCACGCAGAGACCCGACGACTCCATCAGACAGCGGCTGGAACCGGAATCAGCTTTCGCATCCGCACGAGGTTGTAGGCTGCCGCCGCGAAGGTGAAGATCCAAGCTGCCTTGAACAGCCCGCGGTGTTTCAGTTTCCGCAGCAGTGCGATGTCCTTCATCCAGCCGAAGCATTCCTCGATGCGCTTGCGTTTCCTCTGGCTGGCCGCATAGCCAGCGTGACGCGTAGTACGCGCGTCGATGGCGCTGCCACCAGCTCGGCCCGTATTCTGCGCGACGTGCGGCGTCACGTTCATCTGCCGGCATTCGGCAACGAACTCCTGCGTGTCGAAACCCTTGTCGCCGCCCACGGTGATGCGTCCATCGCCCTGAACCTGCTCCAGCATTAGCAATGCCGCGTCGCGTTCGGCCCGTCCATTGGCTTGCAACAACTCCGCGTTCACGATTAGACCGTGGCGATTCTCTACCTGCAGATTTCCGCTCTAGCTCAACTTCGCCTCCCTGCCTCTAGCCTTGCGCGCCAGTAACGCATCCCGATCGGTCCTCGACTCATGGGTCTGGTTCGTCCGCTTCTCGCCATGAAAATCCCCTGTCGGGTTGCCAGGATCATCCCGCGGGACGCCAGGTTTCTCTTCCTTCGGCTGGAAACTCTTCAGACTGGCCCACGCTTCCAGCAGCGTTCCGTCCCCCGTGAAGGGCTCGTCACTCACTAAGCTTGCCCCGCGGGCACGCTCTACCACCTGGGCCAAAAACTCCTTAGCCACCGCCGCTTCCAGCAATCGATCGCGGTTCTTCGTAAAGCTGGTCGCATCCCATACCGTCTCGTCCAGGTTCAGGCCCACGAACCAGCGGAACAGGATACTGTAGTCAATCCCCTCCATCAACAGCCGCTCGCTCCGCACCGAGTAGAGCATCTCAAAAGCTGGGCCCGAAGCAGCTCCTCCGGGGGGACCGATGGCCGCCCTCCCCCTGCATACATCGCGTCAAACACCGGTGACATCCGCTCCAGGATTTCGTCCGTCATCGCCCGCACCGCGCGTAGCGGATGATCCTTCCGCACGCGCTGTTCCGGCGACAAGTAACTGAACATATCACCCTGCTGCTGATCGATTCCTCGCATAATCAGGTCTCAGCATGATGCGCACTCCGCTGGAAAGATGTGCTCGCACGTGTTTCAATCGTGGTGTGCCCCGCAATGCAACAAAAGCCGAAGTTGCCGACTTGATCGATCGTTTCCTTGAGAACCGCCTCGCATATCCACAAGAGTGAAATGACTTCGTGGAGCGTAGTCAAAAGGACCCGGACGTCGAAGTCTACCGGAAGAAGTGCGACAAGCTCGATCCGCTCGTGAATCGCCCGGACCCGGCCGATCAGGACGCCCTTACAGATTACGCCTCATGGACCAGGAGCTGAGAGCCTTAAACCGCACACCACATCTTTCCAAATGACTCTCCTGCATTTTTCAGCAGCCTGCTAGAAGTGGAGCAGGCGGCGGGGCAGATCGGCGCAGGGCCGGCCAAACAACGGTGAATTCAGGTCCAGCGCAGGTTAATCGGGAGATGACAAGCAACGAGACGCGTGCGATGGCTCCTTCCCCCTCGGACGCTACCTGGTTAACGGACTTGGCGAAGCAAAGAATGAGAGGCTGTGCCTGGCTCTCTCGCGCCGTCATGGATTCCCGGACATCACACCACCCGAGCCTCAGAACGGCAGCCGCGGCACGGCAGCACAATTGCCGCGCAAAGGAAGGAGCCGCCAAGGAAATCCTGCATTCTTCCGATTCAGCAAGGAGGAGAACCGAAAGGCAGAAGAAGCGATGATGCAAGGCACAGGGATTTGCTGCCGCCCGTCACACGCTTTCGCTGCCGAACGTCAGGCTCGAGTCCTACCCGTGAATCCAAGAACGCAGGCATGCCCGCGGGGAAACGGCATGGATGATGCAACTAGCATCATTTGATGCAATAATGGTATGAAAGGGGGGCGCATATGCCAAGAAACTCCATGGTCGCGGTCCAAAATGGTCCTGGTGGAGCGGGAAGTGTAAAGCGCATTCGGACGACGGTAACACTTGAAGACGATCTAATCCGCAAAGCGCAGGCGTATACAGGCGTCAAAGAAAAATCGGTATTGATCCGGGAGGCTCTGACACAACTCGTCCAGCGCGAAGCGGCCCGGAGGCTGGCGGCGCTGGGTGGGACGATGCCCGAGTTGCAGAGGATTCTACGCCGGAGAATGCCGCGTAAATGACTCCGACAGACACGCCCATCCTGATCGACACGAACATCTGGATCGAACATTTCAAGTCTGAGAACAAGGAAGTTTCGGCCTTGCTGGAAGCCGGAAGAGTCGTGATGCACCCCTTCATTGTTGCGGAACTGTCTCTCGGTGGCCTTCGGGATCGCAAGGTGACGCTTGCATCGCTGGATTTCCTTCCGGAGTTGCCGGTCGCCGAACTTCACGAAGTGCGTCAACTGATTGAAGTGCGAAAGCTTTACACAGAGGGCATCGGCTTAATCGATGCCCATCTTATCGCCTCGCTCATTATCGTCCAAACCCCGACTGCAATCTGGACGGACGATGATGGGCTTATGCGAGTCGCAGAAAAACTCAGCTTTTTGGCAAAACCACCATTCGCTGTGTGAGATCAGCTCCCGACTCCCTCGCGATGCGCGCGGGCGCCGATGCCACGCATTCCTATCAGCTGACGGTAAGATGAATAGAACCAAAACCGGGAAGTTCTTGGATCCGTGGAATGCGAAAACAGTGGTGAACATCCAAGCAGGTCGCTGGCTCTTTCATGCGTCCAAGACCTCTGTACAGCAAATGATCGAGGAAATACATGGAATCTGTGGAGCGCCCTTTCTGCTTGGCGGCTGTCGGCGATCGATGCGGTGAGGGTGCGGTATGGCACGCCGCAGAGCGCGCGCTTTTTGGGGTCGATATCAATCGGTTTCTGATTCATCGCTTGGATGAGGCCAGCCGATCGGTGCGGACGTGGATATTTTGACGAGCCGGTAACGGCTCTGACCCTTACCGATCGCGACGACACGCTCGCCGCCATCTTCGGATCGAAGGCGCAGCTTTGGCAGCCGGCCACCAACACTCTTGGTCGCGTCCTGTTTCGCCTTGATACCTGGCCCGAGATGCGCTGTAACGACGCGCGGATCGATCCCCGCGGCTCGCTTTGGATCGGCACCATGCGCTATAACGTCGGTCCCGATGGCGAAGACCTCGAAGTTTCGATCAGCGATGGCGTTCTTTATCGCATCGATCCGGACGGCTCAGTGTGCGAGTGGAAGCACAAGATCGGAATCTCGAATACCGTCGCGTGGAGTCCGCATGGCGACCGCTTCTACTTCGGCGACACAGTGGCAAACGCGATCTACAGTTTTGATTTCGATCTCAACACCGGGGCCATTTCGGCGGAACGACCCTCTCTCGTTGACTTTGAGCGGGGTCGGCCCGATGGCTCGGCAGTCGACTGCGAAGGAGTTTTGTGGAACACGAGACCGGCGACAGGCTATCTGGTCGCAATTGCTCCTGATAGGGCCCTGAAACGGGAAGTCCAATTGCCGGTTTCCACACCGACAACGTGTACCTTTGGTGGCACAGATCTTCGGACCCTCTATGTAACGACGGCAGCTTCAGGGTCCAGACTCTCCGGCAGCCTGTTCGCAATTCGATTGGACGTGCCGGGATTGCCCGAGAACCGTTTCCATTTATGAGGTTGAGTGGTTGGATGCGAGGAAAGCACTAGGCCAACACAAGTGCGGCCCACCAGTATACGATGAGCCGTCACCTTGCCGCAGATTTGAGGGAATGTTTTCACCAACCTAGTCCGAATTCCGTCGCAGATACCGTGATGCCCATCACCGGGCATGCAATCGGGCTCCGGACGACTGCGGTGATATTCTTCCGTCACCGACTTCGAGCCGCTGAAATCCAGCACGACTGGAAATTGAGGGCTACCGGATGATCTGAGGGATCCGGCGCGCAAATCCCAAATGAATGAACAAGACGAAAAACAATCCCTTCGCACCGCTACGATTCTCCGCGAGCTGCGGCAGTCGGGCAGCGTCTCAGTGGAAATGCTGCGGGAGAAACTCGATGTCTCCCTTTCTAAGGTTCGACGCTGTCTGCAGGAATTGGAAGACCGCGGCTTGTTGCGCCGGACCCATGGCGGAGCAGTGGCAATCGAGCCCATGCTTTATGAGGCCTTTCGCCACGATCTCTCATTCCAAGATCAGGTGGGGCGCTTTGCGGACGAAAAGCGGCGTATTGGAGAGGCCGCAGCCGCATACATTTCCCCAGGCGATACCATCGCTTTGACGGCCGGAACCACAACGATCGAGGTCGTGCGCAGCCTGCACGACATCAGCGGGCTCACGGTGGTGACGAATACCGTGAATATTGCGATGGAACTCAGCAATCGCAAGGACATTCACGTATTCGTCCCCGGCGGACATCTGCGCGGAGATTGGTTTTCTCTTGTCGGGTCCGGCGCAGTGGCTGCGGTAAGCAGGCTCTTTGTGGATGTGATGTTCATCGGTGTAAATGGGATCCATCCCCAGCAGGGCTTGACCTGCCTGAATGCCGCCGAAGCCGAGCTTAACGCCGCGATGGTCGGCCAAGCGAAACGCAAGGTCGCGGTCGCAGGTCATAGCAGGATTGGTGTTGTAACGAAGTAGCTCATCTGTCCAGCAGACACCATCAACGCACTCATCACCGACAGCGGCGCCACAGAAGATCAGATCGCGCCTTTTGTGGAACGCGGTATCGAAGTTCAGCGAGTGCAGTGATATTAAGGCTTAAACGTGGGCCAAAGCTTGGCATACTGCCCGGGATCAGACACGAACATGATCGATTCCGGGTTCTCAAGAAACCGTGCGTATAGGCTCTGCTTGGAATTCAGACCAAGTTCAGGATATTCCCGCGGCTCGCGAAACTCCAGCGGACACGGCCGGTAATTCGGATTTGGCTCCCAATTGATTGACCCCGATGCTTCGAAGGCAGGAAACCAGGCGAGCCCGTGGTGTGCGCGAACCCCAGTGTAGTCGAATCCATATTGCCG